>NZ_CP114286.1:0-326750 GCF_027111275.1 Flavobacterium luteolum | reverse complement strand
TTTCAGGTGCAGGGAGAGTTTATAGCTATGCAGAGAAAATTTAGGATGTATGCTTACTCAAAAAATGAAGTTTATTTGAAGCAATATTATGCTCATTTGGAGAAGCTAAAAGAACACGTAAAGGGGTTGTCGGATTTTACAAAAACTAATAAAGATTTTTATAGTGAAGTAAGCAGAAAAAAAAACTATAAGGATTTTTTTTATGGTTTTAATTCTAAGATTGACTCCCTTAATAACAGACAGGTTCTGCTTCGTCGGGATTTTAGAGGCAAATCTGAGAATATGACACCGCTTAGCTATAAAGAGATTTTAAATAGCATCCATGTTGAGTCGCATTATGAGGTTGATAGTGTTGTTAAAAAGAAATTTTTAGGAAGACTATCCGACGCCATCAATGGTAAAACCGCTGTTCAAAAAGAGCGAATGAATTTTATTATGACGATGAAATATGGTGATAAAGTAAGTTCTGGGGATATAAAAGATCAGGTAAGCCACATATTCAAAAAAAATAATAGCTATTATCAAAATGAATTTGAAAAATATAAGAAAGAGACTGAAAGATTGAAGAAAATTAATGGCATAATTTTAGAAAACTATGAGAGAACGCTTAATGAACTTGGGATACTGCTAAATAATTATACAAGAATTCTAAATTCAGTTGAAGACAATACAATAGCCGAGTTTAAAAAACAATATGCAGAAAATATTGACTCCAGAAGTTATACCAACATTGGCTTATTGTCTTTAATGATTTTAGTTTCAGGTGCATTGGTCTTTTTTACTCGTCTTGCTTATATTGATAATGAGCGTCTTCAAACCATGCAAAGAAAGATCGAGCAAAATCTTAAGTTTAAAGGCAGGATTGTAGGTATGATTGCCCATGAAGTCCGTTCTCCTTTACATATTATTTCAATTTATTTAAGTGCGATAAGTAAGCAGATTAAAGATGTAGACCTTCGAGAATCAGTAAATGCAATTCAATTTACAACAAAATCACTTTCTTTATTAGTTAACCAAATACTGAATTTTTCAAAAAATGAAGGAAAAAATCTTGTTTTAAATAAAGCAAAATTTAATTTGAAAAAAGAATTGACCCAAATTTTAAATGGATTGGCAAGTTTAGTGCAAGATAAAGGAAACATATTTAAGTTAGAGATGAATATATTTTCAGATCTGGTTGTAAGCAGTGATGCAATAAAAATTCAAGAACTTTTTTACAATATTATAGGCAACGCAAATAAATTTACCAATAAAGGAATAATTGAAGTTTTTGTATGTTGTAGTCCTGTAACGTTAGACAGCTATGAATTAAAAGTAAAAATTAAAGATAATGGTATCGGAATGCCGCCAGAAGATTTGAAAAATGTTTTTGAAGCCTATTATCAGGGTGAAGTTTCAGATAAAGTGCATAATCTTGGACTAGGATTGGGGTTAAATCTGTGTAAAGAGTTTGTTGAATTATTTGGAGGTGATATTCATGTTGAAAGTGAATTAAATAAAGGCACGACCATAAGTTTTAATCTTTTCCTACAGGTACGAGATATCAATCTTGATAAGGAATCTAAAAAAGAGATTCTAATATCGTAGTACAATCTTATAAATTTAAATGAATATGATTAGCAATAAAACTTTTGTAGTTGCAGATGACAATAATATTGTCAGAAATGGATTGAGTTTTTTTATTAAAAACACCTATGATTCTGTAGTAGTGCATGAAGCGGCAACTTTTTTAGACTTAATACAACTAGTAGAAAAAGAGAAAATTGATTTAATAGTTTTAGATATCAATTTTCCAGATGGCGTAAGTTTAGGCATAATTCCAACTGTTAAAAAAATACAGCCAGAAATTAAGATTTTAATTTTTTCGGCTTTAGAGGAAAGCTCTCAATCTCTACCATATTTTGAAGCTGGCGCTAATGGCTATTTGAATAAGGCTGCTACTGGATCTGATATTGAGCAAGCAATTATTTTGGCTCTTAAAAGAGCATAGATCAAAAGAAGATATATACACCATAAAAAAGTTATTCTTGTTAGTTGACAACATGCTTTAATAAGGAATTAGCATGCTTTAATAAAGAAAATATACGTTTTTAAAATGTGTTACTGTTTTGCAATACCTCTAACTAAATCTTTACTCCTAAGTCCAGTAGATATTAGGTAAGGTTATTAAATTAATGGCTATATGCTTGTTAGAGCTAAATTTTAATAGTAGCAATTATTCAAATTTTAAAAAACAGTCTGGTATAAATGGATTCTTATTCTAAAAATAAGAATAAAATTTTACTACAAAAATTACCAACTTCCAATATAATTAGCTTAATCAGTTTCTTTTTAAAGTGGGGATGCAATTGTTTTTTAAATTGTAGAACTAGTACTACAATTTAAAAATAAATTGGTCTACAGATGCAGGATCTGAGTCAATCTATCTTTGCAAAAAAAAAATATTAAGCTCTTTTACAGAGCCTTTATGTTAGAATTTAAATAATATTTTTTAAAAAAAAATTATGAAAACAAAAATTGTACTCTTCTTATTTCTTTACGCCTTTCAAGTTCTCAATTTTTTCAAAAAGAACTTGTTTGTACAAGCAAATGCATTTGAAACAATGCCGAAAACTCATGTTGGTGATACAAGTGTTACAAACGTATCATTAACAGTTAATTAATCAGACTTAAATATAATCATGAAATTAAAAATTAAATTTTTGGTGCTGTTTCTGTTTTCTGTAGTTAGTTTTATGGGGGGGAGTGTTTTTGCACAAACCGTCAATGCTACAGGAACAAATTCCAACTGTCCTAATGAAACTAGTGTTGTTGCGACAACGTCTGGTTTGGCAGGACCTGTTGGTTTTCAATTGTTGTCAGGATCGACGATCGTAAGGCCTTTTGCAGGCTCCGGATGGGATTCCTCTGGCAATTTTACTAATTTACCGGCCGGCACTTATACGGTAAAGGCTAGAGGTAATAATGATGACAGTACAATCGTTACCTCGACGAATGTAACTACTGTTGTTAATTATACTCCTCTTACGGTATCGGTTTCTCCTGTTACCAAAGTCGCGTGTCCTACAGACTTGGGGAGTTTAACAGTAGTTGCAACTGGTGGCAGCGGTAATTATGGTTACGGGATTACGCCTGTTGCACAAAATACTGAACCTGCGACTTATCAGGCTTCGGCAACATTTACGGGCTTGGCAGCGGGTTCTTATAAATTCTGGGTAAAAGATAATACCTGTTCCTCAGCAGTAGTTGCAAATACTACAGGATCTTATACTATACAAACGCCTGTATCGGCTTCTGCATATACAGTAAACCAAAGGGAACTACTGCTTCAAAACCCGGCTACCGCCGCGGGAGGATATAAAGTTGTAACTGCTACTTTTTTTAAAGCTGGATATATTTATATGACAACTGCTGAACAGCAATTCTTTACTATATATATAAAAGATGTTACCACAGGAATTACGTATCCCGAACAACCAATTACTAATGTAACGATTAATCTTCCTCCGGGTGATAATGTATTGGGGCATACTCTTAAACTTTGTCTTAGAAATATTTGTGATAATTCGGTTAAAGAACTTGATGTTTATCAGACTCTGCCGATCGTAAACGTTACCGCTTCTTGTGGAACGGCACAGATAACTTACCAAGGCTATAGTTTAATTTCATATCCTGCTACTTTTGTTTTTACAGATACAAGCGGTCTTCATCCGGAAAATACTAAAACAGTAATTGCTACAAGTAGTGTTTTGAAGACTTTGGATTTTACTCCAAACACTCATGTAGATTGGAAAATTATTGATAATGACGGAAAAACATGGCCAGGTAACACTTTAGATTTTACTAAAGATCTTACAAATGGAGAAAAAAATTTAAGCTTTAGAGCTAGTGATGCGGATAATTGCAGGTATAATGAAAGTTATAGAATGTTTGTAACTATAAAAGGAATACCTCCTTTTAGTGCAGGTCTGACTTATGTGGTTACAGCTTCTGATAATCCCCTGGTTCCTGTAGGATACACAGGGCGATTGAATCCTTGGGGTGGTGGAGGAGACTTTATCCCTGAATTTACACTTAGTCCATCGAGTAATAATTGGCCGGGAGGACACTATACTCTGATGGTGAAAACTCCAACTGCGGGAGGATGTTATGATGGAAAAACAGTGAATGTTACCTCTAGCGGACTTAAACCTGTTGTGACTGACATTACAAAGACAGCAATATGTGGTTCTTTCAACTTTACTGTAAATGGTGTATATGACTCTTTATCGAGATATGAGCTTATTATAATAAGTGGGCCGGGGACAACTGCAGGTACTACAAGAGCGGTTACATCTGGTGCGACTACCTTTACAAACATGCCTTATGGTACTTACACGCTTGCTTTACGAGTTATTGGTTCAACGGGAACTTGTCGTGTCCTCGATTTGGATCCATTTACTTTTACTGCATCAAGTGCAATAGGGTTTGATGCTTTAAACAGTGGTGGTTTTGCATGTGATCCTTCAGGAAAAGGAGATGTTGTAGTTGAGGCTTCAACAGTTGTTAGTGGAGCTACTTTAGAATACAGTATTGATAATGGAGCTTCATGGCAATCATCAAATAGATTCGGAAATGTAAATGTTGGTACTTATTCTGTAAAAATTAGAGAAACAGTTTGTGGTACTGTTACTACTCAAGTCGTAATAGTAACATCTAACCTGATGGCGACCATAAATAATAATCCTGCAAAAGATATAGAGTGTATAGGAGATCCTGTAAAATTGGATATTAATGCTCTGGGCGGTACTGCTTATACCTGGACTTATCCTGATGGTTCTACACATTCGGGTAAACAACAAAACTTAGGTGGTGCTACACCTGCTATGGCGGGAGATTATTATGTTACAGTAAGTAACACAACTTGTACATCAGATCCAATAAAAGTGCATCTTGATGTATTAGACAAATCGTCTGTTAATACAGTTGCTAATGTAATTGTCCATAAAAATTTGGCAATTAATATTCCGATAACGGGTATAGCTGCAAAAAAATACAGTGATGCAACTACTTCTGTAGACTTTGCTACTACTTATAACTGGACAAATGATAATACAGCAATTGGTTTGGCGGCAAGCGGTACGGGATCAATTTCATTTACAGGTACAAATTCAGGTTCAACACCTATTGTTGCAAACATTACAGTAACGCCAACTACAGCTTCGGGTTGTCCTGGAACAGCAAAGACTTTTACAGTTACAATTTTGCCTGATTCTGAAGTGATTACAGGAACAGCATCAGCGTGTGTAAATTCTACAACACAATTAAGCGATGCCACTCTAGGTGGAGTTTGGAGTTCATCTGATAATACAGTAGCAACTATAGACGCAACAGGCTTAGTTACGGGTGTGTCAGTGGGTACAGCAACAATATCTTATACTGTAGATAATAATGGTTACGTTGCAACAGCAACACAGGTAGTAACCATAAATGCACTACCTGCTGTACCTTCTGTAGGTCCTGCAGATTCAATCTCGATTAATCAAGGTGCAACAACTACACTTACAGGTACGCCTTCGGCAGGAGTATGGAGCAGTGATAACACTAGTGTAGCAACAGTAAATGCGAGTACTGGTGTGGTGACTGGAGTTGCAGTTGGTTCTGCAAATATTATATACACAGTTACAAATGCGAGTGGCTGTAGTGCATCATACACGGTGAATATTATTGTTAATGGAAGTGGAGTACTTCCGTTTGAGTGCGGTGCACTTGGATATATGGTTGGAGATAACAACCTTTATTCTTTTGATGCAAGAACAGGCACAACAACATTGATTGCAGCGTTGCCGAATAGCCCATTGGGAAAAGCAAAAACAACCTATAATGCATTAGCATACAATGAAAAGGATAACTTTTTGTGGGCTCCGGTAGGTTATGGTTACTTGGCAAAAATTGATACGGCTGGTAAGGCCCAATTTTATAAAGTAACGGGATTGCCTAATACGCCTTCTGCAGGTGCAAGTAATAATGAAACGAGTAGCTATGCTTCATTTATTTGTGGCAGTTTTGATAAAAATGGAAATATATATCTATACAATCAGCAAGGTAAAAACTACTATAAAGTAAATATAAATAATGGTACACCTACTTATGCTGGAAGCACACAACTTGGGAATGGTGCGGGTTATGCTTTGTATGACTGGATATTTGATCAAAGCTCAAACACAATTAAAGCTGTGTCAGTTGGGGCTCCAACCAGACTTTTTGAATTCAATTCGACAACAGGTGCTATAGTAGGAAACACAGTAGTGGACCCAGGAACATCCGGTTTAAATTCTGAAGGAACCAGCGGGTCTATTTTTAGGGATGCTTATGATGTAATGTATGTTTATGGTAATAAAACTGGTGGATTATATAGATTAGCTAAAAACGCTCCTTATACAGCAACTAAAATATCTACGTTGAGTATATTAGCCAATAATGACGGGGCTAATTGTCCTTGTACTACTTTGGCAACTATCGACTTTGGCAATGATATAAGAAATGTAAGCGTTTGCCCAATCCCAACACCGTCTATTGATCTTCATGTGCATGGTACAGTAGCGGGAGTGGTTTTGAGGGTATATAAAGACGGTATTTTATATAAAGACAATGTTGTCACTACAGATGACACAACTATTGTTCCAGGTCTTAGTGAAGCTGGTCTATATACTGTTAAACTTTGGTCAAATGGTTGTAATGCTTGGTTAGATGTAAATGATTCTGTAAGAATTAATATCAATCCTATGCCTAATGTTGTAACTGTTAATCCGGCAGCAGTATGTTCTTCTACTCCAGTAGATTTAACAGCAGCAGCTGTTACAGCGGGTAGTGATACAGGATTGACATATACTTATTTCACCGATGCGGCAGGAACAATTGCGTTGAGCAATCCTAATGCAGTAGCCACAAGCGGAACTTACTACATCAAAGGAAGTAATGCTACTTGTAGTAGTATTCAGCCAGTTGTTGTAACAGTAAATTCATTACCCACAGCACCAACATTAGGTACAGTGACACAGCCAACAAGCTGTGCAACACCAAACGGTAGTTTCCAGATCAACAGTTATGATGCCGCAACTTACACTTATGTGGTTAACCCATCAACAGGTGTAACAGTATCAGCAACAGGATTGGTAACAGCACCGGCAGGAAGCTATACGGTAACTATGACAAATATTGCATCAGGCTGTACATCGCCTGCATCTGCAAGTGCAACAGTAAATACTGCACCAACGGCACCAACTGCGCCAACATTAGGTACAGTGACACAGCCAACAAGTTGTGCGATTCCAAATGGTACTTTCCAAATTAACAGTTATGATGCTGCAACTTACACTTATGCAGTTTCACCAGCAACAAGCGTAACGGTATCAGCAACAGGATTGGTGACAGCACCGGCAGGAAACTATACGGTAACTATGACAAATATTGCATCAGGCTGTACATCGCCTGCATCTGCAAGTGCAACAGTAAATGCTGCACCAACGGCACCAGCAGCACCAAGTTTAGGAGCTGTAACACAGCCAACAAGCTGTGCATTACCAAACGGTACTTTCCAAATCAACAATTATGATGCCGCAACTTACACTTATGTTGTTTCACCATCAACAGGCGTAACGGTATCGGCAACAGGATTGGTAACTGTACCAGCGGGAAGCTATACAGTAACTCTTACAAATAAAGTATCAGGCTGTACTTCTGTGCCGTCAGCAACTGCGACAGTAAACGTTATAACATCTCTTCCATTGGCTCTTACGCCATCATCTCAAACAATTTGTTCGGGAGATCAGGCAACGCTAACCGTTTCGGGAGATAATGGAGGTGTGGTTTCTTGGACATCCAATTATCCAGGGTTATCTGGTTCAGGGACTACTTTCAATACAGGAACTCTTACCAATAAGGGAACATCGCCTTATACCGTGCTTTTGAATGCAGCAGTTGCTGCTGGAAGTTGTTTTGGTCAAGAAACTGCAACAGTAACGATACTTCCTCAACCTCGGGTTATTGCTGTGCCTTCTTCGGCTACAGTATGCTCTTTCGAAGTGCCACGCATTACACTTACTTCGGTATTGTCAGGCACTGCAATCAGTTGGGAGTTAATCAATACTGTAGGGAACAGCGTAGTAAGTACCGGTTCGGGAACTGATAATGTTGTATTTAACAACGCTGTACCGTCAGGTTCATATACCCTTAAGGTTACAGGAACCAAAGACGGGTGTATGAGTGTTACGAACGTGTCATTAACGGTTAATTAATTAGTAATAAATAAGGAAATGAACAAAATTTTAAAAGACATGAATATAAAGTTAGCAAGCTTTATATTTTTAATTGCCGCATGTGTTTTTCTGCCTAATGCAGCGCTGGCAGCGAACCCGATTACGGTGTCGCTATCAGCTCCTGCTACGACGCCTACATTTGCACTTGATGGAGAGCAGGTTTCTAACCTGTCAGTAAATGTAGACATCACCGTCAATCAAATCGGCGTGACAGGAGGAAAGATTGTAATTCCTGTGGAAGCAGCACCCAACGGGATTGGCTATTACAGTTTTAAAGCCGTGGATAATCCGGCGAGTGGTTGGCCAGCGATGGTACAAAATGTGAGTTTAGTGGGGTCCAATGTGGAGATTACATTGAAAGACAATGTGGCACAAGGAACGAACCAAAATATCTATTTAAACTTTGCATTCAATCAAACCTATAATCGCAAAGTCCTTCCGGGTACAGTGATGTGGAACACAGTTGATGCCACAATATCGACTGCGTCACCCGCATTTAGTACAACAGTTTCTTCTGGGTCGATTGCTACGAGTGCAACAAATGATCGAGAAATTACTTATCAGAGAATGAATCCGATAACTGATCAAACCCCGATAGGTTCTGTTGTAACATATAGACTGAACGTTATTAATACAAATTACTATAAAGTTAATTTTGATCCTGGCTTTCCAGTAACAGAAACTTATTATTTTCCCGCGGGAACAACAATTGTTAATGCAGGAGGACTGACCCAAGGAGTAGCAGGGGATGGGCGAGTAACTATATCAAACAACCTGCCAACCAATTCCACTCTATGGAATCAGTATCATTACTCTGGTATTAATACACATGGAGGTTTCTATCAGACTGATATTCAAATAATTTTCCCGGGGAATGTTGGAGATGTAGCGCGTGTTACTGGTGAATTTAGTTATGCTTTATATGGGCAATCTGCTGCAACGGTACAGCAATCTTTCACTTTTACCAATCAGATTATCCCGGCTAATGTATGGGATTTTAGATACAATGAATATAATAAATCTGGTAGTAATTTGTTTTCGGATTGCAATGTTCGCCCGAATGGTTCGAAATCACTGACGAATATGTTTCCGATTTATGGTTGGTTTTACGGAAATGTTGCTTCAACCCGTAATCAAGGTACAGGAGATATCGGCGGTGTTGAATGGATTGGGAAACAGCCTATTGGTAGCGCTAAGATTAATTATGCTTGGATTCAGATTAATAATGATACAGAGAGTGCGGCCAGTCCTGCCTCAAAATTTCAGTATTGGTATGTAATTAAGGATGCTACTACAGGAGTGACCAGATCAACCACGTCTACTTCTATAAACAAGAGTACTGATTTTGCCTTACCAATACTTGGGGGGAATGAATATATTGATGAAGTCCATGTACAACCAACAGGAACAACAGGAACAGCTCCTGGAGTACTTCCTGCAAAAAATAGTTTTGGTATAAACTATCAAGTTAAAACATGGAATGGGGCAAAATGGCCTGATGGCACATCCATGCCATTCAATACAACAATATTGGTGCCATTTACACTCACGTATAATGATGCGAGTGGAGTACTTGTAACGAAAAATAGTACCGGTATTACACATCGTTATTCTGACTATGGGAACTTTTCCCAAAGCAAAATGGTCAATGTGGATCCAAACGGAAATGCTTTAGTTCCGGGTCAAAATGTCAATTTTGAAATTCAAGGATCAAATAGCAGTAATTCTGCTCCATCAGATTGGCAAAAGCCGGTTGTAGTAGTCAAAACGTTACCAAATCTAAAATATGTTTCTAATGGAGATCTTTTTTCGGGAACTGATGGTGCAACGTTTGCAACAGATGAAGGTGCGGTGCGGATGGACATCATTCATGAAGGCAGCGATTACAATATGTATCGTTTTACGTCATTGTCCAACTATGCTGTACCTCATAACAATGCAAATTATAGATTTAAAATTCCGGTTGTCTTCCAACTTCTGTCGGGAACAAAAATAGGTACCTATTCAATCACGCAAACGGCTGAATCGAGCGATAATACAAGCGCTGCTTATGTATATAATCGTTTTCAATTGATGGACAATGTACCTTCAGGCGAAACGATGGCGATGTATGGATTTAACTTAACTAATCCTAATGACCAAACTGTACCGGGAGATCCTGCCAATCAGCATGTCAATTTTAGTGGAGCAAGCGGTTCCTATACGGTTGTTCAGACCATGAACTTATCGGCAGATACTAAAATTTTAGGAAATGCAGATGTACCTGCGGTTTACCATGGTACAGAGACACCTGGCTTAATTGCACCGGGGGGTACAGGCAAGATGAACGTAATACTTACAAACAAAGGAAATGTAGATGTAAGCAATTTTAAGCTTTTCGACATTATCCCGCGTATCGGAGATAAGACATTACTGACCGGTGCTGCTAAGAACACGGAGTGGGATCCTAATTTCGCCGGGTTAACTGTTAAGGTATACAATGCAGATGGTACGGAATACACTGCACTAAATGGTACACAAAAACTGTACTATTCATTAACCAATGATCCGGCTATTCCGGAAATAAGCAGAACCGGAGCAGCAACAACATGGACTACAACAGCACCAACAGATATGAATACGATTGGTTCATTCAAGTATGACTTTGGCACCAATCGTTTGTTGCCGGGACAATATATCAATATTGAAATGACTTATGTTGTACCTGCAGGAGCAATAGTTGATCCAAACAAGATAGCTTATAACTCTTTTGCTTACACTGGTACTTACTTTAATGGGGCAACTAATCTGGGTAATATTGTTGCTCAGGAACCAACACCATTTGGTGCATTGAAGGCTTTTCCTTCAAGTCTTTTTGGAACGGTGTATGATAATGCTAAGACAACGTCTACAGGCCCTATTGCAGGAGCTACTGTTACAGCTACCGACAAAGGTAGTGGTACAGTATGGACAACAACGACAGATACTGCAGGATATTATAGTTTCCCAGGTATTCCGGAGGGCACAGTTGTGGATATTGTGGCAACAGCTTCAGGATTTACTACTAATAGTAAGAGCAATGTTACGGTATTAGGAAATGTAAGTCAGGATATTCCATTATCTTCTTTCCTAATTGCCAATCCGCCAGCAGTATGTTCTCCGGCTACGGTAGATCTTACAGCTGCAACAATAACTGCAGGCAGCGAAACAGGGTTAACCTATACTTACTTTACTGATGCGGCGGGAACAATTGCATTAAGCAATCCTAATGCAGTGAGTGTAAGCGGAACTTATTATATTAAAGCATCCAGCAGTGCTGGAGGTGTTGGTATTAAACCTGTACAGGTGACAGTGAACCCAGGTGTCAGTCTTACGTACACAACATCCTCATTAACACAGTGTAATGGTAGTACTTTTACCGCTTCTTTTACTCCTACACCGGCTAATGCACAGGTTACCTGGACGAATAGCTTAGGAGAAGTAGGATCGGGCGATATTAACGAACAATTAGTAAATAATGGTTCTACACCAATTATGGTAACTTATACGGTAACAGCATCTTCTTTGGGCTGTACAGATACCAAGACAATTACTGTTACGGTTAACCCTACAGCGACTATCACGCCATCTGTGTGTGAAAGTGTAATTTGTAGCGGACAAACGGCAAATATTACTTTTTCATCTTCATTGTCATCAACCACTATCAATTGGACTGCAGATGATGGCACAAGCGGAACTGGTGATATTTCAGCAGTAAAAACGAATACAGGTTCAACACCTATTACAATTACCTATACCATTACCGGAGTTACCACCGAAAGTTGCTCTTCTCCTGAAGTTAAAACATGCAGGGTAATAGTAAATCCTTTACCAGTTGTAGCTGCAATTGCTGGAGACGCAGTGATGTGTACGGATTCTAGTACGCGATTTATCGATGCAACACCAGGTGGAGTTTGGAGCTCATCCAACCCGGCAGTAGCCACTGTTGATGCAACAGGTTTAGTAACAGCTGTAGCAGCAGGTACGACAATAATATCTTATACTGTTGATAATAACGGCTGTACTGCTACTGCAACACAATTAGTTACAGTAAATTCGCAGCCAGCAGCACCAAGTTTAGGAGTTGTGACACAGCCAACTTGTGCAGTTCCAAATGGTATATTCCAAATTAACAATTATGATGCAGCAACTTACATTTATGCTTTTCCATCAGCAACAGGTGTAACGGTATCATCAACAGGATTGGTAACAGCACCGGAAGGAAACTATACGGTAACCATTACCGATAAAGTATCAGGCTGTACATCACCTGCATCTGCAAGTGTAACAGTAAATGCACAGCCGGCATCACCTGCTCAACCAGTTGTAACAGCAAGTGGTTCAACTTCCATCAATGTGGGTGGTAATGTAACACTTACAGGTAGTCCTGCAGGAGGAGTATGGAGTAGTGATAATATAGCAATAGCACCTGTTAACGCAACAGGTACAGTAACCGGTGTTACAGCGGGAACAGCTAATATTACATACACAGTAACCAATGCAAATGGTTGTACTGCTTCTAATACAGTTCAGGTGACAATTAATGATTTTAAATCTTTCGTAACCGTTAAGAGCGTAGCCGATGCCAGCGGAAACGGTAAGGCAGAAGCAGGCGAGAACTTGACTTATACGATTAAAGTTAAAAATACAGGAAGCTTAGTGCTGGACAACATCAGCATTAGCGACGTAGTGCCAGCCAATACGACTTATGTAAGTGGCGGTAGCTATGACAGCGCGACCCAAACAGTTAGTTTTACAGGCAGTAATCTTGCCGTTGGAGACACAAGCAGCTATAGTTTTATAGTAAAAGTAGCCAATGACTTGACAGGAATTACTACGGTATCGAACCAGGCAACGGCCACAGTGGACAACATTCCACCGACAAAAACCAAGCCTGAGGATCCAAATAATCCTGGTAATCCGGACCCTGTATGTACAAGCCCTGGAGGCTGTACGACCGACATACCAACGGACGGTGTTAAATCTTTCGTAACCGTTAAGAGCGTAGCCGATGCCAGCGGAAACGGTAAGGCAGAAGCAGGCGAGAACTTGACTTATACGATTAAAGTTAAAAACACAGGAAGCTTAGTGCTGAACAACATCAGCATCAGCGACGCAGTGCCGGCCAATACGACTTACGTAAGCGGCGGCAGCTATGACAGCGCGACCCAAACAGTTAGTTTTACAGGCAGCAATCTTGCCGTTGGAGACACAAGCAGCTATAGTTTTATAGTGAAAGTAGCCAATGACTTGACAGGAATTGCTACGGTATCAAATCAGGCAACGGCCACAGTGGACAACATCCCGCCGACAAAAACCAAGCCTGAGGATCCAAATAATCCAGGTAATCCGGACCCTGTGTGTACAAACGTTGCAGGTTGTCCGACCGACATACCAACGGACGGTGTTAAATCTTTCGTGACAGTTAAGAGTGTAGCCGATGCCAGCGGTAACGGTAAGGTAGAAGCAGGCGAGAACTTGACTTATACGATTAAAGTTAAAAATACAGGAAGCTTAGTGTTGAACAACATCAGCATCAGCGATGTAGTGCCAGCCAATACGACTTATGTAAGTGGCGGCAGCTATGACAGTGCGACCCAAACAGTTAGTTTTACAGGCAGTAATCTTGCCGTTGGAGACACAAGCAGCTATAGTTTTATAGTGAAAGTAGCCAATGACTTGACAGGAATTGCTACGGTATCAAATCAGGCAACGGCCACAGTGGACAACATCCCGCCGACAAAAACCAAGCCTGAGGATCCAAATAATCCAGGTAATCCGGACCCTGTGTGTACAAACGTTGCAGGTTGTCCGACCGACATACCAACGGACGGTGTTAAATCTTTCGTGACAGTTAAGAGTGTAGCCGATGCCAGCGGTAACGGTAAGGTAGAAGCAGGCGAGAACTTGACTTATACGATTAAAGTTAAAAATACAGGAAGCTTAGTGTTGAACAACATCAGCATCAGCGATGTAGTGCCAGCCAATACGACTTATGTAAGTGGCGGCAGCTATGACAGTGCGACCCAAACAGTTAGTTTTACAGGCAGTAATCTTGCCGTTGGAGACACAAGCAGCTATAGTTTTATAGTGAAAGTAGCCAATGACTTGACAGGAATTACTACGGTATCGAATCAGGCAACGGCCACAGTGGATAACATTCCACCGACAAAAACCACGCCTGAGGATCCAAATAATCCTGGTAATCCAGACCCTGTATGTACAAACCCTACAGGCTGTACAACTACAATTTTAACTGATGCAATTGATGCAGTGGCTGATAACTATACGGCGACTAACGGAAAAGACGGAGGTACAACGCCAACCGTTTTAGTAAACGATACCCTAAGCGGAGTGCCGGTTGTATTGTCAGACGTGAACTTGACAGCAGTAACAGTTCCAACAGGATTGACATTGAATCCTGACGGTACAATCACGGTAGCTCCAAACACGCCGGCAGGTACTTATGAAGTGACCTACAGCATCTGTGAGAAACTGAACCCGACAAATTGTGATACGGCCATTGCTACGGTGGTGGTTGGTCAGGCTCCAATTGATGCAGTGGCAGATAATTCTACTGTTCCTAACGGAAAAGACGGAGGTACAACGCCAACTGTTTTGGCAAACGATACCCTAAACGGAACACCGGTTGTCTTGTCAGACGTGAACTTGACAGGAGTAAGTGTTCCAACAGGATTGACATTGAATCCAGACGGTACAATCACGGTAGCTCCAAACACGCCGGCAGGTACTTATGAAGTGACTTACAGCATCTGTGAGAAACTGAACCCGACAAATTGTGATACGGCCATTGCTACGGTAGTGGTTGGTCAGGCTCCAATTGATGCAGTGGCAGATAATCCTACTGTTCCTAACGGAAAAGACGGAGGCACAACGCCAACTGTTTTGGCAAACGATACCCTAAACGGAACACTGGTTGTCTTGTCAGACGTGAACTTGACAGGAGTAACTGTTCCAACAGGATTGACATTGAATCCTGACGGTACAATCACGGTAGCTCCAAACACGCCGGCAGGTACTTATGAAGTGACTTACAGCATCTGTGAGAAACTGAACCCGACAAATTGTGATACGGCCATTGCTACGGTAGTGGTTGGTCAGGCTCCAATTGATGCAGTGGCAGATAATTCTACTGTTCCTAACGGAAAAGACGGAGGTACAACGCCAACTGTTTTGGCAAACGATACCCTAAACGGAACACCGGTTGTCTTGTCAGACGTGAATTTAACAGGAGTAACTGTTCCAACAGGATTGACATTGAATCCTGACGGTACAATCACGGTAGCTCCAAACACGCCGGCAGGTACTTATGAAGTGACTTACAGCATCTGTGAGAAACTGAACCCGACAAATTGTGATACGGCCATTGCTACGGTAGTGGTTGGTCAGGCTCCAATTGATGCAGTGGCAGATAATTCTACTGTTCCTAACGGAAAAGACGGAGGTACAACGCCAACTGTTTTGGCAAACGATACCCTAAACGGAACACCGGTTGTCTTGTCAGACGTGAATTTAACAGGAGTAACTGTTCCAACAGGATTGACATTGAATCCTGACGGCACAATCACAGTAGCTCCAAATACACCGGCAGGCACTTATGAAGTGACCTACAGCATCTGTGAGAAACTGAACCCAACGAATTGTGATACGGCAACTGTTAAAATAGCAGTTGGTCAATCTGTAATTGATGCAGTGGCTGATGATTACAGAGCAACACCAATAAATGGCAAATCAGGAGGCACAACGCCAAATGTATTGACAAATGATACCTTGAACGGATTACCGGTTGTATTGCAAGATGTAAACCTGACAGGAGTAACAGTTCCAGAAGGATTAACATTAAATACTGACGGTACCATCACAGTGGCTCCAAATACGCCAGCGGGTACTTATGACGTGACTTACAGCATCTGTGAGAAGCTGAACCCAACGAATTGTGATACGGCAACTGTTAAAATAGCAGTTGGTCAATCTGTAATTGATGCAGTGGCTGATGATTACAGAGCAACACCAATAAATGGCAAATCAGGAGGCACAACGCCAAATGTATTGACAAATGATACCTTGAACGGATTACCGGTTGTATTGCAAGATGTAAACCTGACAGGAGTAACAGTTCCAGCAGGATTAACATTAAATACTGACGGTACAATCACAGTGGCTCCAAATACGCCAGCGGGTACTTATGACGTGACTTACAGCATCTGTGAGAAGCTGAATCCGACAAATTGTGATACGGCAACTGTTAAAATAGCAGTTGGTCAAGCTGTAATTGACGCAGTGGCTGATGATTACAGTGCAACACCAATAAATGGCAAATCAGGAGGCACAACGCCAAATGTATTGACAAATGATACCCTGAACGGATTACCGGTTGTATGGCAAGATGTAAACCTGACAGGAGTAACAGTTCCAGCAGGATTAACATTAAATACTGACGGTACAATTACAGTGGCTCCAAATACGCCAGCGGGTACTTATGACGTGACTTACAGTATCTGTGAGAAACTGAATCCAGCGAATTGTGATGCCACAACTGCTACAATAGTGGTGGGTAATGCAGTAATTGATGCAGTAGATGATGATTTTGGTGCAGAAACCATTAATGGAAAAGATGGAGGAACAACCCAAAATGTATTGGCAAATGACACTCTAAACGGAGCACCAGTCAAATTATCAGATGTTGAATTGACAGAGGTAAAAGTCCCTGCAGGATTAAAATTAAACCCTGACGGTACGATTACAGTAGCGCCAAATACATCAGGAGGCACTTATGAAGTGGTCTACAGCATTTGTGAGAAACTGAATTTATCAAATTGTGATACGGCGACCGTAATTGTGGAAGTTGGAATAGTAGAAGGTATGTCGGATTTGGAAGTTTTCAATGCACTTACGCCAAATGGAGACGGTATTAATGACGAGTTTATAATCAAAGGGATAGAATATTACCCAAATAATACGCTTGAAATATATAATCGTTGGGGAGTTAAGGTATATCAAACGGAGAAATATGGTCAAAATGGCAACTACTTTACTGGAATTTCAGAGGGAAGAGCTACTGTCGATAAGGCTGCAGGTTTGCCTACAGGAACTTACTTCTATATATTGAGATATTCAGACATTCAAGGAAATACAAAAGAGAAATCGGGATATTTATATCTTAATAGATAACAAGGCTAATACTCATTGGGGATAAAAATGCCCCAATGAGTTATTACAATAAAAAATAAAGTGATGAGTAAAATGAAGAAGATAATTTTAATGTTATTGGTGTTTTTTTTGGGTACCAAGATGTTTGCCCAGCAAGACTCACAATATACACAGTATATGTATAATACTGTTAATGTCAATCCAGCTTACGCTGGAAGCCGAGGCGCGCTAAGTATTTTTGGATTGCATAGAACCCAGTGGGTTGGATTAGACGGAGCTCCTGTAACTAATACATTTTCTATGAATTCACCTTTGGGGGATTCGGGTCTTGGAGGAGGAATATCATTTGTAAATGATCGTATTGGTCCTACTGCGATGAATAATATTTCGGCAGACCTTTCGTATACTATTCTGGTTTCTGAGAAGTACGATTTGTCATTCGGGATAAAAGGATCAGTGGGTCTTTTTAATCTAGATACTGAAAAACTGCATATTTATGATCAATCAGATGCTAATCTGGTTTCAGTGAAAAATGAATTTAGCCCTAATGTTGGGGCAGGGATTTATTTCCATTCTGATAAAACTTATTTAGGCTTGTCAGTACCGCAATTTTTGCAGACTAAAAGGTATGCAGATAATGATCGCGCTGTTTATTTAGATAAGATGCATGTATATTTAATAGGGGGACACGTATTTGATTTATCGCCATCCCTTCAATTTAAGCCCGCTTTTTTATTAAAGGCAGTTGAAGGCGCACCTTTACAGCTTGATGTATCCGGAAACTTTATGTTTAATGAAAAATTTGTTTTAGGAGCATCTTGGCGATGGGGAGCTGCAGTAAGTGCTATGGCTGGTTTTCAGGTTACAAACGGAATGTATATCGGCTACGGTTACGACTTAGAAACCACAAAGTTGAGCTACTACAATGCAGGCTCTCATGAGATATTTTTAAGGTTTGAGTTAGTAAATAAAAATAGAGGTTTTATATCACCGAGATTTTTCTAAAAAAAATACTATGAGAAATACAATTAAATGTTTATCAGCTGCAGTTTTATTGTCTTGCGGAGTTCATGGACAGAATATGCAGATGAAAAAAGGGGATAAGGATTATAATCGATATGCTTATGTCGACGCTGTAAAAGTATTCGAGAGAGTATATGAGCGCGGTTATAAATCAGCCGACATGCTTAAGAAATTAGGTAATGCATACTATTATAAGGCAGATTATCAAAATGCAGTCAAATGGTATGGCGAGCTTTTTTCAATGCCAGATGCAAAAGAGGGAGAATATTATTATCGCTACGCCCAATCTTTGAAAGCGGTTCAGAATTATGCCAAGGCAGACGAAATGCTGCAGGAGTTTTATAAAAATGATAGCCAGGATAAAAGAGCGCTTATGGCTTCAGAAGAAAAGAATTATCTGGAGGTGATCAAAAAAAATTCCGGCCGTTATACGATTGCAGATGCTGGCATAAACAGCAGTAGATCTGATTATGGGAGTGCATTTTATGGGCAAAATATAGTATTTGCTTCTGCGCGCAGAAAAGGCCAGCTAAACCCTTCAAGCGGAGAATACTGTACGGATCTTTATATTTCGGCACTGAAAAGTGATGGATCCATCGAGAGGCCAGCTAAATTTGGAGGGAAAATAAATACAAAGTTCAATGAGTCTACTCCGGTCTTCACAAAAGATGGAAAGACTGTATATTTTACTAGAAATAATTATATAGGAGGTAAAACAGGGGCAGATAAAAATAAAATTACATTGCTTAAGTTGTACAAAGCAACATTAGAGGGTAAAAAATGGAAATATATAAAAGAATTGCCTTTTAACAGCAATGAATACAGTGTGGCACATCCGGCTTTAAGCCAAGATGAAAAAACTTTGTATTTTGTATCAGATATGCCTGGATCATTGGGAGAATCTGATATCTACAAAGTAAGTATAAACGGAGGAGACAGCTATGGCAATCCAATTAATTTAGGACCGAGCATAAATACCGAGGGAAGGGAGAGTTTTCCATTTGTAAGTGCCAAAAACGAATTGTATTTTGCTTCAGATGGATACCCTGGTCTGGGAGGTTTGGATATTTTTGTTGCAAAATCTAATTCTAAAGGAGATTTTGAAAAACCGGTAAACATAGGTGAACCTGTAAATGGCCCGAGCGACGACTTTGCCTTTTTGATCGATACCAACACAAAAAATGGATTTTTTAGCTCAAATCGTGACAACGGAGTTGGAAGTGACGATATCTACAAACTTAAAGAAGACAAGGAAAACATTGAGGAATGTATGCAAAATATATATGGAAGGATTACTGATGCATTTTCCGGTCAGCCAATAGCTGCTGCTGTAGTTTTATATGACAG
Organism: Flavobacterium luteolum; assembly: GCF_027111275.1. Taxonomy (NCBI): domain Bacteria; kingdom Pseudomonadati; phylum Bacteroidota; class Flavobacteriia; order Flavobacteriales; family Flavobacteriaceae; genus Flavobacterium; species Flavobacterium luteolum. The sequence continues at coordinate 306,894 of NZ_CP114286.1, read as the reverse complement.
TAAAGGTGCTTTTGTTCGTGAGTTTCAAACAAAAGCAGATGGGATGTATGATTTTGGAACAGTAGATTGCGGCACATTATATAAGTTAAAAGTTGAAAAAGAAGGATTTGTTACAGCTGAAAAAACAATCACAACGGGAACTGAAACAGGAAAAGTCCAGACTGACGTTGCTATAAAACAGCAGAAAATTAATTTAGGTGATGATCTTGCTAAAAGCCTTGATATAAAAAATATATATTTTGATCTGGATAAATCTAATATCAGGCCAGATGCAGCGGTTGAACTTGCTAAAATTGCCGAGGCAATGAGAGAGAACCTAGGTTTTAAAATTGAAGTGTGTTCACATACAGATTGTCGAAACAGTGCTGCATATAATATGGCTTTATCAGAAAGAAGAGCTAAATCTACAATTACATGGCTTGTAAAACAAGGAATTAGTAGATCACGCTTGATAGGAAGAGGTTATGGCGAGTCGCAGTTAATAAATAATTGTGAATGCGAGGGCAGTGTTAAAACACCTTGTACAGAAGCAGAACATCAGGCAAATAGACGCTCTGAGTTTATTGTAACGAAGATTTAAAACATCCATATTATTATATAAAAGAGTCCGATTCTATCGGGCTCTTTTTTTTTGGTTTTAAAAGAGGAACATTGAATATAACTTGTATCGCCTCACCATTAGCGAGACTTTAATACTTTTGGGAAACAAACAGAAATATATCTTTTATGAAATTATAATCAATAAATCAATAATTGATACAATTTCACTATTAATCGAATTAGTACTACAAGTATTGAGGGGTTTGAACAAGTATATTGGTATTTGAGGAAAAAAAATGATGAGTTATTCACTTTACACTAATAATACTATTTGTCATATCTGATGCTTATCGGAGCTCTTGCTCTTTGTTTTTGGATATTCTTACAAAAAAGAAAAAAAATCTTGAAATTATTGAATTTGCAGGTGTTCACACTTTTTTTGTGGCTTTTTGTAAAGATTGAAAACTTTATGTTTTGGGTTTTTCGGCCTTTCTGTGGGGAGAGCAGGATTCGAACTTTATTTCTGAAGCCCTGTCTATACTAGGTTTTATAAAATGTCTTAGACAAAGTGCACCGATTCTGCACCTTTAATTTTGTGAGGATTTATAAATATTGAAAATAGGCCTAAAACGAAAAAAACCTGCAAATCCTTGAATTTGCAGGTCTTCAGACATTTTTTGCGGCTTTTTGAAAAGATTGAAAGCTTTTAGTTTTCAGGTTTTTCGGCCTTTCCGTGGGGAGAGCAGGATTCGAACCTGCGAAGTTCACACAGCAGATTTACAGTCTGCCCTCGTTGGCCGCTTGAGTATCTCCCCGATCTCAGCTTGTTGTGCTTTGTTGTTCTAAGCGGTGGCAAAGATAGGAACTCTTTCTACATTTCCAAACAAAAAAACGACTTAATTTTAAGTTATTTTATAGTTATTTTTTAATTCATTGGAATTGAATAAAATAAAATTCAATTAAATATTCTTTTTTAAAATTCATTCATCAAAGTAGGATTAGGATTACGGTAAATATAAGATCTTTTCTTTGGACTTAATCTTTCATAAACTCTTCACTAATTGTATTTATTGATGCTTTGAGTGAAATGCTGAAGAAAAAAGAAACTATAATGTGATAAGCTGAACTTTTATTTCTTTTTATGAATTTCCATTCTAAGTTTATGGATTATGCCGTAAAACAAAAAAATCTCCACTAGGGAGATTTTTTTTTTATTATTTCAAGATATATTATTTAGCTAGCAATTCTTGAATCTTTGCTTTCAATTCATCACCTCTTAAATCTTGTGCAACCACTTTTCCTGATGCATCAAGAATGAAAGTAGCAGGAATAGCTTCAACATTGTATTGTCTAGCAATTGGATCTTCCCAGAACTTTAAATTAGAAACCTGAGTCCAATTTAAACCATCTTTTGCAATAGCTTCTTTCCATTTCGCAGCATCTTTATCAAGAGATACTCCAACAATGTTTAATCCTTTCGAATGAAATTCTTTGTAAAGAGCTACAACATGAGGATTTTCTTGTCTGCATGGTCCGCACCAAGAAGCCCAGAAATCTACAATAGTAACTTTGCCTAAGCTTTCTTTAAGCGAAACCATTTTTCCTTCTGGATTTGGAGCCGAAAAATCTGCTCTTCATTTAGCGCTGCCTACTGCAGGAGCTGTAGCACCAACAGATGGCATTTTTGCTTGACCAAATCTAGTTTTGATTTCTTTACCTGGAGCAGTATTTTTTAAAGACTCATCCAAACCATTGTAAAGTCCTTCTAATTTTTTCATGTCAGCTGTTGGATCATTCAATAAACTTTGAATAATTAAAGCTGTAATGAAAGATTTTGGATGACTTTCAGCATAAGTCATGTATTTCTTTTTGCTGCTTTCTTGTACTTCTTTCTGAATTTCCATGTATTGCTTCATCAAGCCATTGATAACTGCTGTATCTTGCGCTTGCTGAGCTTGTTTCATTTTATCATTGTTCTTTTTTTGGAAATCAATTAAACTTTTTTGAGTTTTGTTCATATCTTCCATGAAAGCAAAGTACTCATCATTGTTATAAGTTCCAGAGATTTTAGATTTATGGATACTATCTTTATCAATAGCAACATTAATTTCTCCAGTTTCAAGAATGAATGGAATAGGACCATTAGCACCTTGTAAAATTAATGTATGGAAAGCTGGTTCTGTAACTTTTCCTTTTATTTCAAATTTTCCATTTTCAACTTTTACTGTATCAAGAGAAACTGGCATTCTTGTAGCTGGGTCTTGACCTTGCAAAATGATCGTTTTTCCGTTTTCAATTCCTGTAGCAGTACCAGTAATAAGGTATTCTCCATCTTTAACTTTGCTGCAAGAAATGATAGCTGCAGAAGCTGTAAGTACAAAAAGTATTTTTTTCATTATAAAAAATTAATTAGTTAATTGATTTGTGCAACAAAAGTATCTAAAATTATAAAACATACAGAATTTTGTAACCTAAAATTTTGTTATAGTTTTTTTGGTTGTAAAATGCATAAAATCAGTGTGTTTGCTAGCTTAATCTGATCAAGAACTCTTAATGTGGAACATATTTGAGAGATCTCTATTCAAATTTTTAAATTTCGGACATAAAAAAAGCACTCGTTTAACAGAGTGCTTTTTCGTAAAATATAGTGCTATAAACTATTCTTGATTTGTTTTCTTTCTCCAAGTAAAAGCATTTAAAATATGTCTTTTTGCAAATCTTCCAGGAGAATCAGCATTTACCATTTTCACGTAAGTTGCTTTAGGAACACTAATGTATTCGTAAACACTTCCGTTAGAGAAGTCAATAATTAAACGACCTTCAACAAATTTGTAATCTGTGATAGTACAAGTTGAAATTGTTTCTGTATACTCAGGTAAATTAAGTTTGATAGTATCAGGGTGAATACTTACTAAAAAGTGGTAAGCTTCGATAATCGTTTTACTTTTTTCTTCTGCTTCTTTTAAACCAGCTTCATTTCCCACAAATTTATCAGGATGAGATTCTTTCATCGCATTACGATAAATTGTCTTTAAATCTTTTAACTCTGCAGTTTTTTCTACGTTTAGTAACTTGCGGTATTCAACTATTTTTTTCATAAATAAAAGGTAACTACTTGTCTATTAGTTTGAAATCGTTTTGTTTTAGTTCAAATCGACAAATTTTTTGCAAAGGTACACTTTTTTTTAACTTTTCAGTTTTGATCGAAAAAATATTGAAAAAAGTTAACTGTAAGTTTATTTAACCGTAAAGGGCGCAGGGATTTTTTTTTACCACAAAGTAATCTAAGATTTACGCAAAGTACACTAAGATTTTTTTAACCGCAAAGTGCGCAAAGAATTACGCAAAGAACGCTAAGAGTTTTATTTTATAAATTATTTACAAAAGAAAAGTTCGCAAAGCTTTATATAAAAACTTTGCGAACTTTGCGTAATTCTTAGCGTTCTTTGCGGTAAAACTTAACCGTTCCAACAAAACCTGAAACAAAAAAACTATTCCGGCTTATGATTCGCCTTATCGAAGTTTCTTGATTTTTTAGGATATTTATCGTAGCTCATGTCGCTTGGGTTTTCAATAACAGATTTTATTGTAATCCAATCACCTTCATTAAACTTAGCCTGAACCATTTTGTAGTCTAAAAGATATTCTCCGCAGAAATAATTATTGTTTTCATCTTTTTCGATAATACCGGTAAAAACTCCTTTTTGCGGCATTTTTTGTTCTGAATCTATAGACATGATTTTTTGTTTTGAATTAAAGTACAAAGGTAAGCAATTTAGGTTTGTTTTAGGGAGTTCGCTGTAATCTGAGTATATTTGCACATGCAGAAAAATTTTAAGCCACATCCTAATTCTTTTAAAAATACCTTTTGCGCTTTTAATGAAGTGCTTCCAGAAGCCATTAAAGGATTAAAAAAGCAATTTGAAAGCAAAGCAGGAAGTAGTTATTACTATACAGAAGAAGGAATGTATCGCGTTTCAAATCATTGGGGAAGACTGGCAAACAGTAAATGGCGGCTAATTGCCCGTGATCCAGAAACAGAATCAAAGACTAAAATAGGTTTTGCAAAATGGGAAGAGTTTTATCCTGATAATGCCGAAGAAAGGCTCTATTATATTAAAGCTGATTTTGAAAACAACCTTGCCAATTACGAGCACAAAAATAATCCAGAATATGATGGAAAAGCAGTGTTAAGAACAAGTTTTGAAACCACGAAAAGGTTAAAACAGATTAGAAACCTGCAGCAGCTGACCAATTGGGCAAAGCATTTTGACTATGACGATATTGATGATTTGCGAAAACAAATTATCAACGAATTGATTTTTACTGAAAAAACGTTAGAACAAATTAAAAGAGAAGTGTAATGGGACGCAATAACGAAAGGAACATCAAAAAGCACAATGATAAATTGCACAAAGCTCAGGCAAAAGCTAAACAAGCTGAAATTTCCCGAAAAGAAAAATTAAAAGAGATTATAAAGAAATTCAACGAAAGTAAAAGCGAAGAGTAAATAAATAGTTTCAAGTTTTAGGTTTCATGTTACAAGTTAGCATAGCGAACCTGAAACTTGAAACCTGAAACAAAAAAATAATGAATAGTAAATTTGAAACACTAAAAGCAAACGTACAGGAAATCATTGATTTGATTGCTGCGAAAAATGATAGAGAAGCAAACAATAAGTTATTGGAAGTAAGCGAAACACTTGACGACATGATTGATTTTGCTGAAGAAGACGAAGAAGTGAGAGAAATCACTCGTTATCAGGTTTTGTTAAATCAGCTTCATGTAAAAATTAATGGAGAAGAGCCAGTTGATGGAGAATAAAAAATGTTTCTGCGACACAGGATTGCTTTTTGAAAACTGCTGTGAATTGTATTTAAGTGGTAATCAAAAAGCCCCTTCGGCATTAGCTTTAATGCGATCTAGATATTCAGCTTATGCGACACATAATGCCGATTATTTGATGGAAACCACTTATGTTTCAGAAAGAAAATATTACTCAAAACCTGAAATTTTAAGATGGGCAGTTTCCAATAAATGGCAGAAACTCGAAATATTAAGTTTTACTGAAAATACAGTTGAATTCAAAGCTTATTTTTTAGATTCAAACAATAATCCGCAAGTACATTACGAATTCTCTACTTTTAAATTCGAAAATGGCGCTTGGTACTATGTAGACGGAAAGTTTGAATAATTATTATATCTAACACTGTTAGCTGCGGATTTTGGTTAAATATTTTAACTAAAAATTAATAAACGATTCGTTTTTCATAATTCTAAAAAGATGTAATTTTAGATTTATGAAAAACGAATTTAAAAAAGGCTTTTATTTTAAGACTTACGAAGCTCCTTTTCAGTCTCCGTTTGACAAACTTTTTACGATTTTTAAAGAGTTGATCACCCATACTTCGGGCGATTTTGATGAAGCAATAAACTGGCTTCGGGAACTGGACAAAGAATACAAACTTACCGACGAAAATTATACTATTGACGACTTTATTGAAGATCTGAAAAAGAAAGGATACATTAGAGATGAAGTAAAAGACGATGGAAGTTCTGGTTTCGGAATTACTGCAAAAACCGAAAGAGCCATTAGACAGCAAGCTTTAGATCAGATTTTTGGAAACTTGAAAAAATCTGGGAGCGGAAATCATAAAACAAAATATGCGGGAAGTGGCGATGAACACACAGGAGAATTCCGTGAATATAATTTTGGTGACAGCTTAGAAAGAATTTCTTTAACCGAAAGCCTTCGAAATGCTCAAGTTAATAACGGTGTCGAAAGTTTTATGCTCACTGAAAATGATTTGATTGTAGAAGACGCCCAATACAAAGCGCAAATGAGTACGGTTTTGATGATCGACATCAGTCATAGTATGATTTTGTATGGCGAAGATCGAATAACTCCTGCAAAAAAAGTGGCTATGGCGTTGGCTGAATTAATTACAACAAGATACCCAAAAGATACTTTAGATATATTGGTTTTTGGTAATGATGCCTGGACAATTCCAATCAAAGATTTGCCATATTTACAAGTTGGACCTTATCATACTAATACGGTTGCTGGTTTGCAATTGGCGATGGATATTCTTCGCAGAAAGCGTAATACCAACAAACAGATTTTTATGATTACCGACGGAAAGCCAAGTTGCGTTCGCGAACGTGATGGTTCTTATTATATGAATAGTAATGGTTTGGATGAATATATTGTCGATAAATGCTACACTCAGGCGCAGCAGGCGAGAAAATTACACATTCCGATTACGACTTTTATGATTGCTAGAGATCCATATTTACAGCGTTTTGTGAATCAGTTTACAGAAGCTAATCAAGGGAAAGCATTTTATACCGGAATTAAAGGTTTGGGTGAAATGATTTTTGAAGATTACGAAGCGAATAGGAAGAAGAGGATTAAGTAAAGTTGCTAAGGTTCTAAGATGCTAAGATACTAAGGTTTCTTTGCGCCTGAATATACGTTACGTATATTGTAGAGATGCACTGCAGTGCGTCTAACACAACAATTGTCACGCTGAGCGGAGTCGAAGCGCACATAATAAATAACAAAATCTATATTTCAACACAATGGAAATAAATACTATAAAGACATTAGGTCAATTAAAAGCCACTGGATATAAAAGTACAAGCATCAAAGACGAATTGCGAAATAATCTTCGTGAAAAAATCAAATCGGGAAAACCTGTTTTTGAAGGTGTTCATGGGTTTGAAAATACTGTAATTCCAGAAATAGAACGCGCAATTCTATCTCGCCATAATATTAATTTACTAGGACTTCGCGGACAGGCAAAAACTCGTTTGGCGCGTAAAATGGTCGAGTTGTTAGACGAATATATTCCGTTTGTGGAAGGTTCAGAAATTAACGACGATCCGTTAAATCCAATTTCTCGTTTTGCAAAAGATTTAATTGCTGAAAAAGGAGATGAAACTCCAATATCGTGGTTACATAGAAGTGAACGTTTCTTCGAAAAACTGGCAACTCCAGACGTAACGGTTGCCGATTTAATTGGTGATGTTGACCCAATTAAAGCAGCAAATTTAAAACTATCTTATGCAGACGATCGCGTAATACACTTCGGAATGATTCCGAGAGCGAATCGCTGTATTTTTGTAATCAACGAATTACCCGATTTGCAGGCAAGAATTCAAGTAGCGTTATTCAATATATTGCAAGAAGGAGACATTCAGATTAGAGGTTTTAAATTGAGAATGCCTTTAGATATGCAATTCGTTTTTACCGCAAATCCAGAAGATTATACCAACAGAGGAAGTATTGTAACACCTTTAAAAGATAGAATTGGTTCACAAATTCTAACGCATTATCCAGAAAGTATCGAGATTGCCAGAACAATTACAGAACAAGAATCTAAATTAGATCAAAACCAGACCGATGTTGTGTATGTTCCGAGTTTGGCGAGAGATATTTTGGAGCAAATTAGTTTTGAAGCCCGCGAAAGCGAATATATAGACAATAAAAGTGGTGTAAGTGCCAGAATGAGCATTACGGCGTTTGAAAATTTAATAAGTACAGCCGAACGTCGAGCATTGATTTCTGGTGTAGATAAAACTACTTTGCGTTTATCTGATTTTATCGGAATTATTCCAGCCATTACAGGTAAAGTAGAATTGGTTTATGAAGGAGAGCAGGAGGGAGCCGATGTTGTGGCAGAAAGCTTAATTGGTTCTGCAATCAGAACTTTATTCCCTGAATATTTTCCTAAAATCGAAAAATTGGAAAAACCTGATGAAAAAACACCATACTCAGATCTTGTGGAATGGTTTTTTGCCGAGAGCGGTTTCGAGTTGTTAGATGATGCTTCGGAGAAAGAGTATAAAAATATTCTAGATGAAGTGGCTCCATTAGATGAATTATTGAAAAAATACCAACCTCAATTAGCAAAAGAAGATGTTTATTTTATGAAAGAATTTATTCTTTGGGGCTTGGTAGAATATAAGAAACTGAGCAAAGACCGCTTTGCAAAAGGAAGTCAGTTTAGAGATATTTACGGAAGTTATATTAGTAAATTTTAAAAACATAAGATTAAAATATAATCTGGTCTAGCTGGTTTTTTAAAACCGGCTGGACTTTTTTATTTTACAATGGCTACTTTTACAATCCAAAAATAAATTTATGTTGTTCCTTATATTAAGTATTCTTTGCAGTGTTATTGTAGGTGTTATATTCAAAATTTCTAGAAAATATAATGCTAATCCATCACAGATTATTTCGTTTAATTACATTACTGCAATTACGCTTTGTTACTTTACTTTTGCGCCAGATCTAAATGCATTAGACAATAATGCGCCATTGGAAATCTACACTTCTGTTGGAATTTTACTTCCGATTTTATTTCTGTTTTTAGCACTTTCTATAAAGTATATGGGAATTGCAAAGACAGATGCAGCGCAAAGATTGTCTTTATTTATTCCTATTCTGGCAGCTTGGCTCTTGTTTAATGAAGGATTTAATACTTATAAAGTTATAGGAGTTTTAGTTGGTTTTGCTGCACTTTTGTTCATCTTAAAAAAGCCATCAGACAACGCAGAAAACAAATGGATTTATCCAGCAACAGTTTTACTTGGTTTTGGAGTTATTGATATTCTTTTTAAGAAAATAGCGCTATACACGGTTGTGCCTTATACAACATCTTTGTTTTTTGTCTTTCTAATTGCTTTTGCTGTTTCTATTCTTATAGTGATTTACAAGTTCTTTATAGCAAAAGAAAAATTTGTTTTAAAAAGCATTCCTTTCGGAATATTGGTCGGCGTTTTTAACTTCGGAAATATATTATTTTATTTAAAAGCTCATAAAGCATTTGCAGAAAATCCGTCAACGGTCTTTGCTGGAATGAATATGGGCGTAATTATTTTAGGAACTCTTATAGGCGCTTTTTTCTTTAAAGAGAAACTCTCAAAAATTAATATGTTAGGTTTGTTTTTGGCTCTTATAGCAGTTGTTTTCATCTTTTTATCGCAATTGCAGTAATTTTTTTTAGTTCATAAACCTTTAATTTACAGTTGTTTTTGTAAGTAAATTAAAAATCTTTTAAATTAACTCTACTAATTCTATAGAATTTATAAATATATTTTTGTAGCTTTGTCTCAACAATGAAAAACTATAGCCGAAATATAATGACGTCTTTTCCATGCAGCTTTGCGATGTGCTGTATGGTGAATCACGTTTTGAAATGGCGTTAATAGAGAAAGTACTTGTTAGTTATTTTTTTTTTTAGCCTTTCATTGCACCATGAAAGGCTTTTTTTTGAATCGTTAAAAAATCAAGATATGAGAACCAACAGAAATATGAAAATTTTGATGCGCCGCTGCCTGATAAAGATTCCGTGTTGTCACTAATGGCAGTATAAAACAGATAAGATCTTCAGAGAGAAGATTGATAAACATAAAAAATAACCCAAACCTAAAACTATATATTATGAGCTCAGAAATTATAAAACATAATCCGTTTCAATCCATGATTGATCGTTTTAATATTGCTGCAGATATTTTAAAATTAGATGATTCTATTAAACAAAAACTGCAACGCCCAGAGAAACAAATCACAGTAAATTTTTCTATCACTTTAGATAACGGGAAGGTTCAGAATTTTGAAGGATACCGCGTAATTCACAATACGGCTTTAGGCCCTTCAAAAGGTGGAATTCGTTACGATACGGCTGTAAATCTAGATGAAGTAAAAGCACTTGCCGCCTGGATGACCTGGAAATCTGCCGTAACTGGAATTCCGTTTGGTGGTGCTAAAGGCGGCATTATTTGCGATCCGAGAAACCATTCTAAAACCGAATTAGAAAAAATCACACGAGCATATACCAAAGCTTTAGCTGATATTTTCGGACCAGAGAAAGATGTTCCTGCGCCAGACATGGGAACAGGTCCAGACGAAATGGGCTGGTTGATGGATGAGTTTTCGTTATTGCACGGAAGACCAATTCATGCGGTTGTAACAGGAAAACATCTTCATTCTGGAGGATCTTTAGGCAGAGTAGAAGCTACTGGAAGAGGAGTAAGCATTATTACGCTTTTGGCGCTTCAAAAACTAAAAATTAGACCCGCAAGAGCTACGGCAGCAATTCAAGGATTTGGAAATGTTGGATTGCATTCTGCTTTGTTCCTTCATGAAAAAGGAGTGAAGATTGTAGCTGTAAGTGATGTTTCGGAAGCATTTTATAATCCGAACGGAATTAATATTCCAGAATTAATTTTGTACTATAATTTAAATAACAAAACGATAAAAGGTTATCCAAATTCGGTTGCCATAAAACACGAAGATTTATTGCTTTTAGATGTTGATGTTTTGATTCCGGCTGCAAAAGAAGATGTTATTACGCAGAAGAATGCGGGAGATATTAAAGCTAGAATTATTGTGGAAGGCGCTAATGGTCCAGTTGCTTCAGATGCAGATCAGATTCTGCATGATAAAAATATATTAGTTGTTCCTGATATTTTAGCCAATGCCGGTGGTGTTACCGTTTCTTATTTCGAATGGCTTCAGAATTCGCTTTTGGAGTCTTGGAGAATTCACCAGATTAACAAACGTCTGGAAGATATTTTAGAGAAAGGTTTTGAAACTGTTTTTAGAGTTGCAGTAAAACACAATGTAACGCCTCGTATTGCTGCTTATATTATTGCTTTGAAAAAAGTAGCCGAAACGCAATCGGTTAAAGAAGTGGCATTGGAAGCTCCTTTATTTAAGCAGAATTAAAATCAGGTTTAGTTCGTAAAAGATCATTTTCGTTGATTACGTTTTTTGTCTGCTAAAAACGTAATTGATGGAAGTGTCTTTTTCGTTTGAACTAGTAATTATAATTTTTAGAATCGAAAAGTATCATACAAAATGAAAAATATCAATTTTCTAGCATTTGCCATGCCGGCCTTTTTTCTTTTTTTGTTTTTGGAATATAAGCTTGCTCAACGCAGAAAAAAGCCTGAAATTTTTAACTATGAAAGTTCTGTTTCCAATATTTCCATCGGAATTGCAGAGCGTTTGATTAACTTATTTGTAGCAGCCAGTTTTTATCAGCTGTATTATTTAATTTATGATGATTATAGACTTTTTGATATTCCGAGTAATGCCTTGGTTTGGTTTGCATTAATTCTAGCTACCGATTTTGTCTGGTATTGGTACCATCGATTAGGGCACGAAGTCAACTTTTTTTGGGCAGCTCATATTGTGCATCATCATAGCGAAGAATTTAATTTTACCGCCGCAGCTAGAATTACGACATTTCAAGCCATTATTAGAACAGGATTTTGGTGTGTTTTACCCTTAATTGGTTTTCACCCTAAAATGGTTATTACAATGCTGATTGTTCATGGCGCTTACTCTTTCTTTACGCACACACAGCTTATAGGAAAAATAAAATGGTTGGAATATGTTTTTGTGACACCTTCTGTTCACGGAGTGCATCATGCTTCTGACGAAAAATATCTCGATAAAAATTACGGCGATATGTTTACTTTTTGGGATCGCCTTTTTGGAACTTTCCAAACCGAAGAGGAAAAACCTAAATACGGATTGACGCATCCGCTGAAAAGCTACAGTTTCTTATGGCAGCATTTTCATTATTACTTTGAAATCTACGAATTATGGAAACGCTCCAGCGGATTCAAAGCCAGATGGAACGCAGTTTTCGGCAGTCCAGCTGATATGGATCAGGATATTCGACCAACTTTAGAAAAGCGTTTTCTTCAGGATAAAACAGCTCCAAATCAGAGACTTCGGTTTAAGAATTACCTTTATATTCAATTAGGGTTTTGTACGTTTATTTTAACCATTTTTACCTATTATTTTGATTATTTAGAAAGCTACGATAAAATATTTGTGCTTTCGCTGGTCATTATAACTTTGATCAATTGTGGTGCCTTGTTAGAACAGCGAAAATGGATTTATTATCTAGAATATGCTCGTTTAGCCTTGATCTCAACTTATTTTCTATATGAAGAAGATTTAATCGCATTTTTCTTTGTTCCGATTGCTGTAATGATTTTTGCAGAGCAATTGTTTTCATTGAGTACGATTTACCAGAATACCATTTTGCAATTGGAATCAGCTGAATAACTTTTTTAGCCACGAATTCACGAATTATTTTTGAATATCTATTTGTGTAATTATTGTGAACAAATTTCACGTATCATTTTAAAATAAAATTCGTGAATTTGTGGCTAAAAAAACTTAGTCCCAGAGGGACGAAATATTTATAGAAAAGATATTTGCAGATGTAGAAAAGCCCCAGCGGGGTGACATAAATATATATATGTCACCCCGCTGGGGCTTTTTTGATTGTCGTTTGAATTGCATTCTATAAATATGCCGCTCCTCCGGAGCTGTGATATTAAAACATAATTCGTTAATTGCTTTGCCAGTCCTTATAGCTAGAGCCGTGGCTAAAAAACTTAGAACCTTAGCATCTCAGAACCTTAGCAACTTTAAATAGTCTTTATCTCCATAATCTTCTGCTCAAAAGTATCTTTAAAATCAGATTTGCTTTTAATTCTGGTTTTGTACGTATAAATTGTAGCTACAGAAAGTTCTAAGAATTCTGCCATCTGACTGCTATCTTGAATTCCCAATCTGTACAAAGCAAAAATTCGCAATTCGGTATTTAAAAGTTCGCCTTTTTTGACGATACATTTGTGATCGTTTGGAAACAAATTATTGAAATCGGTTACAAATGTTGGGAACAATTTCAAGAAGATTTCATCAAATTGATGGAAGAGATTTTCGCGTTCTTCTTTTACATTATAACGCTTTAAACTCGCAATAACTTCATCTGTTTTTTTGGTAATGATTTTATGCAGCGTACTTTTCTGTATATGGTCTATTTTATTAATGAAGGCTGATGTTGCTTTGATAAAATAGGTAATATATTCTTCTTTAATAGCATTGGCTTCACTCAAACTCACATTCATTTCCTGCAACTGCAAGTACGAATCGGCCATAATTTTTCTTGCTTTATTCTTTTCTTTTAATTGTTTGAAAATGATGCCGAGGAAAACGAAAATGATAACCGTTAAGATCGTCAAGAGAATAATAATCTTCTCAAGTTTATCATTTTTATCCTTTACATTATTCAGTTGCGCTTTTTCGATAATAGGTAAAATAGACGAAATCTCAATTTTTCGGTGTCTTGCATTATAAAACGTAGCATCATCCATTGCAATATTGATGTACTCGTTTGCTTTATCCAAATAGCCCATTTTAAAAAGTTCATTGGCTAAATTTCGGAGCGCAACGGTTTCTTTTGTAGCATTTTTAACATCGGCGATAGCGGCAAGTGCAAGATACTGAATGGCTTTTTTGGTATAACCCCGCTCAGAATAAATATAACCAAGACTCGAAGTAGCGATTCCGTAGTAATCCGGAGGCAGATTATAGTTGTTTATCCAGTAACTGAAAGCAAATTCGGCACCACGCCAATCTTGTTGTTTCAAGCGTTTTAGGCTTTCGGCAGCCCAATATTCATTAGTATTGGTTCCGATTAATTCTAAAGCTTTCTTTAAGAAATGATTTCCCTGCTGTACATAATGAATATTAAAACGCTGATCACGGTTGTAATCGGCTAAATCATAATAAGCACGAGCTTTAATGTTGTAATATTCAAATTTATTTCTTTGATCCAGTTTAGTGTCATCAATAACATTTAGGGTATCAATTGCTTCTTTAAAAAGTCCAGAAGATAGAAGCACAAAACCTTCTTTTATTCGGCTTTTAGATAAATACTTCGGGTCTTTTAAGATTTTAGCTTTGATTTTGGATTGCTCTAAATAGTAATAAGCAGAGTCGTATTTAAAAGATTTGTATTCATCAAATAAAGACATATAACAGTTGTACAGTTCTTCATTATTTTGGCTAAGGGTAAACTTAGATACGTTTTTCTTTAAAGCTTCAATTTTTCGATATTTCTGTTTCAGGTAAATCTCTTTTTTTAAGAGAACCTGATCTAATTCTTCTAAATAAGGATTTGTCTCTTTCGCAGTAAGAGAAAAACCTGCCAGGAAGAAAAGCAGCATCAATATTCTTTGCATGATTTTGTTTTGGTTTAGGGAAAAGTTGGTTGATAGATATAGTTAGTTAATTCGTTTTAAAATTAAGAATAAGTTTGAGATTAAGCTAAACCTGTTTTTCAAGAATCTTGTAAAATGTTTAATAACATAGCTTTAAAAGGTGATTTTCGGAGTGAAAATAAGCTGTAAATGTTAAAAACAGGTAATTTATTTGCAATTATACAATAAAAACTAGTTATATATATGCATAGTGAAAAAAATATACTGATTATTTTACATATTGTCATTTTTACCATATAAAAACTGCTTATTTTTATCTAAACAGCGTCTTGATTTTTTACTAAAATACAAAAAGTTAAATAGTTGATTATTAGTTGATTATGTTTTTTATTCTTTGAATTTCATCTTGATTTTTATCAGATTTTTTTTTTAAGATTTATTTAACGGCTAGTTTCGCTGTATCCTTTTGAAGGGGATAACAAACTAACAAAAACCAAAAATTTATGAAATGTAAAAGTCTTTATTGGCTAGCTTTTATGATGTGTTTTTTTGCGATTGGATGCGATAACACAGATGACGGAAGCTACGTAGCACCAATTACTCTTTATGAAAAAGTAAACGGGAATTGGGGATTAACAAATCTGAAAATGGTTGATGAAGTTGCGAAAGCAAATAATATCGAACCAAACGAAGAAAACTTGAGTACTTATTTTAACTACGAAGATTTTAAAATCAAATTTAACGTAGATGAAAAGAACAATCCAACAAGTTATGAAGTAACTGGAAATGTCCCTCCGTTATTTGCTCCTAAAGGATATTGGGCATTGAGTTCAGATTTTCAGCAGACCAACGGCGTTGGAACAAAAATCTACTTGTACAGCGATGCTCAAAAAACGCAGAAAACAGATGAATTGAGATTGGTTTCGGTTCCAGGTAAAACCAAAGAACTGCAGATTCAATTAACACATGCTTCTGGAGGTGTAGATTTTGTGTCTTATGTGTTTAAATTAAATGCTATTAATTAAAAAGTAATATGAAAAAGTTTATATATACAATTTTACTTGCCTTGTTGATGGCTCCTAATTTTATTCAGGCACAAGAAGCCGCTGGAGCTGTAGGGCCAATATCATCATTTCCTGTTATCTACAAATATGATGAAAAAGTTACTTGGTACTTTGATATGTCGGCATCGACATTTGCTGAGACAGAAGATTTGTACATCTGGATCTGGTCTCCATCTGAACCAGATGCAGGAAACTGGGAAAATTCATCAGATTTTGCAAAACTAAAATATGAAGGAAACAAAATCTGGAGTTTTACCTTGACTCCAACCACATATTTTTCTAAGACTCCAGAGGAAATAGCAGCAAGTGCAGGATTCTGGTTTCGTTTGAAAAATAAAAACGGATCTAAACAAAGTGATGTTGGCAATGTTCCTTATACTGATTTTTCATCTTTCTATACTTCAGGTGAATTATTTAGATCGTACCCATCAAAACCATTAATCGATAAACCCGTAAGTATTATTTTTAATGCAAATCTTAATCCTGCATTTGCTGGCACTCCAAGTGTACATATGCATGGTGGTTTAAATGATTGGGCTATTCAGCAAATGTATGAAGCTGCAAAACCAGAAATTGCCGAAAAAACAAAATTGAAAGATTTAGGTAACGGTTTTTATAAAATGGATTTTGTTCCTAAGCAGTACTTCAATGCACCAGATGATTTTGTAATGGAAAAAATAAACTTTCTGATGGTAGCAGAGAATTGGACAGCAAATTCTGGCGATCAGGTTATTTACGCAGGAGAATTTGTTCCACCACCGCCACCAAGTTTTGCTTTCTTTCCATCACAAATCAGTCAAAAAGATTTTCTTGGAATGTCGAGAAAAAATAACGAAGCAGGTGTAACCAAATTAATCTACACTATTACAGCTGGACCTAAAACAATTTCTGGTGAGTTTACTGGAGGAACTGCAGAAATTAAAGGTTTTGTCAATTTAGTTTCAGAGTTAAACGGAATTCCAAGCTTAAGCGAAATCCATGTTTTGGTAAAAGACAATAAAGACAAAACGATTTCGGATACAACGATTCCGCTTAAAACTTTAGATAAATAATCACTATTAAATTAAAACACCAATTCTAATGAATAGTAAAAATACAAAAAGCGTCCTGCATCAAATGTGGACTGCTAAAGGAGCGGTATTGATGATTTTTATGCTTTTTCTTTCTGCCAGCACTTTCGCGCAGACGAAAAAACAAATCTCAGGAACCGTTTATGACAATACGGGTACGGTATTGCCGGGAGCTTCTATCATTGAAGTAGGAACAAAAAACGGAACTACAACAGATTTTGATGGTAAATTTAGCCTTCAGGTAGCCGTAGGAGGTGCAATCGAAGTTTCGTTTATCGGATCGACAACACAAAAAATCCAAATTACAGGAAGTACTTCTAATGTTGAGGTGCGTCTGCAAAATGATGGATATACATTGGCAGAAGTTCAAGTAGTTTCTGTAGGTTACGGAAAAGTAAAAAAATCAGATTTAACTGGAGCAATTTCGACAGTTGGAGCAGATGATTTAGTAAAAGGAACTATTTCTTCTACAGAGCAGGTTTTGCAAGGAAAAGTTGCGGGATTAAATATTATTCGTCCTTCTGGAGATCCAGCTGCAGGTTCTACAATCCGTCTTCGTGGAGGAACTTCTTTAACAGCTAGCAACAGTCCGTTAATTGTGGTAGATGGTATTGCAGGTGTTGATATTAACGTGGTTCAGCCTTCAGATATTAAATCGGTTGACGTTCTTAAAGATGCTTCAGCAACAGCAATTTATGGTTCTCGTGGAGCAAACGGGGTAATCATGATTACAACAAAATCTGGAACAAAAGGAGTTTCTGTAGTGTACAGCGGATTATCTAGCGTTGGATATGTTAATGACAACTTAGATTTATTATCTGCAAATCAATGGAGAGGTTATGTTCGTCAGAACGGAATTGCCGATGCGGTAGATTACGGTGCAAATACAAACTGGCAAAAAGCAATTGAGCAGACAGCTATTTCTCAGTCACATACTTTAAGTATCAATTCTGGAAAAGCTGATAGCGGTTTTAGAACTTCGCTTTCGTACTTAAACAATGAAGGTGTTATTAAAAAATCTGGTTTAGAAAGATTAAGCGGAAATGTTAGTGCTTATCAATTTCTTGGAGATAACAAAGAAGTAAAATTTGATATGGGATTATTTGCAAACATTGACAAATGGCACCCAATTGATTATAGAATTTTTGAAAGAGCATACAACTTAAATCCAACAATTCCGGTTTACGATGCAAATGGAGATTTTAGTGTTGTAACAGGAAACCTTTATCAAAATCCAGTTGAGATTTTAACCAACAGAACTTTTGACAATGAAAGACACAGACTTTTAGGTTATTTTAAAACAGATGTGAAATTCTTGAATGACTTTACTGCCACTGCAAACATTTCGTTAGAGCACAATGCTGTAAAAGGAGGAACTTACAAACCATCTTATGCGGTTATGGAAGGGCAGACTGAAGGCGGTTTTGCACAAAGAACGTATGCAGAATACACAAATGCACAAGGGGAGCTTTATGTGAACTACAGCAAAGTTATTGACAAACATAATATTAGCGCTTTGGCGGGTTATTCTTACCTAGAAAATATCTATGAAGGTTTTGGAGCGCAAAGAGGCGGATTTGTAACAGATGCTTTCAGCTACAATAATTTAGGAGCTGGTTACAACTATCGTTTAAGCGATGTGTATTCATACAAAGGAAAATCAAATTTAGTTTCTTTTTACGCTCGTGCTAACTACGGTTACGATGGCAAATATTTATTGACTGCAACTGTAAGACGTGACGGATCTAGCCGTTTTGGAGAAAATAATAAATGGGGAACTTTCCCATCTGCTTCTGCTGCTTGGAGAGTTTCTAACGAAGAATTCATGGAATCTTCAAAAGGATGGTTAGACAACTTAAAATTAAGAGTAGGTTGGGGTATTACAGGTAACCAAGATGGAATTGGTGAGTACAAATCACTTTCTATCTTAGGAGTTGGAAATGACAGTTATTACGATCCAGTTACTAAAACTTGGAGTTTGGCTTATTCTCCAAAACAAAACCCAAATCCTGATTTGAAATGGGAATCTACAGAGCAAATTAACGTTGGTTTTGACTTTGGTCTTTTCAACAGAATTACAGGATCATTCGAATATTATTCTAAAAAGACAAAAGATTTATTATATACTTACGAAGTTCCTCAGCCACCATATTTAGTGGGAACAATGTTGGCAAACGTTGGAGAAATGTCAAACAAAGGGGTAGAGTTAACTTTGAATGCTGATATTATCAGAGGAGATAAATTCAACTGGAATGCTAATTTAACTCTTGGACACAACGTTCAGAAAATTGAAAAACTTTCAAACCCAACTTATAAAACAGATGTTATCTACAGTGGATCTCTTCATGGTTTAGCTGGTATGTCTGGGCAGTATTCTCAAATTATTGCAGAAGGATATCCTGTTGGTACTTTCTGGGGATTCAAAAACGCAGGTTTAGATCCTAACGGAAAAATACAGTATTACAATGCCGCAGGACAAGTTGTTGATGAAAGTGCTTTGGTTGATGCAGATAAAACAGATTTAGGAAACATTCAGCCAGATTTGACAGTAGGTATCGGAATGAATTTTACATACGGAAATTTTGATCTTGGACTTTCTGGATACGGAATGTTTGGACAAAAAGCTTTGAACGCGACAAACATGATGTTGAACGATCCAACTAGATTGCCAGCGTATAATGTGCCAGATGCTTTCTTAAGCAGCGGCATTACTTCTGCGCCTAAGTATTCTGATTACTGGATCGAAGATGCTTCTTTCTTTAGACTTCAGACCCTAACTTTTGGTTATACTTTACCATTGAAATACAAAAAATCTAAAGTTAGAATGTATGTAATGGGAGAAAACTTATTTGTAATTACAGGTTACAAAGGTGTAGATCCAGAGATTGGTTTAAATGCTCAGGACGGAATTGGCCAGACGGGAGTAATGGATCAAACTGGTTTGGCAGCTCCTGGAATTGACAGATACAACAATTATCCTCGACCAACTACTATTTCTGTTGGATTAAATTTTACGCTGAATAACTAAGCGAATTGATAACCAAAAAATATTAACAATGAAAATCAAAATAACAGCAGCAATACTTTTAAGCATGCTTTTTACAGTATCTTGTACTGATTTGAACGAGCAGCTGTATGATCAGGTAGAAGATGGAAATTTCGGAAATACAACCAAAGAAGTTGATGCGCTGGTAGGTGGAGCTTATTCTTCTTTAAGAGGATTCAAAGATGATATCTCAAATAATTACCCGACTTGCGAATATGTTTTCTTTTTGAATGAAGTAGTTTCAGACGAAGCTACAATTCCGACAAGAGGTACAAACTGGTACGATGGAGGACAATACCAAGATGCGCAAAAGCATACTTGGAAATCAGATAATAGAATGATTCTTTCGGCTTGGCGTTACAACTATACCGGAATCGCAAAAATCAACGCAATTATCTATCAAATCAATAAATCGTCTCTTAGCGAGAAATCAAAAGAACCGATTTTTGCTGAATTAAAAGCGCTTAGAGCCTATTACTATTACAATCTTTTAGATTTATTCGGAAATGTTCCAATTGTAACCAATTTTGAAGATACAGATCTTCCAACCAATTCAACAAGAAAACAAGTTTATGATTTTGTTGAAAAAGAATTGACAGACGCTCTTCCGTTTTTAAATCCAAATGTGGTGTATTCTAAGATGACTAGAAATGTTGCGTATTCTATTTTGGCAAGATTGTATCTTAATTCAGAAGCGTTTATCGGTCAGCCACGTTGGCAAGATTGTATCAATATGTGCCAAAAGGTTACAGGATACAGTTTGACACCAGATTTCTTTTCGAATTTCGTGACAGAAAATCAAACTTCGCCAGAAATTATTTTTGCGATCCCTTACGATTCAAAAGCAGGAACAGTTGGAAACTACATGAACTCAATGTCTTGCCATTACAGTCAAAATCTAGCTATTTCTGCAATTCCAAATAATTATCCTTGGAGTGCAAACGGTATGTGCGCGCAGCCAGGAGTTTATTCTTCTTTTGCAGATACAGACAAAAGAAAGAAATGTATGCTAGAAGGCGATCAGATCAATCTTGCGACAGGAAGTGTAATTATTATGAGTAACGGAGAGCCTCTTACTTATACAGAGAACCTAACAAGTCTTGAAGATGCAAAAGAAAATGAAGGAGTTCGTTTGCATAAATACGAAATGAAAGCAGGAGAGCAATGGGAGCGCGATCATGATTTTGTATTAATTCGTTACTCTGAAATCTTAATGATGCAGGCAGAATGTTACGTTCGTTTAGGATCGCCAGATTTAGCAAGACCATTTGTACAGCAAGTTGCGTCTCGTGCAGGTGAAGAATTGCCAACAACAATTGATCTTAAATTTATTGATCAAGAGTTACTGAAAGAATTCACATTTGAAGGAAGAAGAAGAACAGATAACATTCGTTTTGGAACATTCTTCGAGCCATGGTGGTCAAAAGGCACAACGGAAAAATACAGAGCAATTTTCCCAATTCCGAGCAGCGTTTTAACTACCAATAAAAATCTAAAACAAAATCCTGGGTATCCAAATTAGGTTACTAGAATGTCAGTCTTCCATGTTGGTTAGTCGTGGAAGGCTGACATGTTTTTAAAATGATTATCTGCGAGGCTTTATTTAGCCACAGATTAAAGGATTTTCACAGATTAATAATCCTTTTTAATCTTTTAATCTGTGGCAAAATATAAAAATAACAAACAGTACATCAATATGAAAAGATATATCACATCGTTGGTTTTTGGTTTGATGAGTATTGCGATGGTTGCTGGATGCAGCAGCGATGACAAAGGTTCAGACAAACCAGTAGAACCAGAGAAAACAAACCCTGTTGCGATTGAGAAAACCAATAGCACCAAGATTTATATGCACTACATGCCGTGGTTTGAAACCAACGAAAGCAGTGCCGATAAAAAATGGGGATATCACTGGACAATGGCAAACAAAAATCCGAACAACTTAGGAGCAAACGGCCGAAGAGAAATTGCATCGTACTATTATCCGCTGATTGGACCTTATCACTCAGGAGATAAAAATGTGATCGAAAATCATTTATTATTGATGAAATATTCAGGAATTGATGGAATTCTGATTGATTGGTACGGTACTTACGATGTAAATGATTACGGAATGATCAAAGAAAATACAGATCAATTAATCGAAATGTTAGACAAAGTAGGTTTAGAATATGCCATTGTATACGAAGACCGATTTCTAACAAATGTTGTAAACGCAGGAAAAGCAATTTCGGTAACCGGTGCAGCAAAAACAGATTTGGCTTATGTAGAAAAGAATTATTTCTCTGATGCTAATTATATTAAGATTAATGGTAAACCGCTGTTAATGAATTTTGGACCAATTGTGCTACAGACCCCAGCTGAATGGACAAATGTCTTTAATACTTTAACAGCAAAACCTACTTTCTTGACACTTTGGGATCACTCTTCAATGGCAGGAGATAATGCTTCTGGCGAATATGCTTGGGTATACAAAGACAACACTTATCTCACAAACTTTTATACCAACACCAAACCAAAATTGGGTGTGGCAATGGGAAGTGCTTATCCTGGTTTTAAAGATTTTTATGCCGCAGGCGGAGGTGGAGCAGCAATTGGATGGACGATAGAACATAACAATGGAGCGACACTTGATGAAACTTTGACTTTAGCCAAAAATGCAAATGTAAATTACCTGCAGCTGATTACATGGAACGATTTCGGAGAAGGAACCATGATTGAACCAACAGTAGAATTTGGATATTCTTTTATCGAAAAAATCAAAACTTTTGCCGGAGTAAAAAGCACAGAAAGCGTATTTCCAGATATCAGCAAATTGTATGATTTACGCGTACAGAAAAAAGGAAATGTCGAGATCCAGAAAAAACTTGACCAAGCGTTTAATTATTTTGTTTCGATGCAACCAGCAAAAGCAAAACAAATAATAAGCGAAATAAAATAGAGCTGTAATTAATACAATTTAAATAATGAAAAACAGAAAATATAGATACTGTCTTGTGGCTTTAGCATCAATGCTGGTTATGGCCTGCAGTACTAAAAAAACGTATAAAATCAGTTCTCCAGAAAAAGTCTCTGAATTAACGTTTGAATTAACTCCTTCAGGACAGCCGCAATACAGTTTTTCTTCTAACGGAAAATCGGTTATTGAACCTTCACTTATGGGATTTGAATTTCAAGGTTTAGCTAAAATGACAGATGGTTTTGAAGTCGTTTCTACAGAAGAAAAATCGGCAGATGAAACTTGGGAACAGCCTTGGGGCGAATTCAAAAAAGTAAGAGACCATCATAACGAACTGATTGTTCATTTAAAAGAAGCAAAAGGCGAGGAGCGCTTAGTCGATATTATTTTTAGAGTTTTTGATGATGGAGTTGGATTTCGTTATGAATTTCCAAAACAGCCTCACTTAGGAAAAGTCAAAATCTCTAATGAAGTGACACAATTTACTTTTAAAGATAATAACGAAGTTTGGTGGATTCCAGTTCATCGCGAAAACAGTTATTACGAAAGTGAATACCGCAAGACGTTAATGAGCAAAACCGATACGATTAATACGCCAGCCACTTTTGAAACCAAAGACAAATTGTATGTAGCCATTCACGAAGCCAATTTAACAGATTTTGCTTCAATGACGCTTTTAAAAACTACAGACAAACAATACAAAAGTGATTTGGTGCCATGGGCAGATGGTGTAAAAGTATATGCCGAAACGCCTTTTAAAACACCTTGGAGAACTATTGTTGTAGGGAAAACTCCTGGAGATGTAGCAACTTCAACTATTATGCTTAATTTAAATGAGCCTTCAAAAATTGAAGACTTATCTTGGATTACTCCTTCAAAATATATTGGAATCTGGTGGGGAATGCATTTAGAAAAATACACTTGGGGACAAGGTCCAAAACATGGCGCAACAACCAAAAATACAAAAGAATACATTGATTTTGCTGCGAAAAATGGTTTTGACGGAGTTTTAGTTGAAGGATGGAATGAAGGCTGGGATGGCGACTGGACTGCTGACGGTTCTGCATTTAGTTTTGTAAAAGCCTATCCAGATTTTAATTTGGAAGAAATTACCAAATATGCTGCTGTAAAAAATGTTCGTTTAATTGGACATCACGAAACGGCTGGAGCAACTAAAAATTATGAAAACCAATTAGAAGATGCTTTCAAACTGTATCAGAAAATGGGAGTGAACTCAGTAAAAACAGGTTATGTAAACAAATATTTGGATAAAAAAGAATGGCATGATAGCCAATACGGAGCGCGTCATTACAGAAAAGTGATCGAAACTGCTGCTAAATATCATATTATGATTGATAACCACGAACCAATGAAAGGAACGGGTTTACAGCGTACATATCCAAACTTTATGTCTCAAGAAGGCGGACGTGGACAAGAATATAATGCATGGTCTGTAGACGGAGGAAATACACCAGAGCATTTGACAACTTTGCCATTTACAAGAATGCTTTCTGGACCATTTGATTACACACCTGGAAACTTCAATTTTGATTACAAAACTCCATCTGGAGCAAAAGTGCAAACTACATTAGCAAATCAATTGGCATTGTATGTTATTATTTTCAGTCCGTTGCAAATGGCATCCGATTTACCTGAAAATTATGAAGGCAAACCAGAATTTCAATTCGTAAAAGACGTGCCTTGTACTTGGTCTGATACTAAAGTATTAGATTCTAAAATTGGAGAATACACTACAATTGCCCGTAAAGATTGGGATGAGAAAAATTGGTACTTAGGATCAATCACAAATAGAAACGCAAGAGATTTAAAAGTAGCCTTGTCATTTTTAGATAAAGACAAAGAATACGAAGCAGAAATCTATGCAGACGGACCTGGAGCAAATTATAAAACCAATCCGTATCCAGTTACAATCTCTAAACAAAAAGTAAACAGTAAAACTGTTTTAGATATCAAATTGGCAGCTGGCGGAGGAACAGCAGTAAAATTCTCTCCAATCGAAAAATAAATATTTTGAGTTAAGTTTTATTTTGAGTTAAGTTAAGTAAGTTTGGCAATAAACCCGATAGCTGGAGAGTTATCGGGTTTATTTTTTTGTTTCAGGTTTTAAGTTTCAAGTTTCAGGTTGGAGATACTTTGAGTATAATTTTACCGCAAAGAGCGCAAAGTTTTTACGCAAAGCACGCAAAGATTTTTTTATTGAGGTTTTGTAAAACACATAAAGTTCGCAAAGTTTTTGTTTGAAGTTTTAATCTCGCAAAGACGCAAAGACGCAAAGAATATAAAAAAACTTTGCGACTTTGCGACTTTGCGAGAATATTCCATTCAACTAAAAAGTAGAATCTTAGTGTCTTATAATAAACGTTAAGTATATTATAAACGCAAAGTTCGCAAAGCTTTGTATAAAAACTTTGCGAACTTTGCGTAATTCTTAGCGTTCTTAGCGGTTAAAAAAAACTTAGCACCTTAGCACCTTAGCACCTTAGCACCTTAGAATCTTAGAATCTTAGCCTCTTAGAATCTTTATTTAGTTACTTTAACATGCTTTCCAAAAGTATACACAGCTGTTATTGTAGGTCCGTTGTATCCCCATTTTAAGAAACCGTTTAAACGTTCTTGAACCGTGTCTACTCTAAAATTCAAACCAGTATAACCCGCAGTAAGACTAAAGTTGTCTACTACATTATATAGAACCGATAAATTATAGCTTATGATTCGGCCATCGGTTTCATCAATTTTTACAGCAAGATAATTTACGTTGGCATATAAACCCCAGCGTTTTCCGAGAACAAATTCTCCCCAAATTCCAACATCTGGCAGTGGAGCAGTAAAGTCAAACTTATCATGATATTCTAAACTTTGTGTATTGGCATTTAATTTTAGGCCTAAATCTGCAAAAAGAACATGCGCACCAATTAATAAACCAGCTTGATATTTTGGTTTGGATAAAATAGCGTAACCATAAGCAATTCTAGCAATCTGAACATTAAAAGTACCACGAACACTTCCGTTCAATGGATAAGTATGGTCTCCGAAATTTATATCTCTTTGCAATGTTTTTGTTGCAGTTCTATCTAGTACAAAATATTCAAAACCTAATCGTGATCTTTTGGAAATACGCCAATCAAATGTTCCTAAAAATGATACGGTCGACTTAGAAAATCCTAAATCATTTTCAAGATCAATTTCAGTTCCTATATTTCCGTTATTGCCTTCAACTTGAACTTGAGTATTATTTACAGGAAAAAATCCACCAGCAGTAACTTTAAATTTTCTATTGTGCCAGGGCAGATCTTCTAAAGATGTATCTTGGAAATCATCTTTTTCAGTTTTTAGAGTTGTTGTTAAGTCTTCGTCTTTACTGGTTTCTGCAACTGTTTGAGCGTTTAGCGGAATCCAAAGGAGCATCATTACCAAAAAAATAAATAATTGTTTCATCAGAGTAATTTTTAAGTTTTTATTAGGCAATATTTAACAATTAAAGTTAGTAAAAATAATCGTTCATTTTTCTTTTTTTATTCGAATTATTTTTAGGAATGAATTGTATATCAATAAAATAAAGATTTATTTAGAAAAATAGTTGACATGTCACTCTTTTTTGTAATTTTGTCGAATGGAAATTAAACATACCGATAAAGAGAATTTTTCAAATTTTTGGAAAGAAGAAATATCAGATAGTTTCTTCTTTCAGATTCATCGCATCAAACGAGCAATTTTCAGACGTACAAATGCGTTAATGAATGAAGCTGGAATTACATTGCAGCTGGAACAATTGCCATTATTGATGATTCTGCACCATAAAAGCCTTTCGCAAAGAGAATTGTCGGACAAAACAATGCGCGACAAATCGTCTATTTTACGAAGTATTACAGCACTCGAAAAAAAGAATCTTGTTGAGGTGGTAAAAGACAAAATGGACAAACGTAAAAACATTGTAAGTCTTACAAACGAGGGAATTACTCTAGCCAAAAGTATTAGATCTTTGATGAAAAGAGCCGAAGAGGAAGTAATGTCTGTTTTTACTCCAAAAGAAAGAGTAGAGGCGCTTGATGCAGTAAGATCGTATGCAGACAAACTAGAAACGCTTTAATTTTTTTTGAACTTTAAAAGTTGATATGTCAACTGATTTTTAAATAACTATTTGAACTAAATGAAAAAAAATGAATTGTTAGAAGGGCCAATCCTTTCTTCATTATTAAAATTAGCAGTTCCAATTATGATTGCTAATCTTTTACAAGCCGCATATCAGTTGGTAGATGCTTTTTGGGTAGGACGTTTGGGCGGAGATGCCGTTGCGGCAGTTTCGATCAGTACGCCTGTAATATTTTTAACCATTGCTTTAGGAACGGGATTGGCAATTGCTGGTTCTATCTTAATTGCGCAATATTTTGGAGCCGGAAACCAGAAAATGGTTAATCACGTAGCAGCGCAGACCTTGTCTATGGTGATTATTGTCTCTGTTTTTCTGTCTATTATAGGATATATTTTGAGTCCATACTTTTTATATCTATTAAAGGTTGAACCTACGGTTTATGTAGATGCTTTAGGTTTTATGAGAGTGGCTTTTGTGGGACTGGTTTTTAGTTTCGGATTTATGATTTTCCAGTCGATTATGCGAGGTGTTGGGCGTGTAACGTTACCTGTTTATATTGTGCTCGGAACTGTTATTTTGAATTTTGCGCTAGATCCGTTATTTATTTACGGATGGAATTTCATTCCGGCATTAGGCGTAAAAGGAGCAGCTTTGGCAACTTTATTTACACAGCTTTTGGCTATTATTATCGGATTTGCAATTTTGTTTAGAGGAAAACACGGAATTCATCTTCGCATTTCCGATTTTAAACCAGATTATAAACATATAAAAAGAGCTTTTGAAATTGGATTTCCATCTTCAATCGAGCAGTCAATGCGAGCTTTGGGAATGATGGCAATTACATTTTTGATTGTCCGTTTTGGTACTTTAACAGTTGCTTCTTACGGTGCGGGTTCCAATTTGATTCAGCTGATTTTAATTCCAGCTTTGGGATTATCAATGGCGATTGCAACTCTTGTCGGACAAAATATTGGAGCAGGAAATGTTGATCGTGCTGCTGAAATTTCAAAACTAGGAGCGTATCTTGGTTTCGGATTATTGACTGGTCTTGGAATTATCGCTTTTATCTTCGCGCCGTATTTAATTGCGTTCTTTGTTCCAAATGATCAAGCGGTTATTAAGGGTGGAACAGAATTGCTGAGAATCACTTGCCTTTCTTGGGGATTTCTAGGTTTGCAGCTTTGTTTGACAGGTGTTTTTAGAGCTGTTGGAAATACCAAATTGCCTATGATTCTGACTTTGGTTTCGCAATGGGTAATACAATTTCCGCTTGCTTTTATTTTGTCGCACAATACTTCATTAGGCAAAATTGGAATTTGGTGGGCTTTCCCAATTTCTTCTGTTGTAACTGCTTTAATTACTCTAATTCTTTATGTAAAAGGCGATTGGAAAAAAGAAAGATTAACAGGAAAAACGAATAAATTAATAGATAAGGTCGAAAGTGAAATAGTGAAGGAAGGGTTTGATATTTCTAAATAGAGGTTCTGAGTTGCTAAGATACTAAGATACTAAGGTTTTTTAAGACGCACAGATGTGCGTCTTTTTTATTTTTCTTACATTTTATTGCTAACGTTGAAATAAAATTTCAGTATCTTTCAAACTTTACAACTAAAAACTTAGCACCTTAGTGCTTCAGAACCTTAGCACCTTTTAAAAATGACCAAAAATCTAAAACGTTATTTTATAAAATCTTTTATTGTACTAGCCTTAATTCATCTAGCTTATTTTTTATACGGTTATTTTACTTTTAAAGGAATCGGAAAAATCAATATCTATACAGAATTTTACCGATTTAAGTTTTATGATGATGTTTCGATTTCTCATTTTTTTGTAAGCGGATTGTTTCTGCTTTTCTTTCTAATTTTTCTTGTTCGTAATCATTCGAGAGAAAATTATAAAGGAGGAAATCTTTTTAAAGTGGCCGTTTGTCTGCTGCTGATTTCGTTTTTGACTTTTTCGTTTTTCATGAGTTATAGTTTTGGAATGAATGCTAAACTGAAAGCGGAATTGTCTGAAAATGATTTTAATAATGACAAAAAACTGCTGAATGTTTTAAATCCGTTTTTGTATGGATATACTTCTTATAGTTCTGAGAAATTATTTAATTACGAGAACATTTTATATCCAAAACCATATCCCGTAATTAAGCAGGAGGATACTATTTCGCCAGGTGAATATCCGATAATAGAAAGGAGTTATTATAGTGTTGATACCATAAAAGCGTTAACAAGCAGTTTTGATAAAACGACAAATAAAGCAGATAGCATTTTTGATATTCTAGGCTTTGATAAAGCGGAATTATACAAAAGAGTAATCTCAAAAACGGTTATTGGAGATAGCACCGAAATTGTTTTTAAAAGCATTCAGGTGCATCCGGAGCATGATGAGGACATTTGTATTTTTCTAGAGAATAAAACGTTATTCAATCCTATTAAAGGCGATTCGATTAGTAAACAAACGTATCAAGCAGCTGTAGATCGTTATAAATTGCTGTACAATTCTAAGAAAGATTCACTAACGTATACTTTCCAAAAATTGGACACGCTTTTGAAGAAATACAATATAGAAACAAACGTGATTCCAAAGCTTTTGACTCCAGATGTATATCATTACAGAAATAATCAAGATGAACCGCTTAACGGAATTAGAAATAATTTTGATAGAAAAGCTTTAACAGAAAAATTCACGACTTTGGATAAACTGTTTTACAATCCTAACTTTCTGCATCCAAATATCAGTGCAATTTATTTTATTGTGATTTTTTCAGTTTGGATTGTATTGTTTCTGTTTTATCTTATTTTCAATAGAAAGAAAGTTTAATAATAATATTCAATAAAAAAGCTCCATTTTGAAAACTTCAAATGGAGCTTTTTTATTTTAATAACATTGCTATTTTAGACCCTATGGTAATCTGCTTTCCAGTGTACGATTGCTTTTTTGATAGCATCGCCAGTTAAGCTGTTTTTTAAAACATCTTCTATAAGCGGAATCAATTCGTTATCTGGCGCAAATCGTAAAGCAAATATTTGATCATCTGTAAGTTTGTATTCAAATTCTTCAAATCTTTTGCCTGTTAAAGTAAAATAACGATAACGCATTTCTAACCGTACAATTCTATTTTGAAGCGTCAATGCATAGTGCTGACGCAGCATATAAGCCAATACAAAAAGAAAGATAAAGGCAACACTTATAAATGCCCATATCAAATGATCTTCTGTTGTAATGCTCAAATAAATGCTCGCAATCAAGAATAAAATTAAAACAGGATAGTATATAAAATGGTGTGGGGTATAAAATCGTATATGATTATAATATGTCTGAATTTTCATGTTTTTATTTTTTAATGGTAGCCTATAAAAACAAAACTACTCTATATTTCTATAGAGTAGCTTTTTCCCAAAAATAAACTAACATAACCAATGTTCTCTTTATAGACTAAACTTTTTACAGTTTGCTTTGTAAATTTTAATAAGAAGAAAGCCTTTTCATTTCGCTAATCAAATCTTCATTATGGCTTATTTTTCTTTGATGTAAAATTAGATCGAGAGTGGCTGTATTTTGTTATACTTTAATCGGAAAAAGTTACATGATTTCAATATTCGTCTTTTTATTCTATAAAATTGCAGTCTTTATATTAAGGTTTTAATAACGTTCCATTCATTTAATTTGTCTTGAAAAGTCTTGCCAGCATTGGCTGGACTTGTAGACGGAAGTGTAAATGTTTTATATTCTTTTGTTAAATGAACATGCTTTTTAAAAAACGCCGCTGCTTTCTGTCCGTTAAAAAGAATGTTCTCTATTTTAGGATGAGTTTCTAAAAAACTTTCAAAATCATTTGCGATTTCATTTTTAATAGCGCTGTCCAAGCTTCCAACACGATCGCAAAATTGTAAGACATCCCAAAGTGCTATATTATTTTTTATTAACAGGTTTTTTCGTATTTCATAATTATTGGAAAATTCTTCGCCAAGAATTTGAAACATAAATTTCCAAAAGTTATTCTGATTATGACCATAATATTGACTTAATTCTAAAGATTTTGTTCCTGGCATTGTGCCCAAAATCAGAATTTTGGAAGTTGGAGAACTTATTGGAGCAAACGAAAAACTTTTCATATTTATTTTTTAATGTAATTCAGGTTTATGTTAAAATAAACATTAATAAGGAATTATAAAACAAAACCGAAAAATTATATAACATTTTTGGTCTGTCTTTAAACGAACTTTGAATTTCAGATTTCTAGAAATAATCTGTTTAGCAAATTATAATTTTAAATCCGGCGGACCATGAAAATAGTTACTATAAATACAGAAAAAACTCAAAATATATTTGACGAACTTCAAACTAGTTTTGGCGGAAAGGTGACTTTTGACTTAGACGAATATTCACTTGAAGTAGAAAATAGTTTTGCCGAAGGTGCAATTATTGGAGCTTCTTTTAATGATAATATATCATACGTTCAGTTTGATATGACATTTTCTACAGACGTCAGGTTGGATATTCTTAATGTAAAATCGTCACCAATTTATTTTGCTTATTGTTCTAAAGGAAATCTTTCGCATAGTTTTGGATTAAATGGAGAGGAGCGAAAACTAAAAACTTTTCAAACTGCAATTGTTACATCAAAACACAATCAGGACAATGTTTTATTCTTTGAAAAAGGAAAAAAAACAAAACTGACTTTAATTATTGTCGGAACTCAGATTGATGCTGCGAGTCAGACGCATTCTTTAAACCAACAAGTAAAAGATACCTTTTTTGAGAATAATCAGATTGCAGATTTCTTTTATATCGGATCTTATAATTTGCAGATTGCGGAGAAAATCGAACAGCTTAATTCGATTACTCAAACCGGAATTGTTAGGAATTTATTGAAAGAAGGAATCATGAGAATTATCCTTGCCATGGAAATTCAGCAGCATTCTGACGATTTGCATGCTTTTGCAAACGAAGCAAACGGATTGACATTAAGAGAACTAGAAGAGGTTAAAGAGCTTTCTGAATTTATAAAATCAAATCCAGAAGAAGCTTTTTCTATTAAATCGCTAAGCAAAAAATCGGGTCTTTCTCCAAATAAACTTCAGGAAGGTTTTAAAATGATTCATAACCGAACCGTTAACGATTATATTACACACATGCGAGTGCTTAAAGCAGAAATCCTGATCAGAACCTCAGATTTAAATATTTCAGAAATAGTGTACTGCATTGGTTTTACCAGCAGAAGCTATTTCTCTAAAATTTTCAAACAAAAATTCAACTGCAGCCCAAAAGAATATAAGTTTAATTTGAATGCATTGGCTATTACCGCCTAATGGCCGGAGTTGCTAAGATTCTAAGCTTTAAGGAGAACTTTAGAGCCTCAGAACCTTAGCATCTTAGCACCTCAAAAAATAAAGTCGCTAGCTCTAAAGCACATTATATACACATTAAGGTTCTAAGATTCTATAGTTTTCAAAAAAAAAACTTAGAATCTTAGAACCTTAGTTTCTTAGTATCTAAAAAATTTATACATTTGCATAACTAGTTATATAATTAATTATTGTTATGGAGTTTTTTAATAAAGTTGGAAAAGCGGCCTTAGGAAGTCGTTTACGTTTAATGACTGCAGTTGTTACAGATGATGCCGCGAAAATTTACGAATTGTATGGTGTTGAATTTGTGCCAAAATGGTTTCCTGTATTTTATACTTTAGCAGAGGAACGCGAGATTACAATTACCGAAATTGCTAATGAAATTGGGCATTCTCAGCCTTCTGTGAGTAAAATTATTCAGGAAATGATTGGCGCTGGGCTGGTTGAAGAAACTGCAAAAACAGAAGATAAAAGAAAAAATAATGTCGTTCTTACTGAAAAAGGAAGTTTGATTTCGAAAAATATCAAACAGCAATTGGAAGATATTGATGTGGCGATTGATGAAATAATTGCAGAAAGCAAACATAATCTATGGGCAGCATTAGAAGAATGGGAATTTTTATTGGAGCAAAAATCTCTGATTAAAAGAGTTCGTGAACAAAAGAAGAAGAGAGAAAGTAAAGACGTAGAAATTGTGGAGTATAAAGCAGAATATCAGCAAGCTTTTAGGGAATTGAATGTAGAATGGATCTCGAAATATTTTGAAATGGAAGAAGCCGATTATAAAGCGCTGGATAATCCTGAAGATTATATTTTGAAAAAAGGCGGAAAAATTCTAGTGGCTTTATATCAAAATGAACCTGTCGGTGTTTGTGCTTTGATTAAAATGAATAATTCGGAATACGATTTTGAAATGGCAAAAATGGCCGTTTCGCCAAAAGCGCAAGGAAAAAGCATTGGCTGGCTTTTAGGAAAAGCAATCGCCGAAAAAGCAAAAAAACTCGGAGCAAAGAAAATATATTTAGAAAGCAATACCATCTTAAAACCTGCGATAAACTTATATTATAAACTAGGTTTTGAGAAAGTTTTTGGTCTTGAAACTCCGTACAAAAGATGTAATATTCAGATGGAGTTAGTACTCTAAGTTGCTAAGGTTCTGAGATGCTAAGGGACTAAGTTTTTTCTTCAGGGTCTAAGACCTTAGAATCTTAGCGCCTTAGCACCTCAGAACCTTATCTCCCAAACCTATAATACTCCAAATCTGTATTTTTTTTGTTATGAAGAGAGTCCAGGATTGAGTTTATTCCGAGGACACTGAAGGTGATTCCGTTTCCTCCGAAACCTAGAATATAATGTTCGTTTTTCCTCGGATTTGGTTTGCCAAAGTAGGGAAGACCGTCTTTGGTTTCTCCAAAAGTGCCTGCCCAGGAGTAATCGATTTTAAAATCCAGATCAGGAAAGCGTTTGTAGAATTGTTTCAAAAGATATTGTTCTTTTTTAGGCAGCAATTTATCTCGTTTATTGGTGTCTTTAAAATCTTCGTCACCGCCACCCATTATAATACGATTATCTTCGGTTGTTCTTATATAATGATATGGTGAAGCGGTATCCCAAAATATAACGTGTTTAAAATTTTCGGGAAGATCGGGCTGACTCTCTGAAGCAATAACGTAAGTACTTTTTAAATCAACTACTTTTTCTTTTAATGTTTCTGTGCTTTCGTAACCTGTGCAATGAATAATATGATCAGCTGTAATGACGTGTTTGGAACCCGTAGTGGCAATAATTTTGCCTTTTTGATGCTGGATGGAAGCAATATTAGTGCGGTCAAAAATCTGCATTCCTTTTTCATGACAATGAAACAAAAGGTCAGTCGCCAATTTAAACGGATCCATAACTGCTGCGGTTTTAGATTCTATACCCGCAATGGCATTCAGTCCCATTTTTTGAAGTTCCGATCGGCTGAGCCAGCTGATTTCAAAACCATGCTGTTTTCTGGCTTTAAATTCGTTTTTTAAATACGGAACATCTTTTTTTAACGTGGTAAAATAGATG
Source organism: Flavobacterium luteolum (assembly GCF_027111275.1). Classification (NCBI taxonomy): domain Bacteria; kingdom Pseudomonadati; phylum Bacteroidota; class Flavobacteriia; order Flavobacteriales; family Flavobacteriaceae; genus Flavobacterium; species Flavobacterium luteolum. The sequence goes on along the minus strand of NZ_CP114286.1, from coordinate 272,661 downwards.
CTTTTTTTGAATTCAAAACCGCAATCACATCCTACTTCATCAATAATATTTCGAAGATCAAAAATTGCTTTTTTCCCATTTTGATAACTGTCTATCGCACATCTTGCACCACGAAGTTTAATGAGCTGATGCAAAGGAACATCTATTTCATATTGCAGTAAAGCCGTACTGCCAGAAGTGCTTCCGCCGCAGACATCCCGACGGTCTACTAGAACAATTTTTTTTCCTTCATTTAATAGTTTATATGCCGTTAAGGCACCTGTAATGCCACCGCCGATAATTAAAACATCGGTATGGATATCAGAATTAATAGAAGGATAACTTTGCTTCTGGGCATTTTTTAATGGCCAATAGGTTTCGGTAGAACTTAGTTTCATTTCTGGTTATTTTTTAGTGCTGTTTTTGGAAGTTCTTTTCGGTTTATTTGATTTTATCTTTTTCTCCATTTTACGATTATGAAGTTCTTGTGCTTCAGCTATAGAATGTGAGGTTTTAATGTTTTGGTCTTTTTTAGCAAGTTCACTCAGTCTATGGTAGTATTTCTGAATGATGATCATTTCTTCTTCGGTCATGCTTTCAATATCCACAAGACTATTGCTGGATAATTCATTTGAAGCCACGAGTTCGTTTAATTTTAACTGAATGGCAAGTGAGTCTTTGTTTTGTGCTTTCTGAATTAAAAACACCATTAAAAAAGTAATAATGGTAGTTCCTGTATTAATGACTAGCTGCCAAGTTTCTGAATAATCGAAAATAGGGCCCGAAACAGCCCACGCAACAACAATTACAAAGGCGCCAATAAAAGCTGTTGTGCTTCCTGCGGCTTTGGAAACTTTTGTAGCAAATTTTTCGAATGCGCTGCTGCTATGTTGAGATTTAGAATTCATTATTTTTTTGTTTTGGATTTGCTTATTTTTTCTTCTCGAATAACTTTATTGTTTTTTTCATCATAAACAGCCGGATCAATTTCTTGTCCTGTTTTGCTGAATATTTTGATTTTTGGAGCTTCATGCGTTCCCGTAATTACAATTGGAAAACCTATAATTCCGAAAAGCGGAAGACCTAAACGCATTCTTAGATCCAGAAGTCCGTCAAAGCTTGTAGTTCCTTTAATAGTCGGTCTGAAACTGGCGACATTAAAGGTAAATGGCTCAATATATATAAGATTTTTATCTATAGTCGATTTAATTTCAATTCCTTTCATATCAGGATTATTTAAACCGCTTTGTCCCGTTTTAGAACTGATTCCGTCAAAAAGTTTCAGTCCTTTAATTTTTACATCACGTAAATTAATCGTTCCTCCACCTTGCATAGATTCATAAATTGGTCCCATATTTCCATTCAAATCACCTTTTACGTTGTAATCAACAGAGATTATTCCATGCGCTTTTTCAGCTGCAGTAACCATATCATGAAACATTGGAATCTCTTTGTAAGCTCTCTGAACATCAAAGTCTTTTGCTGTAAAATGAGCATCAAAATGAGCAGCCGTAGGAGACTCGTCTTTGTACAATGCATCAATGCCTAAAATGCACCCAATGATATTAAAGGTAATATTTTCTAAGTAAAATCCTTCTTTTTTTATTCCGATTTTTCCATTGAGTTTGTTAAAAATCAATTTATTGTACTCTATTTTGTCAGCATTTGCATTTAAAGTGACATTTAAGTTTTCTGGAATTATGACAACGCCACTCATTTTCGGATGGTCTTCTTTGGCATATTCTACTTCAATATTTCGATCGTTGTTTTCCCCTTCTTTAAGCGCCATAAATTCGTCAACATTAATCAGTTTTGATTTTAGGTTGAAATTACCGCTCAAAGTTCCTTTAGATTCTAAGAAATAATTGATAGTATTGAGCAAGTAACCATTAATGTCAAAATCTGATTTTCCATAGGAAGCGTTAAACTTCTCAAACCACATTTTTTCATTCTGAAAACGGAAATGTCCTTCTTTGATAAAGAAAGCTTTCGGGAACAATTCGGAAGTTGCTTTTATATTTTTTAGCAATAAAGTCCCTTTGTTATCGAGTTTATCATACTGGCCAGTCGTGGCGTAACTTTGTTTTCCTTTTAAAGAAAGATCAGCTTTGGCATAACCTGTTAAATCCAAACCTTTTTGAGAAAAAACCTGATAGATTCGGCCAACATTCAATTCGCCTTTAATTTTGGCGTTATAAGCCAGATCGCTAAAATCGGATAAAGTAGCATTGACATACACTGGATTTCCTTCAAAAACAAAAGAAGCAGGCGCTACGGCAACAATCAAATCCTGATAAGTTCCTGCTTTATTCAGCATATTGGCTACAAAAGTGATGTTGGTAATAGGATTTGGATAATATTTCGTTTTCAGCCATCCGTTTCTTAAAGAAATACCGCCAATCGTTTTAGGAAATAATTTTTTAGAAGTGCTAAAAACTCCTCGAGCCTGAATATCGGTTTTAAGAATTCCTTTCAAATCAATATTTTCCAACCCTAATGCGGCGTCAACAACAGCAAGATCCAATGCACCTTTTACGCTTGCATTTATCGACATTTCGCTTAAACCTTTGCTGTGCAGATAAGCATTGAAATAATCTTTTTCGCCTACTTTAAATTTCAAGGTTCTCAAATTAACCAGCAATTGTTCGGTGTCGAGAGACGGAAGCATCGCATTCAAATCCATTTGAAAATCGGTTAAAGGAACTGGCGCATTTTTATAATTTACCGAACCTTCATTAATTTTTAAATTGAAAGCCAAGTTTGGTTTTTGCTTTTTAGAAACATTATAATCTCCTTTGAAAGTAAGCAGTAAATCGCTTCTTCCAGAAATTTCAGTTTTTTCAAGCCAGGTTAGATATTCGGGAGGCATTACAGAAAGTAAGTCTTTTACAGTTGTATTTTCTGAAGCTGCTTTAATATTGATTTTGTAGCCTTCACGTAAAATGGTAAAAAGCCCAGTAAATTTTAAGGGTAGTTTATTAATATGAAGTTCGTTTTTCTGCAGAATAAATGTAAGAGCATGCGTATTGATTCGGGTAATTAAATCGGCACTTACTTTTTTTCGTCTTAAATAACCAGTTCGGTCATAATAGAAATCAAGATTATCAATTTTGGCATCTGTTGCGAGATCAAAAATATCATCGCTCAAATTTCCTTTTCCAATATAATTAAAGCCTTTTGCATCGACCAGAATCTTTGCAGAGCGATCATTATATTTTACATGACAATTTTGTAAATCTATACGTTCTAGTCTGATTGCAGTTCCTTCTTCTGGAGCGTTCGGATCTTCTTTTTTGTTTCGATCCTCGGGTGCTACATAAATATTGTAATTCGCCTGACCTTTTTCATTGACCATCACATTGATTAAAGCATCTGAAACATATAGTTTATTGATTTTAACTTCATTGTCAAAAAGCAGCCTTTTGATATCAATTCCAAAAGCAACTTGATCGGCTTTTAATAAAGTGTCATTGCTGAATGGTTTAGATCCCGTTAAAGACAAATCGTCTAGCGAAACGGTTAGCGCAGGAAAATGTGTGAAAAATGAAAGTTTAGATTTAGTAAATTCCAATTTGGTATCCAGACGCTCATTGGCAATTTTCTTCACTTCCGAAGCAATTTTTCCAGGAAATAGCAACGGAATAATAAACAGCAAAAACAAAATCACCGCAATCGTAATTCCAGTAATTTTTAAAACTTTTAAGGCGGTATGTTTAAATGTACTAGGCATATACTTTTTTAATTGTGAATTGTGAATTGTGAGTTGTGAATTGTGATATGCTGGATTTTAATTTTTCCTAATATTTGTCCTCCTGAGCGGAGTAGAAGGATCGCATGCTTAATCTATTCTGTGCTTTCTACATAGCGTGTCCTTCGACTTCGCTCAGGATGACATCAAATGAGAATCGAAATTTAGACTCGAGCGATCGCAAACAGGCGGAGCAATTCGAAATTTTCGTTACTTTTTCTCAGTTTCAGCTTTTTTAGCTTCTTCCTGTTTTTGCTGTTCCTCTTTCTTTTGCTCGTCTTGCTTCTCTTTTTTTGCTTCTTTCTTCTCTTCCTTCTCTTTTTTAGCTTCTTCTTGTTTCTCTTTTCTTTCCTCTTGCTTTTCCTTTTTCTCCTTTTCTTTTTTCTTGAAGTAGCCTCTAAATAAGAAATTGCTTTTTGCAGCTTCCATATTTTCGCTGAAACCTTTTGTTCCCGTTTCTAGATTAGAAAGCGTGTTGGAAACGCTGTTTGCCATTTTATCATCTTTAACCAATCTTGCCAAAGCACCGTTTCCGTTGTTCATGCTGTGGCTGAAAATGGCTATTTCATCTGAAATCACACCAATATTGTCTACGCTTTTCTTTACGCTTTTCATGATATCATGCATTTCAATTCCGTCAACAGAAGCAATCTGTCCGTTGTCTTCGATCTCTTTTTTGGACTTGACGCCTGGCGAAATGGTCAGCACTTTGTCGCCCATTAAACCATCTGATCCAATACTGGCTGTGGCATCGGTTTTAATGAATTTTCGAACCTCTTCTTTCATTACCAAAACTACCACGACGGTTGAGTCATTTTTTAACTGAATTTGTTCGACTGTTCCCACATTAATTCCGGAGAAACGAACATTATTTCCGACTTCTAAACCGCTTACTGTTTTAAACTGAGAAGTAATATGAAACGTTGAACCAAAGAGGTTTTGTTGTTTTCCGATAAAATATACCGCCAGTATAAAAAGCAGTAACCCTATCGTTACAAACATTCCTAATTTCCAAGTATATCCAGATTGCTTTTCCATGATTTCTATTATTTATTTTGCTTTATTCAAAAAATGAGCGAACCCATTCGTCTTCGTCTTTTTCTAATTCTTCGTATGTGCCTTCGGCGTGAATTACACCATCTTTTAAAACTACAATTCGATCGGCCGTCATTTTTGCGCAGGCCATATCGTGCGTGATAATAATCGAAGAGGTTTTTTGTTTGTGTTTGATATCTAAAATCAATTCGCTGATTTCTCTTGACGTTATCGTGTCCAAACCAGTTGTAGGTTCGTCATAGAGAATAATTTCAGGTTTTAAGATTAGCGTGCGCGCCAGACCAATTCTTTTTTTCATTCCGCCTGAAAGTTCAGAAGGCATTTTGTCTACAGCATCTGCCAAACCAACATTTTCTAATGCTTCCATTACTTCGTTATCAACTTCTTCACGGCTTAAATCGCGTTTGTGTTTGGTCAAAGTAAAAGCGAGATTTTCTCTAACGGACATCGAATCGTAAAGTGCTCCACTTTGGAACAAAAATCCGATTCGGACTCTAATTTCATTCAGCTCGCTTTTTGAAATATTAAGAACGTTTTCATTAAAAACTTTGATTTCGCCTTTGTCTGGTTCGATCAATCCCACGATACATTTTATCGTGACCGATTTTCCAGAGCCTGAACGCCCTAAAACCACTAGATCTTCACCTTTATTCAAAGTGAGATTTACGCCTTTTAAAACGGCATTATCTTTTCCAAAAGTTTTGTGCAGATCTTTAATCTCAATAATCGGAGTTAGATCTTTTTCTTTTGTTTTAGGTTCTTTATGTAATTTTTCCTTCATCATTTTAAAAGAATAAATCGGTTATTTGAACAGCGACCATATCAATTATAAAAATGCTTAATGATGCTGTAACTACTGCAGAATTTGCTGCTCGTCCTACACTTTCTGTTCCGTTAGAAGCATTAAAACCTTTAAAACAGCCAATAATTCCAATAATAAATCCAAAGAAGAAAGTCTTTATTGTTGCTGGAAACAGATCTAGAAATTCTAGGGATTGAACAATTTGAGTTAAAAACCTATAAAAATTGACATCTCCGTGAATGTTTATTCCAACATATCCGCCAATGATTCCAATCGCATCTGCAAAAAATACTAGAATAGGAACCATCAGAGTACAGGCTAAAACTCTAGTTACCACTAAATAGTTGTACGGATTTACAGCCGAGACTTCCATGGCATCAATCTGTTCGGTTACTTTCATTGAACCTAATTCGGCGCCAATTCCAGACGAAATTTTTCCTGCACAAATCAATGCTGTAATTACAGGAGCAATTTCTCTAATCAGCGAAAGCGCTACCATTCCCGGAAGCCACGATTCTGCTCCAAATTTTACTAAAGTCGGACGAGATTGAAGCGTAAGCACCAAGCCCATAATAAAACCGGTAATAGCAACCAAAGGCAGAGATTTATATCCTATAACATAACATTGTTTTAGGAACTCTCGAGTTTCATAAGGCGGAACAAAAACCTCCTTAAAAAACCTTTTGGCGAATAGTGTGGTTTCTCCAATTTCGGCGAATGTATTTTTAATAGCAAGGATCAAAATGTTCTGGTTTTAAGGTGAATGATGTGAATTGAAAATCAATTATTTAACAGTTTTTTTCAAATCATTAATTGATATAGGAAAGTTAGCTCAATACTTGTTAAAATATATTACACAACTTTTTATGAGCCTTATATAATTTTCATAAACTCACAATAATTAAAACAGTTTGACGTTAGTGACCGCAAACAAAAAATCCCTTTCAGTAAGAAAGGGATTTTCAGGGTTTAAAAAAGTGAAGTATTTGGTTAGCTTCAATAACTTTTCTTATAAATTTATGGCGATGCCGCTTCGAGATTTCATTAACGGAATAACGCGTGATTGTGACAGGGCTAGTTTTTCCATTAATAATCTTGCAGTCAAATAACAAACGGTAGATTCTGCACCTTGATTTAAGTTTACATTATGTTTCTCAAGTCCGTCGTAACCACCGCCACTTACTGGATTATACATAATTTGGTTCAAATGATTTTTACCTAAAAACCAGTTAAAAGCAGCTCTCATTTTCTTTTTGTATTCTGGAGTTTTGAATGCATTGTAAAACGCATTTAAACTCTGAATTGTATAGGTAACATCTATTGGCTGTTCGCCGTATTGATCAGGTTCTGAACCTTTATAATGCCAGCTCTGATTTGAAATGGCTTTGAAAGTTCCTTCTTTGAAAGTTTTAGAAATTAGGAAATCTAGAGAATCTAAAGCTACTTTTTTATAAACGGGTTTATTGGTAATTAAATAAGCATAAAGCATAGATTCTGGCAAAACGCTATTTCCGTAAGTCAGATAATTTTCAAACCATTGCCAGTCTTCTGTAGCGGTATCTTCATAATTTTTAAGCAGTTTGGCATTCAGTTTATTAATGATTGCAGCAACGTACAAATTAGGAATTGTAGAATGGTATAAATACAAACCTTTTGTAGCAAAACCAATTGAACGTGGCGATTGAATATTTTCGGCCCATTTTAGAGTGTTCAGTAAACATCTTGTGGCTTTTTTGGTAATAGCCTCGGGAAGAATATCCGACATTGAAACCACAGTCCCTAACGCCCAAATAGCTCTGGCATTAGAATCTTCTAAATTTACTTCGGCATTTTGCTCAATATGTTCGCGGTTTTCCTGATCGACATAATTGATAAAATCTCCTTTTGGTTTCTGGCAGCGCTGAATAAAATCTAAATAGATTAAAATATATGCTAGATCATCTTTGTCTTGAGTCAGTTTATAATGCATGCAAAAGGCAATTAAAGCTCTCGCATTATCATCTAAAGTATATCCTGTATCTAAATCTGGAATAGAAATTTTGCTAAACTGAATAATTCCTAATTCGGTTGTTAGTTTTTTGATATGTTTTAATTGAATAGGAGGATAGCTGTATTTAATTTCGGATGGATTTTTAATCAGTTTCTGATAGGTATTCATTTGAGTAATTCCAACATTTTCCCATGAAGAAGCTCTCATTTTTGTAAAAGAACTAATTCCCATTTCGTGTCTTAAATTTTCATCTTCAATTAATTTAATTGCTGCTTCAGCAAATTGATCAGAATTTCCAATATCACACAAAATTCCAGAATCTGAAGTTAATACTTCTCTTGTATGCGGAATTTTAGAAGCCACAATTGGACAAGCACAACTCATAGCATAAGCAAAAGTGCCACTTACAGCCTGATTTGGATCTTTGGATGTAAACATATAAATATCTGTGGCTTGGAGATATTCTAAAAGCTCATCGGTATCTAAATATTGATTGATAAATCTAACATTGTCTTGAAGATTTAATTCTTTGACGATACCTTCTAATTTATCACGATAAGCATCAACACCATCTTTGATTAAGTTTGGGTGCGTTTTACCAATAATTAGATATAAAGCATTTGGCGCTTTTTCGATAATTTTTGGTAGAGCCTGTAAGCCTGTTTCTATATTTTTACCTTCGCCCAAAAGTCCGAAAGTAGAAAGCACTAATCTGTCTTCAATGTTTAATTTTTCTTTTGCCTGCTGTGGAGTTTCATATATTACAATGTGGGTTCCGTGAGGTACGCAAGTAATTATTTCTTCATTGATGTCGTAGTCGTTAATTAGAATTTCTTTGGATTTATTGGTCATTACAAAAACCGAATTGCTGTAGCTTAACAGCAGTCTCACAAAAGTTCTCAATTCGTCATTCGGATTTGGAATTACGCTGTGAAAAGTAAAAGTGACAGGGGCTTTAATAACATTTAAAAAATCTAAAAGATGATCTCCATAATTTCCTGAAAACAAACCAAATTCATGCTGAATATGAACTAATTTCACAGTTTCATCATTATTGATTTCTTCTGCTACTTTAGCATATTCTGCTCTATTTTTTGTGTTTAAGGTAAAAGCTTGCGTTGGTTCTTCAATAGGCTCTGTAACCAATTCGCATATTTCGCATTTTATAGATTTACCATAAACATCTGTAATTCCTTTGATGGTATCTTGCGTATAAGTTGCTATGCCGCATTGCGTTGGCGGAAAAGTTGATAAAAAAACGATTTTTGATTTATTTGATATTGTCTTCATGAGGATTCTTTTTTAGCTCGGTTAATAACTCGCTTAGGTTCAAAGATGCCACCGCAATCTTGTCATCGGCAGCGCCATAATAAATATATAGTTGGCCGTCAAAAATGGCAGTTCCAGTCGGGAAAACTACGTAATTGACATAACCATGTCTTTCATAATATTCGGATGGAGTAATAATGGGTTTTGGCAATCTGCCAATTATTTTTTTTGGGTCTTCTAAATCCAGCAAAACAGCGGCAGCGTGATAAACCAAACCTTTTACTCTTTTTTCGGCAGCATGATAAATTAAAAGCCATCCGTCTGCCGTTTCGATCGGAGGAGCCCCTGGACCAATATGACTAGTTTCATGATCATATTTTGGTTCCATTACAATATGATCTGGAAGATTCTTTAAATACTCTTTCCAAAACTCTTCTGTTAATTCTGATTTCTTTTCAAAAGAAACTATCTGAATAGAGGGAAACAAGCGGTGCAGCGCAACAAATTTTCCATTTATTTTCTTCGGAAAAAGAACTACATTTTTATCCCATACATACAAATGCTCTTTCATTGTTTCCGTTAACGGATAATTTCTTTCTGTATTAAACGCCAATATTCTTGCAATGCTGGGGTTTTGTAAATGCTTTCTAATAAGATTGGTGAATTCGTTTAGAATAAATCTCGGTGTAATAATTCCTTTCTTTTTGAACTTTACCAAATCCTTAGAAACAGCCAAAGCACCGCAGGCATTAAGACCATCGTAAGTGACATAAGTCATATAATACAGATCATCTATTTTAGTAATTCTTGGATCTTCGACACCATGAATTTCATAAATATATTCAGGAAGAAAAATCGGATTTGAACGTCTTTCTACCAAAGTTGTCGGTCCTTCAAAACGACAATAACCAATAGTAGAGAAGTTTCCTTTTTTTGCCGCTCTGTAAAACATGTGTACATTATTTCCGTCTTGATAAATCGCTGGATTTAAAACGCCTAATTCCTCAAAAGTTCGATCTGTTTTTTCTAAAATGACGCCATGTTTCTTAGCTTCTTCCATTATGCGTATAAATTTTATTTAAAATTACTTTGAGATAGAAGCGACGATTAATGCAATCCATTAAAAAATTAACTCAAAAGCATAAACATGGTAATTCTGTAAGGCTCTTAAATAATAGTGAAAGAGGCGTGTAGTCTGTATTTTTTGAGGTTCAGAGGATAATAGTTACAAAGGCTAAAGGATTTTCTTTGTGCCTCTGTATCTCTGAACCTTTGTCTCTTTTTCTAATACCATTTTGCGTAATATTTCCGAGTAATAAATGCTATCGGAATTCCGACGCAGCAGATTACAATCAATATGGAAAGCAAAAGCGGAAAATCTAGTTTTTTTTCTGGTAGAACCGGAAATACAATAGGTAGAACCACGAGGTTCATTACAACCCAAATAAAGAAACCATAGGAGACTCCCGAGAGCAAAGTGTTTATTTTGAAAAAAGGGATATAAGGGAAAATCTTAAAATAAAACCAAGCAAAAATAAAAGCAATTAAGAAATGAAGTCCCAAACCCGCAAAAGTCATTTCTGCTCCGCCTGTGTATGCTTCTTTTTTAAAAATTCCGCTTGCTATAGACTGCAAAATTTTTTCGGCTGTTGTTTTATGAAGTATTACAGCATAAACCACAATAGCAGCAGTGATGTCTAATGTTCCTGCAACTAAACCCGATGAAACAATGGTCCTAACTTTTGATCTCATAAAAATAGTTTTAATTATACTGATCTATTGTTTTTTCATATACTCGTAAATTGATTGCAGTTGGCGTGTATGTCTCTGTGTATGCACAATGGCAAAATGAAGCCATTCGTAAATGGTAAAATGATCAAATCCTGGTACTTTCGCATCCATGCACGTCAATGTCAAATCGTAAGTTTCTGCAGCTTCAAATAAATCATTTTGTATTTTTTTGACAGAAGCGAGCAGCGTGTCTTTTTCATACTCAATAGCAGGAGGTTTTATGTTTTCAGGTGATTGGTATTTGGTCGTATAATCTAAAAAGATAGCGTCGAGTCCTTTTACATTTTCGTCAGGTTCTCTGGTTGTTTTTTCAGTTTTCCCTGCAAAAAGCATTGTCAAACCTGAGCACGCGAGAATGATATGCTGTACCGTTTGTCCTCCTGTCCAGCTTCCTTCGAAAGGAACAATATTAATTTCTTCTTTTGAAAAAGAAGAAATTAAATCACCTAGTTTACTGTAGGTTTCCAGTATGGTATTTTGAATAGCGCTTTTCATTTTTTTTAATTTTAAAAATTAAAAATTCGATTGTATACCGATTGGTTTTAAAACCTCAGTACATTAAATCTGTGAAATTAAATTTATAGAATTAGGGGAAAATGATACTCCTTCAAATATACAATAAAAAATATTAAAATGCTATAAATCAAATATTTGTATATTGTTAATTTTTATGGAAGGACTTCGCAGAAATAGCCGTGCGAATTTAAAATGGAGATAATTTTTGTATTCGAAATGAAGGGTGCATGAATACGAAGGATTTTGTCGCAATCTTCTAAATCGAAGTTGATCGAACTATTTGGAAAATGCTCAAGAAGATTCTCAATGATAACTTGGCATTGAGATTCTTCCTGAACATTTGTTTTAAAAACTTCAATAATCATAAAGTTTTGATTTTTAGAGTGCTATGTTTTTATAACGCTGTATTCTATGATATGTTACATACGATACGATTAAAACTGCAAAAACGATTAAAGGAAAGAAGCCTTGAAAACCGATTCCGTCAACTGCAAAATGGCTTATTGAAGCAAAAATAAAATCGAATGCAAATCCGGCATACGCCCATTCTTTGATTCGTCCTGGGACTTGCGGAATGATTAGAGCTAAAACGCCAAGGATTTTAAATACAACTAATGCATTTCCGAAATATTCGGGATAGCCAAGGTGTCTGATTCCTTCTTTGGCTAGTTCACTCTGAGAAGTTAATGCCGGCATAACGCCTTCAAATAAAAAAATAAGAATTGTAGTAATCCAGAAAATGATTTTGGTTGTTTTCATGGGGTATTTGTTTTTAAGTAGTTATTAGTTAATGTATTACAAATATACTATTCTTCTTTTTTTACAAAATACCTATTTATGACTATTTTGGGGGCATTTGGGACAAGATTCTGATTTTAGATTTTAGAGTGTAGATTTTAGAGTGTAGATTTTAGAGTGTAGATTTTAGATTTTAGATTGTAAATAGTTCTCGCAAAGGCACGGAGTCGCAAAGAAAAATAACTTAAAAAAGTAAACTTTGCGAGTTTGCGTCTTTGCGAGAGAATTAATTAGCTGATTAATTGGAATTTGGATTTTAAAATTTGGAATTTACGTCAGTTGGTAATTCGTAATCGTAAATAAATCCTCAAAACCTAATCTTGTATATATGCCTTTTCCTAAAGCAGAAGCTTGCAGTTGCGCATATTCACAATCGGCGTCAATAGCTTCGTTGATGGCAAATTTCATGATTTCTTCTGCGAAACCTCTTTTTCGCATTTCGGGAATAACGCCAACACCGTGAATTCCCATTGTATTTTCTGTTTGAAAAAGAGTCAATGTTCCAATCGCTTTTCCTTCATAATGAACTAAATGAAATTTAGCATTTTCGTAATTGTTAACTAAAGTTTCCTTACTGATTACATAACTAAAAGACAGCGGATAAATATCTGACCAAGTTTTGGCATCTTCTTCATTTAATACTCTTTTAAAAGTAAGATTGTTTTCAAGTGCGAATTTTTCTCCTAGTTTTAAGGCCATAGCTACAAGCTGAATTCGGATATGAAAGCCGTTTTTTTCGAAAATTTCTTTAGAATTGCTTCCAAAAATATCCCAATACGGAACAACCAATCCTGGTTTTTTCTCCATCATTTCCTGAATCAGCGGAAAATTTTCTTCAGTAATATCTTCTCTAGACCATAATCTATTTGGCCAACCAGAGTTTTTGATTTGAGAAACTTCAAAAGGATCATTTTTATGATAGGAAAGAAGAGGAGTGGCAACGGTTTTCCAAAGAGTGGTTAGGTTGTCGATATTATCTTTGATGAGGTTTGTATGGTCCATTTTTGACGTGTTTTAATTATAAAGCAAAGATAAATCGGTTCTTTTAGAAAAGCCTTTACATATGTTGATTTACAATTCTTTTTCGAGACTTTTTCTGATTCTGCTTAGCTGTGTTGGTGTAATGCCCAAATGCGAAGCGATATGCAATAATGGAACGCGGTCAGCGATTGTAGGATGCGTCTCCAGAAGATTAAGATATCTTTCTGTTGCATTCTGCATGACTAAAGCGACTTCTCTTTGTTCTTTTTCAATAATCCAATTTTTTTCTAAGTATGCGATATAAAACGTTTTGAGATCATCATTTTCGCTAATCAATTGGGTATATTTTTTGTAATCAAGATTGATTAAAATGCAATCTTCTAAAGCTTCGATGGTAAAGTTAGAAGGAGTTTGCAATATTGATGAAACTTTAGAGCATGCAAGTTTGTTTTCGAGGAAAAGGTTTTTGTTATAGAAATTTCCTTGTTCGTCTGTAATAAAAGTTCGTAAAATTCCTTTGGCAATAAAATAAAGATTTTTGCAGACTTCTCCATTTTCTAGTAGTATTTCTCCTTTTTTGATCGTCTGGAAATGTGTCAGGCTCTCAATCAAATTCCAAGACTTTTCAGAGATAGGAGCGTAACTTTCGAAATATAATTTTAGATTGTTGAGGTATGTTTCTTTGTTGAAAGTCATAGATTGGTTTGGTTTTGCCACAAAGGCGCTAAGGCACAAAGTTTTTTTTATTTTAATGCACTAGATTTACTATTCAAAAATAAAGAAATAAGCGCAATTTTGTCATTTCGACGAAGGAAAAGTCTTCGCAAGAAACTCTACAAAGATTGATTTTCGTTGCGGAGCTACTTGTGGAGATTTCTCCTTCGTCGAAATGACAAAAATGAGAATAAATCTGAACAATCTGCATAATCTGCGAGAGACTTAAAAATAGATCACTTCGAGCCTTAGCAGCAAAAAAATTAAAACCGCCAAAAACTCAAAGCTTTTAGCGGTTTTAAATTGCAGTAATTTGTATCGTTTTAGAGCTTAATCAGCATAATGAAAAATGCTTCTTTTAACAGTATTGTTTATTTTTTCTAGTGTTACTTCTGTCACACCACCTTCGTAATTCATCGAAATAGTTACTTTGTCTTTAAAAATTTCATAATCAATAGAGATTAATCCTTCTTTATTTACTTTAACAGATTTTCTTTCGCTCGGAATCGTACTTAAAAAATAATTCGATTCTTCGACTTCTTTATTTTTGATGATGTTTTGATAAACTTCATCCAAATTAGTATCCTGTAATATACATTCTCTTCCATCTCCCATTTCTACTTCGATATCTTTACAATCTTCTTTTGGCTCAGTCTTTTTTTCTTCTTTTACAACAGTAATTGTATCTGCCGGTTTTTCGATAGGTTTTGATTCTTCATTACTGCTTTGTTTGCAATTTGTAAATAGTAAAGCCAAAAGTGCAATAGATGTAATTTTTTTCATGGGTTTTATTTATTAAGATAAAATCAAAAGTAAGAAAATCATGAAGAATAATCTCTAAAAAACCTTTGCGACTTCGCGTCTTTGCGAGAAACTCAAAAAAACTTTTGCGTTCTTTGCGTAAAACCTTGCGCTCTTTGCGGTTAAGAAACAAAAAACGCCATGAAACCCAAAGGTCTCACAGCGTTTTCATCTCAAAAAATAAATAATTAACGGGTAACGGGTATTATTTCCAGCCTCCGCCTAGTGCGCGATACAAATCTGTATTGGCTGTAAGTTGTTGTCTTTTGATATCAGCAAGTTCTAGTTCGCTTTGCAATAAATTGGCTTGTGCAGTTAAAACTTCAAGATATTCTGCTAAACCATTTTTGAATAAAAGATTGGCATTTTTAATCGCTTGCTGTAATGTTTTTACTTTTTCTTTTAAGAAGGTTTCTTGCTGCTGTAATTTCTCCACTTTAACCAAAGCATCTGAAACTTCGCTTACGGCAACCAAAACTTGTTGTCTAAAACTTAAAACCGCTTTTTCTCTTTCCGCAACAGCGATATTATATTGCGTTTTTAATCTTTTATTGTTTAAAAGAGGTTGTGTTAAACCTCCTGCAACAGTTCCGAACAATGAAGCCGGAATGTTGAACCAATTACTGGTTTCGAAAGAGTTTACACCGCCTTGAGCCGTGATTCTTAAAGCTGGATATAAATCGGCTTTTGTGATACCGACATTTGCGTTGGCGACTTTAAGAGCCAATTCGGCACTTTTTACATCTGGTCTTCTGCTTACTAATGAAGACGGAATTCCGATTGCGTTATTGTTTTTAACTTCAATAGCGCTTAAGCGAATTGTTCTTTCCTTTGAATCAGGAAATGAACCTGTTAGAACACTCAAAGCATTTTCCTGAATCGCAATGTTTTGTTCCAATAACGGAATCAATTGCGCTGAGTTTAATTTCTGTGCTTCAGATTGTTGAATTGCTAAAGTGGTTACTTGACCAGCATCGTATTTTAATTTGATAATATTGGTTGTACTATCATTTAAACGAAGATTTTGTCTGGCAATATCCAATTGTGCATCCAACATCAAAAGATTATAATATCCTCTAGAAACATTAGCAACAATATTAGTCTGCAATGCTTTTTTTACTTCTTCAGATTGAAGATATCCTGCATAAGCCCCTTTCTTTTGGTTTCTGATCTTTCCCCAAATATCAGCTTCCCAAGAAAGAGAAGCTCCAGCAGAATAGTCGTCAATATGTTTAGCTCCAATTGCCTGATTTAAGTTTAATCCCGTAAAACTATTGTCAGACGGATTGCTTGTACTTGCGTTTACAAACAAGTTAACCTGAGGTATATTTCCCCATTTTGATTGTGTAAAACGGTATTGCGCAATTTCGATGTTCTTTTCGGCAATCTGAAGGTCGTTGTTTCTTGCAACGGCACTGTCAATTAATTTTATAATATCTTTTTCTGTAAAGAAATTTTTCCACTCCACATCGGCAATACTAGTTGTATCACTCGAAACCGATGCATTCCTGAAATTCTCAGGAAATGCATCTTTTGGAGTTTCAATATCCTTTGAGACTTTACAGGATATTAAAGTCGTGATCAGAATGGCGAAGGTCACGATTTTGGTTATATGATTTTTCATTAGTCTTTTTATTAAATTTCTGTACAAGTATCTTTTCTAGTTTCAAGATCTTTTGAGATTCTGTACGATATATATCCGATACCAAATATGATGGCGACAAGGATTGTTGTGATATAGTTTTCCATTTATTATTTTTCTTCGTTATGAATTACGGCAACTGGTTTTCCAGAAACCTTTTCTTGTAAATGTTGGAAGATGATGAATAATACCGGAATGATAAACAAACCTAGAATTACCCCTGAAATCATACCTCCGGCGGCACCAATACTAATAGAGTGGTTACCTTGAGCTGACGGTCCTGTGGCACTCATCATTGGCACTAAACCAACAATAAAAGCAAGAGACGTCATGATAATTGGTCGTAAACGTAATTTGGCAGCATCAATTGAAGCTCTAACTAACGCTTGTCCCGATTTTCTTTTCTGGACGGCAAATTCGACGATCAGAATGGCATTTTTGGCCAGAAGTCCAATAAGCATGACAAGAGCAACTTGTACATAAATATTGTTTTCAATTCCAGTTAAACCAATAGCAACGAATACTCCAAAAATACCTGCAGGGATTGACAAGATTACTGCCAAAGGCAAAATGTAACTTTCGTACTGTGCAGCAAGTAGGAAATAAACGAATATCAAACACAGTAAAAATATAGTTGCAGATTGTCCTCCTGACGAAATCTCCTCACGCGTTTGGCCCGAGAATTCAAACCCGTAACCTGCAGGTAATTGTTGTGCTGCTACTTCTTCAATTGCTTTAATGGCATCTCCAGAACTAAATCCTGGTTTCGGAATGGCATTAATAGAAATTGAGTTAAACAAATTATATCTTGAAGCGGTTTCAGAACCATAAATACGAGTCAGTTTCACTAATGTATTTATTGGTACCATTTCGCCTGTTTTGTTTTTTACAAAAACTCTGTCAATTGCTGTTGGATCTGCTCTGTCTTCGATATCGGCCTGAACAACCACACGGTAATATTTACCAAATCGATTAAAGTCAGATGCCTGTGCACTACCAAAGTAAGCTTGCATCGTTTGTAAAATGTCTTTTACATTAACACCCAATTGATTTGCTTTTTCGTCGTTAACTTCCAATTGCAATTGCGGATAATCTGCTTTAAAAGAAGTAAAAGCAACTGCAATCTCAGGACGTTTCATTAATTCGCCGATAAAGTTTTGAGAAATTCCACTGAATTTATCCAGTTTTCCTCCTGTTTTATCTTGCAGCACTAAATCTAAAGCCTCAACGTTACTAAATCCAGGGACAGTTGGGAAACTGAACACGAAGAAACTTCCTCCAGAAATTCCGCCCAATTTACCGCGAACCTGATTCATGATTTCGTCAATGTTTTTTATTCCTCCACGTTCTTCGTTTGGTTTAAGCAATACGAAAATTACGGCTGAAGATGGGCTTGTAGAATTCGTCAATAAGTTGAAACCTGAAATCGCCGTTACAAATCGTGAAGCGTCTAATGCTTTTAAAGTATTCTCAGCTTCGGTCATTACTTTTTGAGTTCCGTCCAATGATGTTCCAGATGGCGTATTTACTGCGATTGCAATAAATCCTTGATCTTCTGTCGGGATAAATCCTGCAGGAGTTGTTTTAACCATTACAATTGTTGCAACAACAATTAAAGCTAATCCGCCCATACTCAACCATTTTCTTCTGATTAAGAATTTAAGTCCGCCCACATAACGATTTGTTAGCGATTCAAAACTGCTGTTAAACGCGGTAAAGAATTTCTCTTTAAATCCTTTTTTCACATAAGACTCATTGTGATCGTGTGCTCCGTGATTATCTTTTAAGAATAATGCCGCAAGCGCCGGACTCAATGTTAAGGCATTTACTGCCGAAATTACAATTGCAATTGCCATCGTAAAGGCAAACTGACGATAGAAAACTCCTGTTGAACCTTCCATAAAACCAACCGGCAGGAATACAGCAGCCATTACCAGCGTAATCGAGATAATAGCACCCGTTATTTCGTGCATTGCTTCATGGGTTGCGATTTTTGGAGACAAGCGTTTGTGCTCCATTTTCGCATGCACCGCTTCGACTACCACAATGGCATCATCGACCACAATACCAATCGCCAGAATTAATGCGAAAAGCGTTAAAAGGTTGATCGAAAATCCGAATAACTGCATGAAGAAGAACGTTCCTAAAATTGCTACAGGTACAGCAATAGCCGGGATTAGTGTCGATCTAAAATCTTGCAAGAAGATAAATACCACAATAAATACCAGTATAAAAGCTTCTAGTAATGTATGCTCAACTTGCTCAATAGATTGGTCAAGAGAAACTTTTGTACTATAGAAAATATTGTGTTTGATACCTTTTGGAAAATCTTTAGAAGCCTTTTCCATCATTTTGTTAATGGCAATCTGAATATCATTTGAGTTCGATCCAGCTAACTGAATAACCCCAATTACAATTCCTTTTTTACCATTTAAACGAGTTAAACTGTTATAAGAATAAGCACCAAGTTCGACTCTCGCTACATCTTTTAAGCGAAGTACTGAGCCATCTGCATTAGAACGTATAGCAATATTTTCATAATCTTCTGGTTTGGTTAATTTCCCTTTGTATTTAATAACGTATTCAAAAACTTCTTTGCTTCGCTCTCCAAATTTACCTGGAGCCGCTTCCAAACTTTTGTCTTGAATCGCGCCCATAACTTCGCTTGGAGTTACTTTGTAAGTCGACATTTGCGTTGGATTCAACCAAACACGCATTGAGTAATCTTTTACACCACCAAAAATACTGGCAGAACCCACACCCGGAATACGTTTTAGTTCCGGAATAATATTAATTTGTGCATAATTGGCAACAAAAGTCTGATCGTATTTTGATTCATCTTCGGTGTACATACCAATTGCCATGATGAAACTGTTTTGTTGTTTCGCCGTAACAATACCTTGCTGTACAACCTCGGCAGGAAGCTGGCTGGTTGCCTGAGCAACTCTGTTTTGTACGTTTACCGCAGCCTGATCGGCATCAGTTCCTAGTTTAAAGAAAACTGTAATAGCCAAAGTACCGTCGTTACTGGCTGTAGAACTCATGTACGTCATGTTTTCTACACCATTTATAGATTCTTCGATAGAAGGTGCCACAGAACGTAAAACCGTTTCTGCGTTGGCTCCCGGATATACCGCCGTTACCAAAACCGATGGAGGCGCAATATCAGGAAACTGTTGTAAAGGCAGTTTAGTTAAACCCAATACCCCCAGAATCACCAATAAAATGGAAATTACGGTTGCCAGTACAGGTCTTTGTATAAATATTTTGAACATTGTCTTTTATAATTATTTTTGATTAGTTACTTCGGCAACTTTAGTTGATTTTTCAGGCTGAATCGCTTGCCCGTCCTGAAGTTTGTCAATACCGCTTAACACGATTTGGTCGCCTGTTTTTACACCTTCTTTAATTAAATAGTTGGTACCGCTTTTACCTACAACTGTAATAGGCATTTTAGTTACTTTGTTGTCTTTGCCTACAGTGAAAACAAATACTTTGTCCTGCATTTCTACTGTAGCGGCCTGTGGAACTAAAATCGCATCATCGTGATTTAATCCTAAACGGATTCTTCCTGTGTTTCCAGAACGTAATGTTCCGTTTGCATTTGGGAAAGTCGCTCTAATCGTGATGGCACCTGTAGTTTTATCAAATTGACCGTCAACCATATCGATTTTTCCTGTTTGAGGATACGCATTGTTATCAGCCAAAATCAAAGTAACAGGTGGCAGTTTTTTGATTTTATCACCAAGAGAACTTCCTTTATATTGCTCTTTAAAGTTGATGAAATCAGTTTCACCCAAAGAGAAATAAGCAAAAACTTCGTGAACGTCAGATAAAGTTGTTAAAGCTTCAACATCAGTAGCAGAAACTAAACTTCCTTGTTTTTTTGGCAATCTTCCAATGTATCCGCTCACTGGAGCAGTTACGTTTGTATAGCCTAAATTAATTTTAGCAGAACCTACCATTGCTTTAGCCTGTTCGATATTAGCAGCAGCAATTTTCTGAGAAGCTTTAGCTGTTTTTAACTGATAATCAGAAACTACTTTGTTTTGTACTAGTGGAGTCAATTTATCAACTTCTAGATTAGCATTGATCAAAGCCGCTTCTGCAGCGTGAAGACTTGCTAATGCATTGTTTAACTGCTCACGGTACGGACGCTCATTGATTTTGAATAAAGTTTGTCCTTTACTTACATAAGCACCTTCGTCAACATAAATTCTGTCTAGGTTTCCGCTTACTTGTGGACGAATTTCAACATCAACAGTTCCTTGTATAGAAGCAGGATATTCAGCATCAGTAGTTGTATTGGCACTTGTGATTGCTAAAACTGGTAAAACCGGTGGTGGTGGAGCAGTAGGTGCCTGATTTTTGTCGGCACAGCTGCTTAATACTAAGGCCAGAATAAAACTGGTTATAATTACATTTTTCATTTTCATAGTGGTTTTAATTGGTTGAACATTTTCTCGGATAAAATTCTTTGGCATTCTGGCATTCTCGGGATTCATATTTAATTGAATTAAATTATCTAACGTTGTTAAGTAAAAGCGCGCAAATTTCCATACAGTAAACCTTTCCAATTTTATTTAAAATCAGTATTAAATTATCTAACGTTGTTAAGTAAAAGTCTAAAAAAAGAGCTTTTATTACCTTTATTAAATTTTCTAACAGTGTTAAGCGAAAGTTATAAAAAAAAGGATTTTACATTATCCCGTTTAAATCATTTTACACTGTTAAGTAAAATTGAAAATTTTTTTATTGTATAGATTTGATGATACCAGTAATAGCATCCTTCAAAATCTGAGCATTTATTGTTTCTAAAATATCACTTTTGTTAATGATGTTGATGGCGATTAAACCATGAATAACAGAAAAGAAAGTAAAATATTTTTGTTTAATGATATCTTCACTAGGATTGCTGTCTTTCATAATTTCAGCAATAACACCAGTAAACAATTTGTAAGGTGCTTCCTGAGCCGAACATCGCTGTGCACAGCAAGTCATTTGAACACCAAACATAAGTTGATACATTTCAGTATTAGTAAAAGCGAAATTCCAATAAGTCATCCACATGGCTTCTAACTGATCTTCGGGTTTCTCAAACTTGTCTTTTGCAGTTTGCAACTCTTTAGCCAGTTTTAAAAAACCTTTGCCTGTCAATTCTTCTAGTATTGCTTCTTTATTCGAGAAATATTCATAAATAATAGGAGCAGTATATTCGATTCTGTCGGCAATTTTACGCATACTCAAACCATTCCAGCCTTCATCTTTTACGATATCATAAGCAGCGCCAAGGATATTGTTCCTTGTCTCTTCTTTTTGTCTTAAAATTCGATCTTTGCTAGCCATTGTATTCAAGTATTAAATCGTTTAACACTGTTAGGCAAATGTATGGCAGATTTTCTGATTATGAAATATTTTTACCATAATATTTTCTTATTGTTCCATAGATGGATTAGGAAGCCTTGAATTTATTGAGGTTTTCGCTTTTAATATTTTTTAGAAGCAGGACATTTTTCGTTTTTAAGAACGTTTTGTCCCGCTCTACATTATATTTTTTGTGGTGAACACCACCACAAAAAGATGCCATTTCGATCGGGGCTAGGAGAGAACATAAATTTTTTCATTAGAACTTTGTCAAACTTTGTGAAAAATCGATAATAAAATCGATGATTTATTGATTACTTCATTCCGCGAACATTCATTTCTATCGTATAAACACTTTTACCAGCAGTAATAAATAATGTTTTAAATTTTTTCCCTCCAAAACAAACATTAGCTGTCCAAGGTTCAGGAACATCAATATGAGTTATTTTTTCTCCTTGTGGATTGAATATGGTAACTCCTTTTCCGCATAAGTAAATATTTCCCGACTCATCTATTGTCATTCCATCTGAACCTGATTCGGTAAACAGCGTCTTTTTACTTAAAGAACCATTACTTTCGATCGTATAAGAGTATGTTTTATTTCCTGCTATATCCGCTACGTATAGGGTTTTCCCATCCGAAGTTCCAATAATGCCATTTGGTTTTACAAGATCATTCGCAACGTTTATAATTTTGGATTTATCCGGAGATAAATAGTAAACGCATTCTTTCTCTATTTCTTTGGAGGGATGTGTCCAGTAATCCCTTTGGTAAAAAGGATCTGTAAAATAGATACCGCCTTTTGGATCAACCCAAAGATCATTAGGACCATTTAGCCTTTTTCCTTCGAAGTTGTTTAGTATTACAGTATAATTTTTGTTTTTGTCTATTTTCCAAAGTTCATTTTTTTCATCGGCGCAAGCCAAAAGATTGCCTGCGTGATCAAAATACATACCGTTGGCTCTTCCTGCATTTTCCATAAAAACAGAAAGTTTACCATTAACCGACCATTTCATGATTTTATTATTAGGCTGATCCGTAAAATAAATATTTCCTTTTTTATCTGAAGCAGGTCCTTCTGTAAAACTGAATTGATCTGATAGTTTTGTGAGAACTGCACCTTTTGCTATTATGGAATAACTTTTTTCTTTTGATGTCTGAGCGTATATAAAATTTGTAAAAGTTAAAGTAATAAGAAATAAAAAGGATGATTTTATTTTTGGTTGGAGTTGGTTCATTATAAAAGGGTTTAAATCTTGCTTTTGAAGTGGTTTTAAAAGTAGTTTTTATTTTTGATATTCTGCAAAGTCGGGTTCAAATTTGCTCGTAGTTGAAGACTTTTTTTGCGTAACATTACAAAAAGAAATTAGAAAATTTTTGTCAAGCTGAGCAAAGTCAAAGCGGTAATGATGATCGACAATTCTTATTTTACGGGGTATTTTTGTGGATTTTGTGAAGTATGAAAAATAGCATTTAAAAATACTGTCTTTGATAATTCATCAACAATAAAAAATGCCACATATGGAAATTTTTTAAATGGAAGATAACGATAATTAATATCGTGAAATTGATAAAAAGGATTTATCTGTAAGGCTTTATAAACCTTTTTATAATCATTAAGAAAATCAAGGGCAACTTTTTTGCTGACTTTTAAAATATAATATTCTAAGGCTTCTTCAATATTTGTTAATGCAATTGGAGAAACTATAATCTTATAATTCATATTTCTTTTTTAAATCGATATAAACAGATTCAGCATCAGTATAAAGGTTTTTATCTGAAATAACTTGATCATTTAAGATATTTTGTTGTTCTTCAGATAACTCATATGGTTTTACATTTGCTATCTCAAATTTGATCTTTAGCGCTTTCATAAAAGCTTTTACAGCTTCAATTTGAGAAGCATCTTCTGTATATGCTGTGATGTTAATTGCTTGCATAATATTAATTTACTAAAGTTGATCAACAAAGTTAAGACAAAAGTCTAATTTACATGTTAACTCTATAATTTATTTCTTTCTTTGCAATTGCAAATTGCATTTTTTCGTAACATTACAATAAAAAAATGAAAACGCTAACTATCCTAAAAACCACAATCGCTGTTTTATTTTTCCAACAGATTTTCTCTCAGGAAACTAAAAAAGAAACTGCATCGCCACAATACACCATCGAAAACTGTGTCAATCATTTTGATATAAATAAAGCCACCAAAACCAAAGTGGGTTATCAATATTGGTTTGCTAATAAAGATTTCACTCAAGAAAACACTTTAAAAATGAGTATTGTCGAACCTGGAAAATCGACACATGCGCCACATCACCATCCTGAAGAAGAATTTTTTTATATCTTAGAAGGAACCGCCGAATTCTTCCTTGACGGAAAAACCATTACAGCTGGTCCAAATACCAGTTTCTATTGTCCACCAAATGCGGAACACGGAATTAGTAATGCAGGTAAAACAGATTTGAAATATTTGGTTATTAAAAAGGATTTGAGGTAAAAATCTTTTGTAATGTCTTGTAAAAGCTGCGCAAATGTCTCTGACTTTACGCAGCTGTTCGAAAGGCCATTGAATATTTTATTTACTTCAATATAACAACTTCTTCAGGAATCATAAACAAAAGTGTACAGCCAGTTCTAGAAAATACAGAATGTGTGCTTCCTGGAGGCATATACAAATAATCGCCAGCTTTTAATTCGTCTTTTCCAGAGCGCACTTCACCTTCTAGAACATAAATTTCTTCACCCGCTGGATGTACATGATTTGGGTACGACGCGCCAGGTTCAAATTTTAAAAGAAAAGTAGGAGGACGGTTAGTGGCGGCATCAAAGCGTAATACTTTAGCATAAATTCCGTCTGTTTTTACACCTTCTTCATGAAGAGGTTTCCACTCTAATTCATTGCTTTTTGTGATTTTAGTTTCCATAGTTATTCAAATTTAATTAGTTAATTTTTCAAAAGATATTCATCCAAACTCCATCGGTATTTGTCGGCGGTTGCTAAGAGAAAAGCGCCCATAGAAAAGACAAATACAGAATAATCAAGAGGGTCTTTTATTCCGAACGAATAAGTCATTGCCAGCGCAAATAGAAAAGTTAAGATAGAAACGCCAATGGCAGTTTTTCTGGTTTGATATCCAATCAGCAATAAAACAGCAAATAAAGTCTCTAGAAAAGAGCTTGCAATTGCAATTGACGGAATAAAACTTTGAGGTAAAAAAGAATTTACTTGTTCGGCGTAAGCCAGAAAATTTTCCCATCCTGAAGATTGTTTCCCAAGCAAACCCAACCGACTTGATACGGCAGATAAAAATCCGATTGCCATTGCGATTCGTAAAAGCAAAATGGCATAATCCTGATATCTTTTCATAAACTATTTTATTAGTAATTAATCAGATACAAAGATCAGGCAGTGGCTCTTTTTAAAGAATAGAGAATCTTGGAAAAAGCATGTAATTATGCTTGAAGTCAAAAAGTCTTTTGACTAATATAACGTACTATTTGTCATTTCGACGAAGGAGAAATCTTCACAAGTGGCTCCGTTTCTAAAAGCCAATCTTTGTGGAGCTTCTCACGAAGATTTGCTTCGCCAGTTCGCTATCGCTCGAGCCTCCTTCGTCGAAATGACATAAAATGAGATAAAACTTTGCAAATCTGTGACTTTGTGAGCAATTTTCTGCGTTCAACAAAACAATCGCTACAATTGAACAACTTTCTCCTTATAAGATTTCGGAGAAATATTAGTGTGTTTTTTAAAGAAGTTCGAAAAATAAAAAGGATCATTAAAACCTAAAGCATAAGCCGCTTGTTTTACCGATAATTTCTCGTAGGTAAACAAACGTTTTGCTTCAGAAATGATTAATCCGAAAATGATATTTTGTGCTGTTTTATTGCAATGCAGTTTAGATAGTTCGTTTAATTTGGCTTCGGTTGTGCCGATTAAATTGGCAATTTCATTTACCGAAAGATTTTTATCAAAATTCCCTCGAATGGCTTCCAGAAAATGAAGAAACAAAGCGTCTGGTTTGTAGATTTCTTCTCCTAGTTTTATTTTAGAACGATTGATTTCTATTAAAATCAATTGAATTCTAGAATGAATAGAAATGAGGTATTGATACGGTTTTTGGGCAATTTCCTGCTGAATAAGCTCTAAAGCATCCATAACCAATTTGTCGTCATCTACTTGTATCACTTCATTCATTGCAAAATGACAGAACAAACTGTTGTGAAAAATCAGCTCAATGTCATTATCATTTTTACAGAAAAAATCATAAGTAAATTCGAGAACAAATCCGACTGCATTTTTGCTGTTTTTTATAAAATGAATTTGACCAGACGTTATCGTTAAGACCGAATTTTTTGTGATTAGATATTCGTTTTCATCTACCGAAAGAGTTATCTCGCCAGATGTGCAAAATAGAAGCACATATTTTAATACACGCCTAGGATGCTTTAAATCTTCGGCTTGTTCAAACGTCTTTATATCAATCATTTGTTTTGGTTTTTTATTCGTTTGCTATAACTCTAATGTAATCAAATTAAAAATGAAAGCAAGTACTATTGATCCAATTCCAACTAATAATATAGGATCGACTTTATCAAAAAGTTTAGGTTTTTTAGGAAGAGAATATACAATGGCTGTCAAAATAGAGATTGAAAACAAAATTAGAAAAATCCTTTTTCCTCCTCCAGTATCTTCTTCATTTCTGCATCTAAGATCGAGGTATTCTTTATCATTTTTGATCAGCGAATGAATTTCACAAGAATTTTGCGTATCGAAATCATCCAAATCATCTTTTAAAATAGCAATTGAGATGGTATCTCCAGTTTTTATTTCATTTATAACTTCTTCATCATTAACACAACGATAGTCATAACTAGCAATCTCAAAAGTGCTTTGATTATTAATGCAGTTAAATTCTATCCATTTTCTGCTTCTTTTTCCTTTTCTTTCTTTGAATTTTGGAGCGTTCGAAATGATCAGGTTTTCATAAACTTCAAGATCAGACTGTTCTATGTTATAACTTCCGCTAATGACTTTGATAAAAAAGTAAGCTCCAAAAATGAGACACAATACAGATACAACCAAATAACCTTTTTGTTTTTCTTCCCAATCACTAATGCTGTTAATCATATTAAAGTTTGCGAGATTTTATATTCAAAAATAGGAATATTTTTGTAGAGATTTTGGGTTTAGAATTGTTTGTGTTTTTGTTGAGCTTTGTTGTCAGTCTGAGCGAAGTCGAAGACCACATTAGTAGCTCTACAAAGATTGGCGATTTAGATTGCGGGACTGCGACTTCGCTCAGCCTGACAAATGTTTCGTCTTTTTTACGTTCTGTTTGTCATTTCGAGGAACGAGAAATCTCTACAAGTAGCTCGACAAAGATTGGCAATTTAGATTGCGGGACTGCGACTTCGCTCAGCCTGACAAATGTTTCGTCTTTTTTACGTTCTGTTTGTCATTTCGAGGAACGAGAAATCTCCACAAGTAGCTCGACAAAGATTGGAGATTAAGTTTGCGGAGTTTCTCGCGAAGATTTCTCCTTACGTCGAAATGACAAAAATGCGGTAAATACCTCCTGAAATATAGATTTCTTATATTTGATAAAACGAATATATTTATTGAAAGAAAAATCTTTCATTTTAGAATAGTTTTCTCTACATTTGAAGTTCCTAGAAAAATTACGACTTTAAATTTGAGCAAGATTTGCCCTTGTATTATGTGTACGGTATCGGAAACGACCGTAAACGCCGTCGTAAGCGTTAGGAACACTAAGATGCAAGGGTTTTTATATTCCTAAATATTTACGACATTATGAGTACAAAAAACACCCTTTCCCAAGAAGCCGAAACAAGGCTGATTGATTTTTTTAACCATATTATAGATCCCGAAGATATGGCTAAAGTCTTAAGACAAGTAAATTGCATTTTAGCTCTCGGCGTAATGCGACAACACGAAACCCTTCAAATCGGACTAACCAATTTTGAAGACAATTATTATTGGCTCAATGAATTGGCAGAGATTTTGAATCCTTATTTGAGTGAGGAGTAAAGTTTATTAAATGGAAAAACCTCGATTTTTTTAGGATCGAGGTTTTTTATTTGCAAAAATTTAATCACTTAGTCTATGTGATAAATCAAATTCAAGGACATAAAATGTATCATCTAATCTATAACCAAAAACACGATACTTCTGTGTAGTTCTAAATTTATAAATTGGATTGGTAGGATTATATTTCTTAAAGTACTCTTGATCATGATACTTTTGATATGCTAATCCTACTTTATTTTCTCCTTTTCCTCCTTGCTGAATAATGTCGTTCCATTCCATTTCACTAAACATTTTGAAGCTGTTAAAAAATTCTTCTTCCTCATTTTTAGTTGATATGTGTTTAAAACTTTCATTAACATTTACAAATGAAAAATTTAGTTTTGTTCCTTTGAAAAAATGTTTACAAAAAAAATCAAATGATACAATGTTTGTCTCATATTGTTTTTTCAATAGAGATTTGAAAGAGTAAAAATTAAAAATGTTTTTTAGTTCCTCGTTTTTAGAAACACTTAGTTCATCAAGTAAAAAATTAGAAGGACTGATAGAAATAATATTAGATTCCCGTTCGAAACTTTCTGCTAAACAAGTATCGTTTACATTTTCTTTTTGATAAAAGTATTTAGATTCTCCACAACACAATTTATTAATATCCCAATAAGGAGCATAAATTATACTCCCAAGTTGAGACTTTAATTTTCGAATTTCATCGGACTTACCTTCTTTATCTTTTGATATTAGAATTTCATGAAGGGATTTATTTTGGTAAACTTTTTTTGAATAAATATCTGATTTTTTTAGTACAGTTGATTTTCCACTTTTTTGTAAATCCAAAAAATTAATAATTTCAATTAAAGCTCCATTTTGAAAATGCTCAAATGATTCAAATTGATTATGAAACGATAATTCATTTAATAGAATTTCCATATTAAACTAAATTTAGTAATTCATCAAGATCATTATCAAATTGATCGAAAAGATTTTCTCTTACATTAATAATTCTTCCGTTTTCGTTTAATTCTACTTGAATGTTATTTGATAAGTTATTTTCATCCATTTCAAAGAAATATATACTAACATCATTATTATTTAATATATTTTTATGAACCGCTTTTCGAACACCATTGAATATATGATCAGAATGGGTTTCTAAAATTATTTGCACACCTGCTTTTGAAATGAATGCTAAGAAAGATGCCAATTCAGATTGTGCTTTCGGATGAAGATGGATTTCTGGATTTTCAAGTATAACTGTTTTTCCTTTTTCTATGCTTAAACACAGAATTAATATTCCTATTATGTAGCTAATTCCAGCTCCAACATGATATGGACGAACATTTTTATTGCCATTATAAGAATAATTGGCAGTAACAATATTACCAGATGTAATATTGTCTAATGAAATTGTTACATTCAAAATTTTAGCTAACCAATAATTTACGTGAAAATCTAAAGTATTACTATCGTTATTGATTATTCTTTCTTCATCCACTAAATTTCTAGAGTTCTTATAGAAATAATCAATTAGATACTCTGCATTTTCACCTATGAAATTTTTATTTGAGGCTATTTTATGATAAAAATCTTTAGGGCCAACTCGATTAGCAGAAATATAGTAAATTGGTTGGTATTTGTTTGATAATGAGGTTTTTATTTCAGTTTCGGTTATGTCGAATTTATATTCTTCTTCAAATTGCTTTATTCCAATAGATACAGATTCTCTTCGAATTATAAAATTTCTTATCTCTTCAAATTGCCCTAGATTTAACCATTGACTATTTAGTGAATAGTCATTTGTTAAAAAATTATCTATCAGAAGGAGAGACTGAATTGCAGAAGATTTTCCTGATGAATTAGTTCCACAAAAGACATTAAGCTTTTTTAAATTTATATCAATATTGTCGAAACATTTGAAGTTATCAATTATTAGTTTATTTATCATTAGTACAATTTTATTAGTTTAATAGATTCCTCAACAATATCAAATCTTCTTTGGACAGCTTTATTGCTGTCTACAGTATATGTTAAACTTTTTACGAAATTGTCATCTTCTTTATTAGAGTTTCTAAATTTTGAATTATTAATTAAATTTTTATATTCTTCTTTTATTTCTTTTTCTTTAGATTTAAATTCTTCTTCGAGTTCAATAAAGAAGTAAACTATAACTTCAAAAAGTGCCATATTAATTGGTCTTCTAATTTTACCATCTTTGGGTAATCTAAAACAATCATCACCAAATAATCTATTTGCATTTTCCATTGCTTTATTAAAGGATTTTAAAACTTTTCGGTATAATTCACTATCATCAATGATTTTTTCTTCAATTTTAGAAATTGAATACTTATCATTTTCTAAAGTTTCAATATCGAAGGCATACTTATTTAAAAATTTCATAGTTTTTGCTAGAAAGTCTTCCAAGTCACTTCGATATTCAATTGAAATGCCATTTTCATTAGAAATTTTTTTCTTCCACAAATAAAAAGCAATAGTTCTTAAAACAAGATATCGATCTTTCATTCGTGTTGTAGGAATATTTGATGTAACAAGTTTGAATGTGTCTATTTTGCTTAATGCTTTAAGAAATTTAGTTGAGCTTCCCTGATAAATTGCATTTCGCATTTCTTGATTATTGAGACGAGTTCCTCCTCTGTTAACTCTATCAAATA
The DNA here is from genome assembly GCF_027111275.1 of Flavobacterium luteolum. Taxonomy (NCBI): domain Bacteria; kingdom Pseudomonadati; phylum Bacteroidota; class Flavobacteriia; order Flavobacteriales; family Flavobacteriaceae; genus Flavobacterium; species Flavobacterium luteolum. The sequence continues at coordinate 242,492 of NZ_CP114286.1, read as the reverse complement.
AGTCGTATGTTAGTCTTTCAGGAGTTGGCTCTTTGATAATATGCAAAACAAGATTTACATCTTCAATTTTTCCTCTAATGTTTGAGTCGATGAAATCTTTATGTTTACTTTGAGGTATAATACTTTTTTCTAATTCCTCGCTAAATTTCCTACCATTAAACTCTTTCAGTATTGATAAATTTGAAAGTGAAAAATGATTATCCATAAAATCAAAAATTGTTGAAAGACGTTGTCTCCCATCAATTAAAATCCAGTTTCCATCTTTATTCTCCTTTATATATAAGATGGGTAAAGGGATTCCGATTATTATTGATTCAATAAGTTCAGATTTTTGTTTTGGATTCCAAACTCCCTCTCTCTGAAATTCTGGATCAAGTTTTATTATGCCATTTTTGTATTTTCGGTACAGTTGAAATGCAGAGAGAGTATCTCGTGCTATGTTTATATTTTTATAAGGATAAACATCTTCATCATTTTGATCATCTTCTACTGAATCGATGTGTAAGGTCTGTTCTCCTTCAAAATCAAATTCTTCGTTTTTTATGTCTTTATTATCTATCATAAAATTTCATTTGATTCAAAAATAATATTTTTTTTCCGAGCAAAACAAAAGATTTGATTTATATGAAAGAAACATTCTGTTAAAAAAAACAACAAAAAGTAATGAAAAGATATTTTTTGTAATGTAAAAAAAGGACAGTCCCTCCAATTAAAGAAGAACTGCCCTTTTAGGCAAATTTTTAAATTTGCATTCCTAAGAATGCGTACAGTTTTTGGTAATCACTAAATTGAAGACTAAAACGCAGGTTATTCGTTTATGACATCGCCTTCCTTAGTTTCTTCGCTGGCAATTTTTACCAGTTTATCGTTTGGAGTTAAGTCGCCGAAAATTTCAATTTTATCTTCGATTTCTCTTCCTTTTTTAATGTCAACTCTTGTTGCTTTGTGGTTTACTACTTTTACCACATATATTCCTTCTGCAGAACTTACTACTGCCGATTTTGGTACTACAAATGTGCTGTCTTTCGCGTTAAGCGGTAATAAAACTTCGGCAACCATTCCAGGCAATAAATTTCCTTTGGTGTTGTGAACATCCATTTCAACTCTTTCAGAACGCAGTTTTAAATCTAAAGCGCCAGACATTCTTGTAATTTTTGCTGTAAAAGTATCTGGTAGAGATTTTACATTAAAACTCATTTCGTCGCCTGGGTGCAAATATCCTGTGTACAATTCTGGAACAGAAACCGCCAAACGTAATTTGCTTTGTTCTTGAATAGTTAATAAAGGCAAATCAGATCCTTTTCCTGCCGGGCCAACAAATGTTCCTAAATTCACATTTCTAGCCGCTACAACACCATCAAAAGGCGCACGAATTTCAAGATATCCTCTCATAATCGCAATTTCTTTATGAGCCGCAATTGCAGCTTGAAGTTGAGCGTAATCAGAATTCTTTTTTCCGCTAGCCATTTCTAAATCGTTTTTAGAAATCGTTCCTTCAACCTTGCTTGTTTCGTACAAACGGTTGTAAGTACTTTTGCTCGTTGCGTAAATCGCTTCCATAGATTTCAATCTCGATTCGGCTGCAGCCAATTGCGAACTAATTTCTGGAGCTTCTAAAACAATCAAAAGCTGTCCTTTTTTCACTTTAGAACCAATATCAACTTTTAATAATTTTACAAAACTGCTCACTTTTGCATACAAATCAACTTGTTGAAAACCTGTTAATTCTGCTGGCAAACGCAATTCTGTTGTTAGTTTTTCTTTCGCTAAAGCGAAAGTTTCAACTTTAGGTTCAATTTCTGCTTTCGCAGTTTCTTCTTTTTTCTTTTCACAGCTTAGTACAACCAAAGCTGTAAATAGTATCGCTGTAGATTTTATAATGTTACTTTTCATTTTTTGGTTTTAATGATGAGATATAATGGATGCTTTCTTCGTCCTCAGGATCTAAAGAAACAGATTGTGTCGATGTTTTTTCTTGTGCCCACGCAAATATCTGCGGAAGGATTAATAACACGGCAAAAGTAGAAAATAATAATCCACCGATAACCGCTCTTCCTAACGGAGAAACCTGATCGCCTCCTTCGCCGTGACCAATTGCCATTGGCAGCATTCCCGCAATCATCGCAACCGAAGTCATGATAATCGGACGAAGACGCAACGCAGCAGCTTCACGCGCAGATTCTAACGCATTTCCGTTTATTTTTCTGAGCTGTTCGGCATTTGTAACCAAAAGAACGGCGTTGGCAATAGAAACCCCAACCGACATAATGATTCCCATGTACGATTGCAAATTAAGTGTAGAACCTGTAATAGTCAGCATTAATAAAGCACCTAAAACTACGGCAGGAACTGTGGTTAGAATTACCAGCGAAACTTTGAACGACTGGAAATTAGCGGCCAGCATTAAGAAGATTACAAACACAGCGACCAATAATCCTGTCTGCAAGCTGCTTAATGTCTCTGTTAGTACAGTACTTAGTCCGATTGGCGTGATAAACAAACCACGAGGCAATTCGCCCAAAGAACTAATTGTTTTGCTCACATCTTTTGAAGCCGTCCCCAAATCGGTTTGATAGATGTTTGCAGTAACGGTAATGTACGGCATGGCCCCTAAATTGTCATTTTCACCGCTTACAAAGCCTGGTGTAATTTTGGCAACGTCACTTAAAACAGGACGAAGCGAATTTTTCAATACCGGAATTTCTCCAATATCGGTTTTGCTTTTCATTTTATTTAATGGCACTTGAACCTGAACAGAATACGATAATCCTGCTTTTTCATCGACCCAGTTATTTTTTTCGGTATAACGTGAAGATGAAGTTGAAGCTACAAGCGAACGAGAAATATCATTCATATCAACTCCCAATTCGGCAGCACGGGTTCTGTCAATATCAATATTCATTGCTGGATAATGAATTGGCTGACCAATTTGAACGTCTCTGAAATACGAAATCGCTTTTAGTTTGTCTACAATTTGAGTCGCATACAATTCGTTTCGTTTTTTGTCTTTTCCAGCCACTCGAATCTCAATTGGAGTAGGAGAACCTTGGCTTAAAACTTTATCTGTCAATTCGATTGGCTCAAAAGAAAGTTTAGTATCAGGAAGCACTTTTTTAAGTCTTGCTCTAAACTCATCTTTAAAATCGTCCATATCTTCATGATAGTCTTTCAAGCTCACTTGGAAAACCGCTTCGTGAGAACCTGCCATGAACAGATAAATCGGGTTGATGGAGAATAGAGAAGGGTGCTGACCCACATATACAGATGTGATTCCGATATGATCTTTACCGACCATTTTTTCCAATTCTTTTAAAACAATTCTAGCTTGTTCTTCGGTTCTTTCCAAACGCGTTCCGTCTGTTGCTCTCATTCTCAATTGAAACTGACTAGAATTGGTTCTCGGGAAAACGTCTTTTCCGATAAAATTGATCAATAGAACTGCTAAAAATGTTGCTCCAACCAAATAGGTTACAGTCGTTATTTTTTTATGAACAAACAAACGGTCTAAAGTTCGCATGAAACGAATCTTGAAACGTTCGAAAGCACTAATTTTTCCGTTGTTATTAGTATCTGCTCTTTCTACATAATCCTTTTTCTGAGTGATTAGATTTTGTTCTGATTCTGGCGTTAAACCGCTGTCGTTAAACTCAGCTTCATCGTCTGTAATTTCTGGTCCGTGTGCGTGTTTTTCATGTCCTTTCATCATCCAGTTGGCCATTACAGGTACAAAAGTCTGAGACAGTAAAAATGAAATAACCATTGAGAAACCAATTGCCAAAGCCAAAGGCAAGAACAACGCTCCCGGAATACCAACCATAGTAAATGCTGGCGCAAATACTGCCAGAATACAAAGTAAGATCAATAATTTAGGTAAAGCAATTTCTTGACAGGCATCCCAAATGGCGAGTGCTTTTGGTTTTCCCATGTCGAGATGCTGGTGAATATTTTCGATCGTTACGGTACTTTCATCCACCAAAATACCAATGGCCAAAGCTAATCCTGATAGAGACATTAAGTTGATGGTTTGGCCGAATAATTTCAGGAATAAAACTCCAGAAATAATCGAAATCGGAATCGTCATAATAACGATTAAAGCGGCACGACGGTCGCCCAAGAATAATAAAACCATTAATCCCGTTAGAACCGCACCAATAATTCCCTCAGTAATCAAACTTTTAACCGAGTTGATTACATAAACCGATTGGTCAAATTCGTATGTAATGTTTACGTCTTCAGGAAGTGTGCTTTGAATTTTAGGAAGTTCTTTTTTTAATTTCTGAACCACATCCCAAGTCGAAGCATCTCCCGCTTTTGCAATACTAATATAAACCGAACGTTTTCCGTTTACCAAAGCATAACCTGCCGTGATATCCGCACCGTCTTTTACAGAAGCAACATCGCCTAATTTTAAGTTCTGAACCCCTCCTTTGAATAACGGAATCTGTTCAAAATCTTTAACTTCTTTAATCGTATTATTTGTTGGTGTAATATAGTTTTTGTCGCCCATACGAACGTTTCCAGATGGCGCTGTTTGGTTGTTCAAACGAATCGCATCAACAATCTGGTCTGGCGTCATATTATGAGAACGCAATAAATCTGGATCAACGTTTACCTCAATAGTTCTTGGACTTCCGCCGAAAGGAGCTGGAGATAATAACCCTGGAATTGCAGTAAACGAAGCACGAACGTAAACATTGGCTAAATCCTGCAGTTCGTTGTTGGAACGTATTTTACTGCTCAAAACCAATTGCCCAATTGGAAGTGAAGAAGCATCAAAACGAATGATAAACGGAGGCTGTGTCCCTGGAGGGAAAGCCGCTTGGATTCTGTTCGAAAGAGCACTTAACTCGGCAGCTGCCTGAGCCATGTTGGTTCCTTCATAATAGGTTAATTTCATAATCATTAACCCCTGAATATTTTTGGTTTCTACCGATTTGATACCGTTCGAGAAAGGTAAAACGTTTACGTAGTTTTTGGCAAAATAAGCCTCCATCTGATCTGGCGTGTAACCTCCAAACGGATGGGCAATATAGATAACCGGCAAATTCATTTTTGGCAGAATGTCTACCTTAATGTCTTTGATGGCACCAATTCCGAAGAAAAATAGACCCGCAACCAATACTAAAATGGAAATGGGTTTGCGGAGTGCAAAACGTATTAAATTCATTAGGATTTTTAATTAAAATTCATTTATAAATAAGTCAAAATTTCCTGTTGCAGCGACTTTTAATAAGTACGATTGCCACACATTGTTATTGACAATATCTCGATCGATTTCAGCGCGATTTAGCGTAAACATGGTTTGAGTTAAATCAGTTAAATCGGTTAAACCATTTTTGTACAACGTCGATTTCTGAATGTAAGCTCTTTTTGCGGCATCGACCTGAATTGGCGCTTCTGCATAATTTTCCAAAGTAATTTTGATTTTATCTTCGGCAAATGTCAGTTGCGATTTCAATTCTCTATCGGCCTGATTGTATTCTTCCTGCAAAGCTTGAGAAACAAATTTCTGAGCGCTTACTTGTTTGCTTGATCTGAAAGGCGTGGTTAAATTCCACGTAATTCCAACTCCAACCAAATAATTGGTGCGATCTGGATTTACGCCATCCCAATAATTTCTTGTAAAAGCATTTTGATTGGTTGCGTACGAATTATCAAATCCTGAAGCTCTGGTTTGTAAAACCCCAAAAGCGCTCATCGTTGGATAATAAAAACGTTTGTATAATTTAACCTGCTGATTGCTGTAATCGATTTTGGTTTTATAAAATTGTAATAATGGGTGAAGGCTATCTGGCGCAGTTTCTTTTGTTACCAATTCTTTCGGAATCTGAGTTACAAAAAGTGTATCGGTTACAAAATCCTGTGGCGCAACGCCCATTAAATCGACTAATTTGTTGTTTTGTTCCTTAACAAAGTTTCTGGCTAAGTTTAAAGCGATTTTAGCTTTAGAAACTTCGGCTGTAGCCAATGTAGAATCTACTCCGGCCAATAATCCGTTTTTAACTCTCGCAACAGCTGTCTTTTTGAAGACTTCTGCGCGATCTAAGTTTTTTTGCTGCGAAATCAGCAATCTTTGGCTAGCCAATAGATTTAAATAAGCAGCCGAAATTTTGATTTCCTGCTGGAATTTTTCCTGCTGTAAATCTTTTTCTTTAGCCTGAACATCAATTTTAGATAAATTGATTTTTTCCTGTGTTTTTCCGAAAGTGAAAAAATCCCAGTTCATGTTGACTAAATAAAGCGCGCCAAAAGCCGAGTTCCAGTTTTGCTCTGGTAACGGAAGTCCTGATGAAGCAACTCCTAAACCTCCAAAACCATAAAGCGGTCCGTTTTGTCCGTTTACGGTTCCGTAATCCTGCTGTGCCGATAAGTTAAGGTTTGGCAGGTAATCACGGCGAGATTGTTTTAGAGTCTCTTTTGATGCATTGGTGTAATTGTTTTTTGCTCGGATAGAACCGTAGTTTTCAAGACCTATCTTTAATGCTTCTTTTAAAGACAGGGTTTGAGCATAACCGATTGAGGCAAAAATCAATAAAAATAATAAGGTAATTTTTTTGAAATACATAAACTCAAGGTGTGAATAGAAATGTTTTTTGATGCAACAAATTTATTTCTCTTATACTGATAAAAGTCAGGTTAAGTGATGTACTGCACTAGTAAATGACGAATTGAATTGGTCATTTTTTGAAAAAAATAATTAAATAATTGTTCGTACTTTGTAAACTATTTCAAAATTAAGAATGAACAAAAGAATTGATAACATACTGGATAACAAATGGTGGCAGGAGGTTGCCGTTGTCCTTTTTTCATTTACAATATATACCCTGAAAAATGATTGGATGTTATTTAGTTCCTTCATTTCGATTGCAATGGGTGTGTTTTTTTATTGCATTTTGTACATGCATGCCCAGTTTAATCGCTTTTTTCTCCTTCCGATTTTATTTAAAGCAAACAAACCTTTTACGTATATCATTTTAACGCTATTTGGAGTTTTTGTGTTTTCTGTCATTTTGTATGAAATTACAAGAATGGATATGTTTGCCAAATGCCATTTGTATCAAAACTCACATCAGAGAAGTTATGCGTACCAATTGGCGAGTGTTTTAGGAACTTTGGTCTGCATTCTGAGTCCGATTATTGTTTTTAAGTTTTATCGTATTCACAGAAAACAAACCGATGCGGCTTTATTGTTCAATCAAATGCAATTAAATTCATTGAAAGGGCAATTAAATCCGCATTTTTTGTTCAATACATTTAATACGCTTTACGGAATCAGTCTTCAGTTTCCAGACAGAACGCCCGATTTAATTATGAAGGTTTCGCAGTTAATGCGTTATCAACTAGAAAGTAACAGCAAACAATGTGTTTCTTTAGAAGACGAGCTGGAGTTTATAAATAGTTATGTGCAGTTAGAAAAAGAGCGTGTCGGTTATCGTTGCGATATTACTTTTGAAAGCAATGTTGATAACGAAAATGCGTATAAAATTTCACCTATGCTTTTAATTGCATTTATCGAAAACGCCTTTAAACACGGAACTTGCGCGATTGAAAAATGCTTTGTAAAAATCACCATTTCGGTCGAAAAAGGATCGCTGCATCTTCATGTTGCGAATTCAATTCCGAAGAAAAATGATGTGGTTTCAACTAAAATCGGTTTAAAAAACACCATTGAACGTCTGAATTTAATTTATGGAAAAGATTATAAATTAGATGTTAAAGACGATAAACAGACTTATATTGTAGATTTAGAAATACAGCTTAAAAAGTTTGTAGGATGAGAGAAACAAAAAGATGCATTATTGTAGATGACGAACCCGCTGCGCATTATGTTTTGGCGAATTATATCAAACAGAATCCGCAATTGGAATTGGTTTTTCAGGGATATAATGGCATTGAAGCGATGAATTATCTCAGAGAAAATCCAGTCGATTTAATGTTTCTGGATATCAATATGCCTGAAATTTCGGGAATGGAATTGCTTAAAATTCTTCCAACGCATCCTAAAACTATTTTGACTACAGCATATTCTGAATTTGCACTTGAAAGCTACGATTACGGCGTAATTGATTATTTGCTGAAGCCAATCTATTTTCCAAGATTTTTAAAAGCAATTGACCGTTTTTTTGCGACCGAAAGTGTAAAACAAAAGGCAGAAGAAACTGTAAATTCGGTTAGCGTAAAAGTAGACGGTTATTTAATGGATATTGAATTAGATCAGCTTTTATACGCGCAGAGTTTTGGCAATTATGTAAAACTTCACACAACCAAAAGAACTTATCTGGCTTCTATTACCACAACAGAGTTTGAAAAATGCCTGCCAGAAAAGAGTTTTATGCGCATTCATAAATCGTATATCGTGGCGCTGGATAAAATTGATGCAACTGAAAAAGATTTTGTCGTCATTAAAAATGAAAGAATCCCAATCGGAATTACGTATAAAAGAGAACTAACAGACCGATTAAAAAAGCTCGAACTGTAATTTAATACTTGATTTTAAAGAGTTTTTTCTGGGGATAAAAAATGTTAATTTCTTCTTGTTATCGTAAGATAAAAATTATTAATTTTAATACGTTGCTGAAGTTTAATTTTAAAAAATGAAACTATGAAAAACGTGTTTTTATCTTTTACTTTTTTGTGCAGTAGTTTTTTAATAGCCCAAGAGGGAACCAATATGAAAAAAGTTGTAACACCGCCAGATGTGGTTCGAACAGCTTTTGAGAGGGAATATCCAGGAAAAGTTCCGGTTTGGTCTGAAGAATATGTTGGAGACGACGCAGATGAGATTCGATTTGAAGCGAGATATAATGTAAGTGATAGAACGAAAGCTGTGGCGATTTACGATAATCTAGGAAACATGAAAGCGTATGAATTGCAGATTCCGTTTAAAGAGCTTCCGATAAAAGCGCAGTCTTATTTAAAAAAGAATTATAAGGCAAAAGCGATTCAAGAAATTGCAATGGTTGTAGATGATAAGAAAAAAACAACCTACGAAGTTGGTGTAGAAAAAGATACTAAATTTTATGATATTGTTTTTGACGCAGAAGGAGGTTTTGATGTCTCTGTAGAAAAAAACTAAAACGCTTACTAATTCAAATATTATTTGAAATGACAAACCCGATGAGTTTTTGGTTACTTATCGGGTTTTGTTTTGTATTTTTTTGTTTCAAGTTTCAAGTTTCAGGTTGATATTCTTTGTGTGTTTTAACCGCAAAGTGCGCAAGGTTTTTTCTAAGCTGTATGTTATATAAACGCAAAGTTCGCAAAGCTTTGCGTAAAAAAAACCTTGCTCCCGATAGCTATCGGATTGCGTAAACCTTAGCGTTCTTTGCGGTTAAACCTGAAACCTGAAACTTGAAACTTGAAACGTGAAACCTGAAACTTGAAACCTCCTTACAACATCATTCCTCCAGAAACTTCGATTCTTTGAGCGTTTATCCAGCGTGCATCTTCGGTGCATAAAAAGGCAACTACACTGCCAATATCGTCTGGTAAACCAACTCTTCCTAAAGCCGTTACAGAAGCAATTTGCTGGTTCATTTGCTCATTGTCGCGAACAACACCTCCGCCAAAATCGGTTTCGATTGCACCAGGCGCAACTATATTGGCTCTAATTTTTCTTGCGCCCAATTCTTTTGCCTGATATTTTGTCAAAGTTTCCATTGCACCTTTCATAGAAGCGTAAGCTGCATAACCAGGAAACGAGAATCTTGCTAAACCAGTTGAAATATTTACGATTCCGCCACCGTCGTTCATTACGTTTAATCCTTTTTGAGTTAGGAAAAATGGTCCTTTGAACTGAATGTTAGTCAATTGATCAAATTCGGCTTCTGTTGTTCCAATAAATGAATTGTGAATTCCGATTCCGGCGTTGTTTACTAGAAAATCAAATTTGTCTGTTTTAAAAGTGATTTTTAGTGTTGATTCTACTTCTTTAAAGAAAGAATCAAAAGTACTTGATTCAGCAACATTTAGCTGTAATGAAGCCGCTTTTTGACCTAAACTTTCAATTTCTTTTACAACTAAATCTGCTTCTTCTTTTTTGCTATTGTAGGTGATAATTACGTCAAGTCCTTTTTTTGCAATCGCAATTGCCATATTTTTTCCTAAACCTCTGCTACCTCCTGTAACTAGAGCTATTTTTGTATTTACTGCCATTTTTTATAATTGTTAATTGTGAGTTGTTAATGGTAAATTATTAATGATGAATAGTGAGATGTCAAATGTTTTTTGCCTTTTTCAATTAACAATTCACCATTCATAATTAACAATTAAGAAGCATGCATTGCATTAAAATGATTTCTTAACTCTTCTGCGCTTGCGTTTAATCTGGTTTCGCTTGTTCCGAAAGTCAATTCTTGTCTCCCTTCTTTAAGTTGCTCAAAAATAGATTCGATAAAACTGCTTACGCTTGGATGTGCGTCGTGAAGTCCGATTCCGCCTAAATCTGTGTTTAACGCTGGTGGAATAATTTCTACAACTTCGATATTTTTAGCTTTTAATAAATGACGTAGCGAAATCGTAAACGATCTAAAAAACGCTTTTGTAGCCGAATAAACTGGAACTTTTGCAAAAGGAGAAAAGGCTAATCCAGAGGTTACATTCATCACTGTTTTTAGCGATGGTAATTGAATAAATAATGAAGTTAAATGCAATGGAGCTTCAATATTGGTGCTAATTTCTGTTTTCATGCTTTCGTAAAAATCAGCATCTGTTATTGATTTCCAGTTTTGAATTCCTGCATTATTGATTAAAACGTTTAAATCAGGATAATTTGCTGCAATCCATTCGTAAAGCGCGATTCGTTCCTGTTCTATAGACAAGTCGCATACTTTAGTAATAATCGAAGGAAATTTTGCTTTTACGTCGTTTAAAACCGATTCTCTCCTTCCGCAGATAATCACGGTATTGTTTTCCTGAATAAATCGTTCGGCAAGTCCAAGTCCGATACCGCTTGCACCGCCAGTAATTAAAATTTTGTTGTTTGATAATTTCATCTTTTCGTTCTTTTAATTTGATGAGACAAAGGTAGGAGCGAAGTAGAGTTGGGGAGTTGTAAATATCAAATGGATGTTTGCGAAATTCAAATCAGGATGTTTTAAATTCTAAAATTCAGGTTTAACAGCAAAGAACGCTAGGGATTACGCAATCCCTATAGCTATCGGGAGCAAGTTTTTTTTACGTAAAGCTTTGCAAACTTTGCGTTTATATTACATAAAGTTTAGAAAAAAACTTGCGAACTTTGCGGTTAAACACACAAAGAATATCAACTTGAAACTTTAAACCTGAAACAAAATTTAAGCTCTAAAAGCAATCGGCGTAAAAGAAGTCTGCTTTTTAAAGAAATTAGAGAAATGTGCTAATTCCTCAAAACCAAGTGAATAGGCGATTTCAGAAATATTCCAATCGGTTTGTTTCAAGAGTATTTTAGCTTCGTTTGTTAATCGGTTTGTAATTAATTCTGTTGTGGTTTTTCCGGTGTTTTCCTTTAAAACCTTATTTAAATGATTTACATGAACGGATAATCTTTCCGCAAAATCTTTTGCGGTTCTCAATTCCAATCTTTGATTTGGGGATTCAATAGGGAATTGTCTTTCTAATAATTCAGCAAATAAAGAAGAAACCCTCGCAGCCGAATTATGTTTCGAATACAATGCTGTAATAGGCTGTAATTTTTGTCCGAAATGAATTAATTCAGCCACATAATTTCGAATTAAATCGTATTTGTAAATATAATCAGAATTAATTTCTTTTTGTATTTTATTGAAAATCAATTCAACTTCTGAAACTTCTTCGTCAGAAAGCTGAAAAATCGGATAACCGTCTGAGGCGAAAATTGGAAGTTCGTCCAGATCGATTCCGCTTTTACTTTTAGATAAAAACTCGCTGGTAAAAACACAAAACTGTCCGCCTTGATTGGTGTCTTGCGGTAAATAATTGTACGGAATTTTTGGTGTTGCAAATAATAATCCCTGTTTTTCGATTTCGATTACTTTATCGGCATATTCCGCTTTGTTGTGACCTCTAATTAAACTTATTTTGTAATAAGCTCTTCTGTCATAAGGCATTCCAGGCTTTCCTTTCATACGCTCCAAAAGTTCTTTAATATCGAAAACATTAAAATGTCCGATTTCTTTTTGAATGTCGTTTGGCAATAAGGAAGTGGGATCAACAGTTGAACGTTCAGTAATATCTTGGTAAAATGAATCTAGGGATTTCATATCGTAATGAATTGCGAAATTCAAATATACGAAAAATATAAGGATTGGTTTTAGTTTGTTTCAGGTTTTAGGTTGTCTTGCTTTGTGTTTATTTAAACGCAAAGAACGCAAGGTTTTTTCGCAAGGTTCGCAAAGCTTTTTAAATAAGGCTTTGCGAACCTTGCGAACGTCTTAGTGTGCTTTGCGGTTAAAACAAACTTCCCTGTACAAACTCAGGTTCTGGATTGCTTCCGAAGGGAAAAGAATCCATTACAAAAAACTGTTTTACTTTGGGATCAAATTCCCTTAAAACAATTTCATTGCATTCAAATTGAAGGTCAATTGTGGTAAAAAGTTCAAAAGCAATTTTAAGATTTTCTGGGGTTAATCTTCGTCCGATTGACATATGCGGATCATCACTTTTTTTGAGTTGTAAAGATTTCAGTGTTTCGTGAATCTTTTTCATTATGGGCTTTAGATTGTTTTTGGATTCTTCGTTTGGTGCAATAAAAAAAGCTCCAGCATTTTCATAAGAACCAAAATGATCTAAATATACTTGAGAAGGCGTAAAAGTATTGCAGATTTTAATTAGCTTTTGCTTTATAGAATCGAGTTGAGATTCCTCAATTTTAAATTCACAAATCGTAATATGCGCTTCAGAATTACTGCTGTTATACCATTCAATTTTACTTTTCAGTAAATCTTTCATTGTTTTGACACGATCAACAACTGGTTTTGAGTAGAATACTACAGAATATGTTTTTTCCATTTTTTGAGGCTTTGAATTGCAAATTTAAAGCTTTCCTTTTAGATGCAATCGATGCAGAATTTCAGATTTTAGTAAACCGCTTCCGCCTCCAAAATGCTCAATGACTTCAACATCTGGCTGATGTTTTAAACAGAAAGAAGTAAATTCTTTTTCGACATGATCTTCAATTGCAGAACTTAAAAGCACAATATCAATTTTATTGTTTTGAAAGTATTCCTGTGCTTCCTTTTCATTATTAAAAGCCACGCCGTTCCAGTTTTCATCTGCATTAACAAGACGAAGTAAAATAGCTAAAATGGCTTCATTTTTTCCGAGTAATAAAAATTGCAGTTGTTTCATTTTTTTTAAGGTGCTAAGGGTCTAAGATGCTAAGGTTCTGAGCTTCTAATTATTTAATTTTCTAATTAAAGAATTACAAACAAATGTAGGGAGGGTTTTGAGAAAAGTGGCTTAATCTAGGATAAGAAATATATTTTTTTCGAGTCTTTTTGGCGCATCTATGAATAGGAATCTAGTATTTTCTTTCACAAATTTACGTTAAATAGGGTTTTGGCAATATTTTGCGGTACAATTACTTAAGGTTTTAAATTAAAGTTAAGAATGTTAATTTTTTCACACAATGAGGAAAACCGTAAGGTTATCTATAATGTGAATTCTAATTTTGGCCTGTAGAAATTTAAAAAAGATGATAGCCTTTACCTTTTTGGGTATCATTTAAATTTTTATAGAAAACTGTTTTTGGAGAAACGTTTTTACATTGAATTTTGACATATTCATTTGATCGTGGGTAATTGTATATAAGTTTGCAATATACATTAATGTCTAATTTTTTTAGGGTTTTAAGATTAAGTCGACGGACGTAATTTTAAAGCCCTTTTTTTTACCACAATAGTGAGAAGCCAATCAGCCAAAACTGAATTATATCGGTATTGATTTTAAATTTTTGAGGAGAAAATCCGTAGTAGTTTTTAAACGCTGCAGAAAAATGCGAAACATCTTTATAGCCGCATTTATAAGCAGCTTCGGTTACGGTTGCTGTTTTGCTTTGAAATAGTTCTTTGGCGTGTTCCATTCTCAGCTTAATGATGTAGCTTTTTACAGTGGTGCCAAAACAAGCTTTAAAACCTTTTTTTAGTTTGAATTCGTTTAGCGAAATAATTCGTGATAGTTCGGGTAGAGTAGGAGTGTTTCTATAATCGTCATCTAAAATTTTTTTTGCTTCTAAGAGTTTGCTATAATCTTCGTCATTGATTTGTTCTGTTGCTAAAGGTTTCATATTTAAGGTTTCTAGCTGATGAATAAGAAGCTCTTTAATTTTACTTTCGATAAAAATTCTTTTTAAAACACCTTCTCGCGTACAGTTTTTTATTTCGGATGTAACCCACTGAATTGCAGGTGTAAAAGGAAGGTATTTTGAAGTTAAATAGCTCGATTGTTTTTCAAGAATTTTTTTTGAAAATTTTTCATGCAGCTGCCAATCTTCGTTGATTATATTGTAATAAAACGCTTTTGAAAGAATAATTGAAAGGTAATTTGTATGTGTGTAAGCTGGAATCGTAAATGATCCTTTGAAATTATTGGTGTAAAAAATATTATGCGTGTTTTCTCTAGAATATTGTTCACTTTCTAGTTGATCAATATGGGTTTCGACATTACTGCTGTAAATAAAGTTCATGACAACCGATTCTTCATCAATTTCATAAATTACAGTTTTACTGCTTGAGTAGTACATTTGAGTATCAAGAAGAACCAATCCTTCGGTTATGAGATGACGGCTTACAATTTTTTCTGAATCTTCATTTTGAATATTGACATTCTCTTCGGTTAAAATACTTTTTGGACAATATTGATCTCCAATCTGAATTTTAATAATAGGCGTTTCTGACGTTAAAAGGGTGGCGTTGATTTTCAAAATTTAATCCGTTTTTACAAAATAATAATCCGTTTTTCCCTATCTTTTTTAAAGACGTTGATGGTACTTTTGCAGCAAAGTTATTTATAATTAGTCTAATTAAAGATATGTCAACTCAAAAAATTTTATTTGCCAGTTTATTTTTTCTAACTACGTTCTTATCATTTTCCCAGCAAAATCAAGGCTTCGCAGTGTCTGGAAAAGTTGTTGAAAATTCTGGAGAAACAATTCCGTTCGCAACTGTTGTTGTCGAGAAAACAGGTTTAAGCGTTATGTCGGATGAAAACGGAAATTATATTTTAAAAAATGTACCATCAGGAAAGCATACGATAAAAATCTCTGCAATGGGATTTGCTGTTCAGAAAAAACAGATCGAAGTCATAGGAAGTAATTTAGAAATTACAATTAAAATGGAAAGCGAGTTACAGGAACTAGAAAGTGTAACAGTTCTTGGGAGATCACAAACCGAAAAAGTAAATAAACAAGCTTATAGCGTAACGGCAATTGATGCTAAAAAACTGCACAATTCAACTCTAGATTTGTCTCATGCTTTAGATCGCGTTTCAGGTGTTCGTAACCGTGAAGCGGGTGGAGTAGGTTCGAGATCAGAGCTTTCGATCAACGGATTCTCAGGAAATCAGATTAAAGTTTTTATTGATGGAGTTCCAATGGATAATTTCGGATCTTCTTTTCAAATGAATAATATTCCGATCAACCTTGCCGAACGTGTAGAAGTTTACAAAGGTGTTGTGCCAATCTGGTTGGGAGGAGATGCTTTGGGTGGAGCGATAAATATTGTAACCAATATCAAACCTAGGACTTTTGTAGATGCTTCTTATTCGTTCGGATCTTTTAATACACATCGTTCAAGCATCAATGCTGGTTATACTGCCAAAAGCGGTTTTACAACCGAAATTAATGCTTTTCAAAACTATTCAGACAACAATTATTGGGTAAATGTAGATGTTGCCGATTTAAATACGGGAGCCTATTTTCCGAATCAGAGAGTACGACGTTTTCATGATAAATACCGTAACGAAACGGTGATTTTGAATGTTGGAATAACTGGAAAAAAATATGCCGATAAATTAATGATCGGTTTTACAGGTGGGGAAAATAAAGCAGACATACAGACTGGTGCCAGAATGGTTAGTGTTTTTGGACAGATTTATAGAAAAGGAAGTATTGTAATGCCAACTTTAAAATATCAGGTTAAAGATTTATTTACAAAAGGTCTGAATGTGAATGTTACAGGTAACTACAATTTTGGTTACGAACAGAATATTGATACCGTTTTTAGAAGATACAATTGGTTTGGCGATTACAAACAGTATGCAGGAGAAGGAGGAGAAAGAAGCAGAACGTTGCGTAAATTCTATAATAATAATGGTATTGCAACAGCGAATGCAACTTATACGTTAAACGATAGACATTCATTTATGGTAAATAACACGTTTAATACGTTTGACCGTAAAGAAAGTGACGAATTGGTTCCTGAATCATTGGTGTATAAACAGCCTAAAAAAACACAAAAGAATGTTTTAGGATTGGGGTATAAATTAGATTATAACGATAAATGGAGTACTTCTATATTCTTAAAAGATTATTCATTAAAAACTACTTATTCTAGAAGTTATAATCCTTCTGGAGCTACTGGAGATATTGCGTATCAGAAATATGTAGATCATACTTCGACAACTGGATATGGAGCCGCTACAAGCTATTATCTAAAGCACAATCTGCAGATTAAAGCTTCTTATGAAAAGACATACAGACTTCCAACTCCAGAGGAAATCTTTGGTAATGTCAACGATAATTTAGAAGGAAACCTTGCTTTAAAACCAGAATCTAGTAACAACTATAATTTAGGAGCGAGTTATCAGACGAGCTTCCGCGAAAAAAATGCTTTGTCTTTTGATGTAAATCTTTTGCATAGAAATGCAGTCGACTTTATTCGTCCGACATTAAATAATAATCAGACCATGACTACCAATGTTAATCAAGGAAAAGTGACCAATTATGGTATTGATGGCGAGATTAGATATTCATACAGCAATCGTTTTACGGCAGGTATTAACACGACTTACCAGAATATTCGAAACAAAACAATGTACGAGCCAAATCAAAATTATGTGTCTCCTTTTTATAATGACAGAATTCCAAACATGCCATATCTTTTTGGAAATGCAGATGCGACGATGTTCTTTAATAATGTATGGAAAAAAGGAAACAATTTATCTGTAGGCTATAATCTGCTATATGTTCACACCTATTATTTGTCATGGCCAAGTATGGGAAGCAAGGATAGCAAACTAGAAATTCCGCAGCAATTCAGCCATGATTTAAATGCGGTTTATACAATGGCAAACGGAAAATACAATATAGCATTTGAGTGTAAAAACCTTTTAGACAATAAGCTTTACGACAATTTCTCATTGCAAAAACCAAGTAGAGCCTTCTATATCAAGTTGAGATATTACTTCAGTAAATCAAATAATTAAATTTTAATACAAACACCATAATACAATGAAAAAAAGTACAACATTAGCGTTATTATCAGCTGTTATAGCTTTTACAGCTTTTTCTTGCAGCAGTGATTCTGATAAACCAGGAGAAACTGGCGGAGGAACAGATACAGGAAAAACTAAATATATTATTACTGCAACAACTGGTGCAGCAGGAATTGCAGATTATTTATTAACTGCAGATGATGTTTCTACAGGATCTATCACAACTACAGGAAACGGATTGGAGCAAGACGGAACATACCGTTACTACATTACAGCACAAAACAACTTCTTTAGTTTGCTTTACGGACAAGGAAATCCAGGAGCTGTGACCACTTATAACTTAAATGCTGAAGGGAAATTGGTTAAAAAATCAGATTTTCAAGCTGAAACAGTACACGTATTTGCTGCTGTAAACAAAGATATCTTGACGGTTAAAGTTCCAAGAAGTGGTGCTTCTATCGCTTCTATGTACAAAATTGATGCTGAAAAATCACTTATTACTGGTGAAGCGCAACAAGATACTAAGAAATTGGCTGGAAACGGTGAAAGAGCTTTCTATACTTGGGCAACTCAAGTTGGAGATAAAGTGTATATGCCTTATATGAGTATAAAAGGAGATGGAGTAGACAACTTTGGTACCGCAAATCCAGATAGTACTTGGGTTGCGGTTTACAACTACCCAGAATTGAAATTAGAAAAAGTAATTAAAGATAACCGTACTAGTTATTTAGGTGCTTATTTCACAAACGGATTATTCCAAGATGAAAATGGAGATGCTTACGGATTCTCTGGTGCAATTGCTACTAGTAATGCTGTAATGACTTCTACAAAACCTTCAGCGATTGTTAAAATTAAAAAAGGAACTACAGAGTTTGATAAAACATATTTCTTCAATGTTCAAGAAAAATCTGGTGGGTACAAAATTTCTTCTACAAGCTACATTTCAAAAGGGAAATTCTTATTGTTAATGTACGGAAATGCTGGAAAAAACAATGGTACCGTTAAAATGGCTATTGCCGATGTTTACAACCAAACATTTACTTGGGTAACCAATGCTCCTGCAACATTAACGTCTGTAACGAGCCGTTACAATATTACTTCAGAAGACGGAAGTTCTGCAATTGTAGGTATCAATACTCCTGATGGAAACTGGATTTACGCTATCAACGGTACAACTGCCGCTGCAACAAAAGGTATGAAAGTTGAAGGCGGACAAATTACTGCAATACAGAAATTAAAATACTAATATTTTTTTGCCGTAAGTCCCTTTTTAAGAGGACTTACGGTTTTTTTATTTATCCTATTTATCTATCCAATTATGTTTTCTTCTTCAAAACCAAATAATAAGAAAAAAAGTAAAAAGTCGCTTTTTAAGCGCATCATGGCCTGGCTGCATTTATGGCTTGGTTTAGCATCTGGAATCATTGTGGTCATTGTCAGTCTAACGGGCTGTATTTATGTTTTTGAGAATGAAATAAGAGATTTTATCGAAGACTGGCGTTTTGTAAAACCTCAGGAAAAAGCATTTTTATTGCCGTCTCAATTAGTGACAATTGCAGATAATAAAATGAAAGATAAAAAAGCTACAAGCGTAACTTTTGGAGCAAAAGATGAAGCTGCTATTGTAGGTTATTTTGTGGAGAAAAAAGAAAATGGCGAAAGAGGGAGTAAAGAAGAGAATAAAAAAGGTGAAAGAAGAAAAGATTTTGCTAAAAATGAAAGCAAAAGTGAAAAATCTGAGGTAAAAGTTCAGAAGAATGAAAAAGGTAAAGGCAAAGGAAAAAGAAAAGATGAAAAGCGTAAAGGTGGCAGAAGACAGGGAACTTTTATTAGCGTTTACATGAATCCATATACGGGAGATATATTAAATATAAAATCGGTTTCTAGAAGTGATTCTCCTGACTTTTTCAGATGGATTTTAAACGGACATCGCGCTTTGTGGCTTCCGTATGATATTGGAAGACCAATCGTTGGAGTCGCGGTTTTAATTTTTGTTGTTTTACTGATTTCTGGAATCGTTTTGTGGTGGCCTACAAAATGGATTAAATCTATTATTGATAAAAGTTTTAAAATAAAATGGGATGCCAGCTTTAAACGTGTCAATTATGACATGCACAATGTATTTGGTTTTTACAGCTGTATATTTCTGTTTTTTATTGCCGTAACAGGCTTAGTATGGAGTTTTGGGTGGTGGAGTAAATCTTTATATTGGGTTACTTCTGGAGGAAAACCATTGGTTGAAAACCGTGAATCTCCAAAATCTGATACAACTCACGTAAAAGCATTTAATATTACAACAGCAGATAAAGTTTTATTGAATCTAAGAAAAGAGAATCCTCAAGCAGCAGGAATCATGATTAGTATTCCGGCAAAACCTGCAGATCCTATTGGTGCTTTTGTTTATAAGCAAAAACACACCTTTTATAATATGGATCGATATAGTTTTGATCAGCAGACTTTAAAAGAAATATCGATTAAAACACCATTTTCAGGAAAATATGTAGAGGCAAATATTCCAGACAAAATTAGACGTATGAATTATGATATTCACGTAGGAAGGGTTCTTGGGCTTACAGGGAAAATCATTGCATTTTTGGCTAGTTTAATTTCTGCTAGTTTACCCATTACCGGATTTATTATTTGGTGGGGAAAACAAAAATTTGGTAAAAAGAAACCTGCTGCAAAAACAAAAGTGGCAACTAAAGCAATTCCCGTTTCTAAATTGAAAAATATTGCAGAACAAGAAGTTACTGCTTAATCATATTAAAATTGGTTTTTTAATTCCTTTTTGTTTTTTTTTTTTTTTGATAAAAGGCAAAACTTGTAAAAAGTTTTGCCTTTCTATTTTTAATTATAATTGTTTGCTTTTAGCCATTCAGCACAATCTCTAGTCCAAAATTTGCTTGTATCGCCAACACCTAATCCAAATCCGTGGCCACCTTTTTCATATATATGTAACTCAGCAGAAACTCCATTTTTCTTTAACGCTAAATAATAATTGATGCTGTTTTCTGGTATAACGACAGTATCATCTGTAGCATGAATTAAGAAAGTGGGAGGTGTTTTAGAAGTCACTTTCTTTTCGTTCGAAAAAGAATCTATTAATTCCTTTGAAGGATTATTTCCAAGTAAATTGGTTTGCGAACCTTTGTGAGTAATTTCGTTTTCCATTGAAATTACAGGATAAATCAATAATGAAAAATCCGGACGTGCACTCACTTTATATGCTGATTCATAAACTTTATCATCATAATGTGTGGAAGCAGTTGAAGCGAGATGACCACCTGCAGAAAAACCTAAAACTCCTATTTTATTAGGATCAATCTTCCATTTCGAAGCATTTTGTCTTACATAACGAATAGCTTCTTGTGCATCTTGTAATGGCCCAACATTTTTGTTTTTCATAGTTAAATCGCTCGGCATTCTATATTTTAGTACAAAAGCTGCAATTCCTAAGCTGTTAAACCATTCTGCAACTTTTGTTCCTTCTTTATCAAACGCTAAATGTGTATAACCGCCTCCTGGACAAATAACAACTGCTGCCTGATTTGGTTTTGCTTCTTTCGGAATAAAAATACTTAAAGTTGGTACAGAGACTTGGCTTGTGCTTTCCATTTTTCCGTTTTTAAGAACTTCTTTTTCTTTATAATTGGAGGCTTTTACTTCATCTGGAATTTTATCCCATAATGGAATTACTTGATTTTGTGCGCTCATAGAAAATAGTCCTGAAAAAAGAAGAAAACTCAACGTAATTCCTCTTGAAAATTGTGTTCTTGTAGTTTTCAATTTAGTTTGTAATTATTTGGTTTATAATAGTATGCGTTTCGTGCTTAAAAAATTGCAACCGATAGCCTAAATTAGTCAAAATTGACAAAAAATGCTTTTTTTAATTGTGATTTTTAGGACAATTTTACTCCAAAAAAGGATGAATTTCACCCATTGGCTTTTAACAAATATATTGTTTAATGTGTAATTTTGTATTCCTTTTTTTATGTAATATGTTTATTTGATAAGCCAAAATAATTTTTTACACAATATTATTTGGATTGTACAGATTAAAAACTATATTTGTGCAATCGATTACATTATTTTTCTTTTAAGGTGTTAATTTATTGATTTTAATATTTTTAGAAAGCAGTAAATATAGTCTTTTAAGATGACCAAAAATTACAAAAACTATAATACCCACTTACTATGAATCAAACCGAAACTGTTGCAGTAAATCAAGGCATCAAAACAACTGGAAAATACCGTTGGAGTATTTGTGCATTGCTATTTTTTGCAACTACAATCAATTACCTGGATAGACAAGTGCTGTCGTTAACGTGGAGCGATTTTATCGCGCCAGAATTTCACTGGACCAATAACGACTACGGAAATATTACCGCTTTGTTTTCTATTTTTTATGCAGTGTCATTATTGTTTGCGGGTAGATTTGTAGATTGGTTGGACACTAAAAAAGGATTTCTTTGGGCAATCGGAATCTGGTCAGTTGGAGCCTGTCTTCATGCTTTCTGCGGAATTGCAACTTCAGGAATTATTACAGGAGAATGGTTTGTGGGCTTTCATGGTTCAAAAGAAATAATTAGCACAGTAAGCGATACAGCATTGGTTATCAATGTAAGTGTTGCTTTATTTATTTTTGCTCGTTTCGTTCTTGCAGTTGGAGAAGCAGGAAACTTTCCTGCAGCGATTAAAACTACAGCAGAATATTTCCCTAAAAAAGACAGAGCTTTTGCAACTAGTATTTTCAATGCAGGAGCGACAGTTGGAGCCTTAGCAGCGCCAATTACAATTCCTTTTATTGCAAAATCTTTCGGATGGGAAATGTCATTTATCATCATCGGAGCTTTAGGGTTTGTTTGGATGGGGTTTTGGATGTTTATGTACGACAAACCAGAAAAACATACAAGAGTTTCTCCAGAAGAATTAGCTTATATTCAGCAAGACGATATTGCAGACAGCAAATTAGTTGGTTTCGTGCCAGAAACAAGCACAAAAGTTTCTTTAGCAGATTGCTTTAAATACAAACAAACTTGGGCTTTTGCATTTGGTAAATTTATGACAGATGGTGTTTGGTGGTTCTTCTTATTCTGGACTCCAGCGTATCTAAGTTCTGTTTACGGAATGGATTCTACAGAAGCAGCATTACCTCTATTTGTACTTTACATGATTACATTATTGTCAATTATTGGAGGTTGGCTTCCAACGTATTTCGTAGAGAAAAAAGGAATGAATCCATACGAAGGAAGAATGAGAGCAATGTTAATATTTGCATTTTTTCCATTATTAGCCTTGATTGCACAGCCATTAGGATATATCAGTTATTGGGTTCCGGTAATTATTATTGGAATTGCAGGTGCTGCACACCAATCTTGGTCGGCAAATATTTTTACAACAGTAGGAGATATGTTTCCTAAAAAAGCTATTGCAACCATTACAGGAATTGGAGGTTTAGCAGGTGGAGTAGGTTCAACATTGATCAATAAAGGATCTGGAGTATTGTTTGATTATGCAAAAGATACCAATATGGCTTTTATGGGATTCAAAGGAATTGAGGCAGGATATTTTATCATTTTTTCTATTTGTGCAGTTTGTTATTTAACAGGCTGGATTGTAATGAAAACATTGGTTCCAAAATACAGTCCGATTACTGATCTCTAAAGAGATTTCAAAAACTAACTAACCAACCTAAACCACAACCACATCATGAACCAAGCTAATGCAGCAATAGGAAAATATCGTTGGACTATTTGCAGTTTAGTTTTTTTTGCTACAACTGTCAATTATCTAGATAGAAATGTAATAAGTTACCTCAGGCCTTTTTTGGCAGAAGCGTTTCACTGGACTCCCGAACAGGAGGTTATAGATTACTCGAACATCGAACTGGCATTTAAAATTGCATACGCGCTAGGAATGCTGGTTGCAGGAGGAATTATTGATAAGTTGGGGACTAAGTTGGGTTATGCTATTGCAACAGGATTATGGAGTTTAGCCGCAATTGGACACGCATTGGCAACAGGAACAGGAGGTTTTTTAATTGCCCGAGTGTTTTTAGGAGTTACAGAAGCAGGAAACTTTCCGGCGGCAATTAAAGCGACAGCAGAATGGTTTCCGCAAAAGGAAAGAGCTCTGGCAACAGGGATCTTTAATTCAGGAAGTAATATTGGTGCTATAATCGTACCTTTAACAGTACCTCATATTGCAGAAAAGTATGGATGGCAATGGGCATTTATCATAACAGGAATTGTTGGGTTTATTTGGCTTGCTTTATGGTTTTTGTTGTATGAAGTGCCTCAAAAGCAAAAGCGTTTATCTCAGGCAGAATTAGAATATATTACTTCAGATCAAGTTGAGGAAGTAGTAGAAGAGTCAAAAGAAAAGGTTTCTTGGATGAAATTATTATCATTTCGCCAGACTTGGGCTTTTGCAATTGGCAAATTATTGACAGATCCAGTTTGGTGGTTTTATTTGTTCTGGTTACCGGACTTTTTGATGAAACAATATAAGCTTAATGCGACAGAAATTATCTGGCCTTGTGCATTAGTTTATATGATTGGAAGCATTGGAAGCATTGGGGGAGGCTGGCTTCCATTAAAATTGATAAATAACAATTGGCCTGCTTACAAAGCTCGTAAAACAAGTATGTTGCTTTATGCTTTTGCTGTATTGCCAGTTTTATTCGCTCAGCAATTAGGAGCTATAAATATCTGGTTTGCAATTTTAGTGATCGGATTGGCCGTTTCAGCGCATCAGGCGTGGAGTGCTAATATCTTTACAACAGTATCCGATATGTTTCCTAAAAAAGCAACAGCATCTGTAACCGGATTAGGTGGAATGTTTGGAGCACTTGGTGGAATTTTGCTGACATTGCTAGTTCAGAAAAATATGTTTGTTTACTATACCAAGCTTGGAAAAGTAGAAACAGGTTATTTTATTATGTTCTGTATTTGTGGAGCATCGTATTTATTGGCTTGGCTGATAATGCATATTCTAGTTCCACGAATGAAAAAAGTCGAATTATAAAGAAAAATGAACAGAATTGAAACATTTTTTCGTTTTCAATTATGCTATTTAAATATAAAAATATAATTTTGTGCAATCGATTACATTAATTTAAAATTATGACAAAATATAGTTCAAGATACGCGTCAAGCCCTGAAGCTGTAAAAAAATATGACACACAGCAATTGAGAGAAGAATTCTTAATTGATGACTTAATGCAGGAAGATGAAGTTGTATTGGTTTATTCGCATTACGACAGATACATTGCAGGTTCTGCAGTTCCTGTAAAAGGGGATTTAGCTTTAGAAACGATCGATCCTTTAAAAGCGCCTTATTTTTTAGAGCGTAGAGAATTAGGAATCATTAATGTTGGAGGAAGCGGTTCTGTTGTAGTAGAAGGAACAACTTATGAGTTAGGTTTTAAAGATGCTTTGTATATCGGAGCTGGAAATAAAGAGGTGGTTTTTAAAAGTGATGACAAAAATAATCCTGCTAAATTCTATTTAAACTCTGCACCTGCACATACTACTTACCCAACTAAAAAAGTAAGTTTAGCTGAAGCTAATAAATTACAATTGGGAACAATGGAAACGGCAAATCACCGTACCGTAAACCAAATGATTATTGGAAGTGTGGTTACCACTTGCCAATTGCAAATGGGAATGACTGAATTGAAGCCAGGAAGTGTTTGGAATACCATGCCAGCTCATGTTCACGATCGTAGAATGGAAGTATATTTTTATTTAGATATTCCACAAGATCAGGCTGTTTGTCACTTCATGGGACAACCACAGGAGACAAGACATATCTGGATGAACAATCATCAGGCAGTAATTTCTCCGCCTTGGTCTATTCACTCAGGCTCTGGAACTAGCAATTATACTTTTATCTGGGGAATGGCTGGTGAAAACTTAGATTACGGAGATATGGATGTTTGTAAAATCACTGATTTAAGATAAGATGACAAATTTGTTTGATATAAAAGGAAAAGTTGCCTTAATAACAGGAAGTACACACGGACTAGGAATGGCAATGGCAAAAGGATTAGGTCAGGCGGGTGCAACAATTGTTGTGAACGGAAATTCTTCTCAAGAAAAAATTGATAATGCTGTAGCTGAATTAAAAAGTGAAGGCATTAATGCGGTAGGCTACAAATTTAATGTAACCGAAGAGCAGGAAGTAAAAGAAGCGGTTGCTAAAATTCAGAGCGAAGTTGGACCAATCGATATCTTGATCAATAATGCAGGAATTATCAAAAGAATTCCGTTGCTAGATATGGAAGTGTCAGATTTCAGAGAAGTAGTTGACATTGATCTTGTAAGTCCGTTTATCGTTTCTAAGCACGTTGCAAAAGGAATGATTGAAAGAAGACAAGGAAAAATCATCAACATTTGCTCTATGATGAGTGAATTGGGACGAAATACAGTTTCTGCTTATGCTGCTGCAAAAGGTGGTTTGAAAATGCTAACTAAAAATATGGCAACAGAATGGGCAAAATACAATGTTCAGATTAACGGAATCGGTCCTGGATATTTTGCAACAGAACAAACAAAACCAATTAGAGTCGATGGACATCCGTTTAACGATTTTATCATCAGCAGAACGCCAGCTGCAAAATGGGGAGATCCAAGCGATTTGGCTGGAGCAGCAATATTTTTATCATCTAAAGCGAGTGATTTTGTAAACGGTCACATTTTATATGTAGATGGAGGAATCCTTGCAACTATCGGAAAACCTTCAAACGAAGAATAATTTTCAAATTATATTTTAAAAGACATGAGCCAGAAATTCATACACGATAATTTTTTATTAGAAAATAAATATGCTGAAGAGTTATATCACAATTACTCTAAAAATCAGCCCATTATAGATTACCACAATCACTTAAATCCGCAGTTTATCGCAGAGGATAAAATCTTCGATAACATTACGCAAGTTTGGATTAATGGCGATCACTACAAATGGCGTGCAATGCGTACTTTAGGAATCAACGAGCAGTTTGTAACAGGAAATGGTTCAGATAAAGATAAATTCTTAAACTGGGGAAAAACAGTTCCGTACACAATGCGTAATCCGTTGTATCACTGGACACATTTAGAATTGGCTCGTTATTTTGATATTTATGATTTGTTGAATGAAAAATCTGCAGAGAAAATTTATATCGAAACTTCTGAGAAAATAAATTCACAAGCGTATAGCACGCAAAACCTTCTTAAAAAAGTAAATGCTGAATTAGTTTGTACTACAGAAGATCCAATTGATTCGTTAGAATTTCACCAAAAATTCGCGAATAACTCAACTGGAATTAAAATGAGTACGGCTTTCAGACCCGATAAAGCCATCTTAATTGCTAATGATGGTTATATTGCATATCTGGACACATTAGGGGATGTGTCCGGTATTGCAATTAACACTTATGCTGATTTACAATCTGCTTTAAGAAAAAGAATCGAATTCTTTAATGCAAACGGATGTAAATTAAGTGATCATGGATTGAATCAAATTGATTTTGAGAACTATACAGAAAGTGAAGTAAATGCTATTTTCAAAAAGAAAAGAGAAAATGGCGAATTGTCTCCAGAAGAGGTTTTAAAATTCCATAGTGCTATTTTAGTTTTCTTATCAGAAACTTATCATGAGTTTGGATGGGTGCAGCAGTTTCACTTAGGTGCATTGCGTAACAATAATGCACGTATGCACAGAATCTTAGGTCCAGATACAGGATGGGATTCTATTGGAGA
This sequence comes from Flavobacterium luteolum, assembly GCF_027111275.1. Taxonomy (NCBI): domain Bacteria; kingdom Pseudomonadati; phylum Bacteroidota; class Flavobacteriia; order Flavobacteriales; family Flavobacteriaceae; genus Flavobacterium; species Flavobacterium luteolum. The sequence continues at coordinate 215,358 of NZ_CP114286.1, read as the reverse complement.
TTATCCGCAAGCGCAAAAATTATCAGCTTTCTTAAACGCTTTAGACAGTAAAGATAAATTGACTAAAACGATTATTTATAACCTGAATCCTGCTGATAACGAAGTTATGGCAACAATGATTGGAAACTTTAACGACGGAAGTGTTCGCGGAAAAGTACAATTTGGTTCTGGATGGTGGTTCTTAGATCAGAAAGATGGAATGACAAAACAATTGAATGCGCTTTCAAACATGGGTTTAATTAGCTGTTTTGTTGGAATGTTGACAGATTCTAGAAGTTTCTTATCGTTCCCAAGACACGAATATTTCAGACGTATTTTATGTAACCTTTTGGGAGACGAAATCAAACGTGGTGAACTTCCAAATGATATGGAATGGATCGGAAAATTAGTTTCTGATATTTCATACAACAACGCTAAAGAATATTTCAAATTTTAATTGAAAATTAACCGAAATCCCGATAGCTATCGGGAGTGGCAAAAAAATATATAAATAAATGAGTAGAGTAGTTGCATTTGGAGAAATCATGCTGCGTTTATCGACAGAAAGACATTTGCGTTTTTCGCAATCTACAGCATTTGGTGCTACTTATGGTGGCGGTGAATTTAATGTATGTGTTTCTCTGGCTAATTATGGTGTAAATGCTGAATTTGTTACCAGATTACCTGAAAATGAAATTGGTTTTTCTGCTTTAAAAGAAATCAGAAAGATGAATGTCGAGTCTAAAAACATTGTTTATGGAGGGGAACGTTTAGGAATCTATTTCTTAGAAACTGGAGCAGGAACTCGCGGAAGCAATGTGGTTTACGATCGTGCTCACAGCGCAATGTCGACCATAGAAAAAGGACAGGTTGATTGGGACAAGGTTTTGGAAGGTGCAGAATGGTTTCATTGGAGTGGAATTACACCAGCAATTTCTGAAAGTGCAGCTGAAGCTTGTTTAGAGGCAATTAAAATTGCTCATAAAAAAGGAATTAAAATTTCATGCGATTTAAACTATAGATCAAAACTTTGGCAGTACGGAAAAACTCCAAGTGAGGTAATGCCAGAAATGCTGAAATACAGCAATGTGATTTTGGGAGATATAGATACGGCGTATTTCATGTTGGGAATCCCGAAAGCAAATCCGAATTATCAGGACGAAAAATCACTTCCAGCAGTATATGATAAATTGTTTGAGTTGATTCCGAGCTTAAAAATTGCGGCAACAACACTACGTTATTCTGTTAGTGCTTCTCACCAGAGAATTGGCGGAATTTTATACGACGGAAAAGCAATTTATAGTGCAGCCGTAAAAGAAGTTACTCCGGTTGTAGACCGTGTAGGAAGCGGTGATGCTTTTATGGGCGGATTAATCTACGGTTTATTGGAATATAATAATAACCAGAGAGCATTAGACTTTGCAGTTGCAGCTTGTTGTTTAAAACATACAATTGCAGGAGATTATAACTTGGTTACTTTAAAAGAAGTTGAAAATATGATTGATGGTGATGGTTCTGCATTAGTATCAAGATAATTTTAAATAAAAATGGCAAAATATTCAAGAATAGAAGTAGCTCAGACAATGAAAGATAATGGAATGGTTCCGTTGTTTTTTCATTCTGATATTGAGTTAAGTAAGAAAGTTTTAAAAGCGTGTTACGATGGAGGTTCCAGATTAATGGAATTTACAAGTCGAGGCGATTTTGCTCACGAGGTTTTCGGAGCTTTAAACAAATATGCTTTAGCAGAACTGCCAGGAATGATTCTGGGAGTTGGTTCTATTACAGATGCAGCTTCGGCTTCGTTGTACATGAGTTTGGGAGCAAATTTTATTGTAACTCCAGTTTTTAGAGAAGATATAGCTATAGCTTGTAATCGTAGAAAAGTGCTTTGGTCGCCAGGCTGCGGTACTTTGACAGAAATTGCGAGAGCGGAAGAATTAGGTTGTGAAATCGTAAAATTATTTCCAGCTGATACTTACGGACCGGAATTTATTAAAGCGATAAAAGGCCCATGTCCGTGGACAAACATTATGCCTACAGGCGGTGTTTATCCAACAAAAGAAAGTTTGAGTTCATGGTTAAATGCGGGAGCAACCTGCGTTGGTTTGGGCTCACAGTTAATTTCAAAAGACATACTTGACAATAAAGACTTCGACGGACTTACTGCAAAAGTGAAACAGGTTCTTGACATTATAAAAGATATTAGAAAATAGATTAAGGAGTAATCATGCCAAACTCCTTATTTTATAAGTTTTTTTTAGATTTTTAGAGATTGTAATTGAACATTACGCTTGAAAAATTGAGCTAGCCATTCCTCACAGCCGGCTTTATTTTACTCAATCGGGTGTAATGTTTCATTTACAATTTAAAAAGGCAGGAATAAAGAAATAAGGTTTATAAATGGTTATTTATAACGCATTAAAGAAAATTTAAAATGAAAAAATTAAATAGAATAAATACAGGATTAGAAAAGTTACAGCCAATTAAAGTAGTTCAGTTTGGAGAAGGTAACTTTTTAAGAGCCTTTGTTGATTATGCTTTTGATAAACTAAATAAAGAAGTCGATTTTAATGCCGGTATTGCAGTAGTTCAGCCTTTGAAAGACGGTATGGTAAATATGATTAATGATCAGGATGGTCTTTATACCTTGTTTATGAACGGAATTAAAAAAGGTGAAAAGATACAAGATATTGTGTTAATTAATAATATTGTAAAAACTATAAACCCATATACTGAATTTGCAAATTATTTGGCTTTAGCCAAAGAAGAAGAACTTCAGTTTATTGTTTCTAATACTACAGAAGCTGGAATTGAATTTATTGAAAGTGATACTCCAGACATGCAGCCACCAGTTTCATTTCCTGCAAAATTGACGGTTTTGTTATATGAAAGATTTAAGCATTTTAATGGAGATGCTTCTAAAGGAGTTACAATAATTCCGTGTGAATTAATTGATTATAACTCTGAAACGCTTAAAAAATATATTTTACAATATGTTGATTTATGGAAGTTAGAAGATGCATTTAAGACTTGGGTATCAGATGCTTGTACCTATCATAGTACTTTGGTTGACAGAATTGTTCCTGGATATCCAAGAGCTGAAATTGAAGAGTACAATAATAAATTAGATTATGAGGACAATTTAATTGTTGCGGCTGAACCTTTTTTCCTTTGGGCTATTGAAGGTGGAGATGATCTAAAAGCAAAATTGCCTTTCCACAAAACAGATTTGAATGTAAAAATCGTTGATGATATACGTCCTTTTAAAATGATTAAAGTTCGTATTTTAAACGGTGCGCATACGGCAATGGTTCCTTTTTCACTTTTGCATGGTAATAAATTAGTAATGGAAACTGTTAACGGAGATTTTACAGGAAAATTTGTGAATAGCGTTATTAGTGAAATTAGTGAAACTCTTGATATGGACAAAAATGAAATTACAGCCTATTCTGAGGAAGTAATGGACAGATTTAAAAATCCATTTATCAAACATGCACTTGCTGATATTGCATTAAATTCTGTATCGAAATTCAAAGTAAGAGTTTTGCCTAGTTTATTAGGATATTATAATGCGAACAAAAAATTACCTGTTAATTTGACTTTTTCATTAGCGAGCTTAATTCGTTTCTATAAAGGAACTTGGAATGGTCAAAGTTTACCGGTTAAAGATGGTGAAGATATTACAGCATTCTTTAACGGACTTTGGAAGTCTGATGATTATGAGAAAATTGCTCGTTTAACATTGCAAAACAAAGGTTTCTGGGATCAGGATTTAACTGAAATTCCAGGTTTAACAAGAGTAATTACAATTGCTTTGGAAGAAATAGATTCAAACGGAATTGAAGCTGGTTTTGCTAAGTTTCAAGAAAGAATAAAATAAAAAACACAACAAAAAGAACAAAGGTTAATTATGGCAACGCAGAAAAAATTAATAAAAGTACACCCAACCGATAATGTTGCGGTTGCTTTGGTGGATCTTACTGCAGGCGAAGTGATTGATTTTGAAGGACAATCAATTACCGTAGAGTCTGATGTAAAAATGAAACATAAGATTGCAATGGTTCCTTTTAATGTAGGGGACAGAATCATTATGTATGGTGTTTTGGTTGGAAAAGCAAGCGCTAGAATCGAAAAAGGCGGATTGCTTTCTACAGCAAACGTAAAACACGAAAGTGATAAAGTTACTGGTAAAACAGAAACTATTGGCTGGAATGCTCCAAATGTTGATAAATGGAAAGACAGAACGTGGCAGGGCTATCATAGAGAAGATGGACAAGTTGGAACAGAAAATGTATGGTTATTTTTCCCATTAGTTTTTTGTGAAAACAGAAACATCGAAATCTTAAAAGATATTTTCGAGAAAGAATTGATGAAACCAAAAGAGAACGATTATCAGTTATTGTTACGTTCTTTGGTGAAATCAGAAACGGGTGGAGCAGGAAATCAAGAAGCTTCAAACGATGCTAATTTATTCAATAATATTGAAGTAAAATTCATTACACACCAAGGTGGTTGCGGTGGAATTCGTCAGGATTCTCACAGTTTAGCGAAGCTTTTGGCTGGATATGTAAACAATCCAAACGTGGCTGGAGCAACAGTATTGAGTTTAGGATGTCAGAATCTTCAAATTTCAATTTTCAAAGAAGCTTTAGATGCTATTAATCCGAACAGTAAAAAACCTGTTTTGATTTACGATCAGCAATCTATCGGAACAATTGAAACGATGTTGAGCAGTGTGGTAAAAGACACTTTTGAAGCTATTAAAAAAGCTAATGAAATTAAGAGAGAGCCAGCTCCATTGTCTAAGCTAAGAATTGGTTTAGAGTGCGGTGGATCTGACGGATTCTCTGGAATTTCTGCAAACCCAACATTGGGAGTGTTATCAGATCATTTAGTTGCTTTAGGAGGAACTACAATTCTTTCTGAATTTCCTGAATTATGTGGAGTAGAGCAAGAATTAGTAAATCGTTGTGTAGATGATAAGGACGGAAAACGTTTCTTAGACTTAATGAAATGGTACGAAAAAACAGTTGTTGATGCAGGTTCAGGATTTGATATGAATCCTTCTCCAGGTAACATTAAAGACGGTTTGATTACAGATGCTATGAAATCGGCTGGTGCTGCTAAAAAAGGTGGAACATCGCCAATTACAGGTGTTTTTGATTACGGAGAATATATTAACGAACCAGGCTTTACATTGTTATGTACGCCAGGAAATGACGTAGAATGTACTACTGCAATGGTTGGTTCTGGTGCAAATATGGTATTGTTTACAACAGGTTTAGGAACTCCAACAGGAAATCCAATTGCGCCAGTTGTAAAGATTTCATCAAATACGCAATTAGCAAACAAAATGTCTGATATTATCGATATTGATACTGGTGGAATTATCACTGGAGAAAAATCAATTGACGAAATGGCTGACGAAATGTTAGAATTCATTATTGACGTTGCTAGTGGTAACATTAAAACAAAAGCAGCTATTTTAAATCAGAACGATTTTATTCCTTGGAAAAGAGGGGTATCACTTTAGTTTTTTAGGTGCTAAGGTTCTAAGGAGCAAAGTGACAAAGGTTTATATAGAAGACGCACAATAAAGTGCGTCTTTTTTTTGTGTTAGGTTTATCTGTAGAGACGCACTGTAATGTGTCTTTTGTTTTTTGAGAAAGCTTCGGAGAAGCGAAATATTTATAGCAAAAGATTAACCGGTTACAACATAAAGCTCCATAGGAGCGACATACATTTAGATTGCAAAAAAATAAGTCGCTCCTCTGGAGCTTTATTCTCGATGACTAATTTTATCTATAAATATTTCGCTTCTCCGAAGCTTGCATAAAAAAAGCCCATTCTAAAATGAGCTTATATAACTTATATGGTAAAAAAAATTAAAAATTACTTCTTGTTGAAGATTTACGAATATGTAATTCTGGAGCAAGAACAACCTTTTTTTCAATTTTAATAGTATCTGTTTTGTCCACCTGTTCTAAGAAAACTCGGGCGGACATTCTTCCCATTTCCAATGGTGACTGATCTACAGAGGTAATAGATAATTCCATGAATTTTGTAAATGGTTCGTTACTGAAACCAGCAACACAAAACTCACTTGGAATACTGATATTTCGTTCTTTTAACTCTTGAATAGCTCCCAATGCGGCAAAATCACTTGAAGAAAAAATGGCATCAGGCGGAGTTTGTAATTGTAAAAGTTTGTCGACAGCCTCTTTACCAGCATCTACGCTACTTTTAGTAAAAATAACATATTCTTCACTAAAAGGAAGTCCGTTATCTAGCAATGCTTGTTTGTATCCTAAAAACCTGTTTTTGAAAATGTCTAACGATTGATCTCCAGAGAAATGAGCAATGTTACGGCAGCCTTCATCAATAAGGTGTTTTGTTGCTAAATAACCTCCTTTAAAGTCATTAATGGTTACAGAACTTACGCCGTCAATGTGTTTGCTTCTATCAAAAAATATTAGCGGTACATTTTTCTCCAATACATTTCTGAAAGCACTGTCATTCTCATCTGAAATACCAGTAACAGACATCATGATACCGTCAACTTGAGCATCTACAAGTGTATGAAGGTTTTCATTTTCCCTTTTAATGCTTTCGTGAGTTTGGCAGATAATAACCTGATAACCGTGAGGATAAAGTTCTTCTTCGATTCCACGAATAACCGATGCGAAAAAATTACTGTCAATACGCGGCACAATAACTCCGATATTATTACTTCGGCCACTTTTTAAAGCTAGCGCCAGTTTATTTTGCTTGTAGTTCATTGCAGCAGCAGTCTTGATAACCAACTCACGCGTCGCTTCCTTTATTTTAGGATTATTATTTAACGCTCTGGAAACGGTTGCAGCTGTGATGTTTAGTTTTTCAGCAATATCGTAAATAGTTACTTTTTCACTCATTCAAAAAAAGTTTATCGAATTATTTTTAAACAAAAGTACATTTTTTTTCATTACGCAATAAATATTGTTATCGATTACCATAATTTAAAATTCAAACGTTTTAGGTTTTACAATGATAATAAATTATCTAAATTTTTGCATTAAATGTAATTAAAATTTGTAATAAAAATTAAATATATAATTTTTTTCTAAATTAATTTGGTGTCTCAGAACTATTTTTCTACTTTCGTGTAATCGATTACATAAAATATGATGTTTTTGATACTCAAACTAGAAAAATCTGTGCAAATGATTACAAATAAGATAGTCGCAATAAAAAAGATTGTTTTTTTAGCCTTTTTAGGGCTTTTAGTGTCATCATGTGTAAGACATTCTTCTTCTGTTTCTTCGGAGAATCCTTGGAAAACAATGGATTTAGTTATAAAAAGTATTCCGCAAGTCCATTTTTCGGATAAAGTTTACAACATCAACGACTTTGGTGCTGTTGCTGATGGAAAAACGTTAAACACTTTAGCGTTTCAAAAAGCTATAAAAGAATGCGCTGCAAATGGCGGTGGGAAAGTCTTAGTTCCAAATGGAAAATATTTAACAGGAGCCATTCATTTAGAAAGTAATGTCAATCTGCATTTGGAAGACAATGCTGAGATTCTTTTTAGTTTGAATCCGAAAGATTATCCTATTGTTCATACTTCTTGGGAAGGAACCGAAGTGATGAATTATTCTCCGCTTATTTATGCAAAAAACAAAACCAATATTGCCGTTACGGGAAAAGGCACTTTAAATGGCCAAGCTGATAGCACAAATTGGTGGATTTGGTCTGGTGGAAAAAATTATGGATGGAAAAAAGGTATTCCGTCTCAAAATGATCCAACAAATCGTGAAGTATTAGTCGATATGGCGGAAAAAGGAGTTCCGGTTTCAGAAAGAGTTTTTGGAGAAGGACGTTACTTAAGACCGAATTTTATTGAGTTTTTTGAATGTAATACTGCTTTAGTAAAAGATGTTAAAATTATTAATTCTCCATTCTGGATTTTGCATCCAATAAAAACAAACAACATGATTATTGATGGTGTAACGGTTAATAGCCATGGCCCGAATAATGATGGTTGCGATCCTGAATATTCTCAAAATATTATAATTAGAAATTGCACTTTCAACACAGGCGATGATTGTATTGCAATTAAAGCAGGACGCGACGGAGACGGTAGAAGAGTAGCAATACCAAGCAAAAATATCATTGTACAAAACTGTAAAATGATTGATGGTCATGGAGGAGTTGTAATTGGAAGTGAAATTTCGGCTGGAGTAAATAATGTCTTTGTTGAAAATTGCGTCATGGACAGTCCAAATTTGGATCGTGCCATTCGAATCAAAACCAATTCAAAAAGAGGTGGAATCATTGAAAATATCTACGTAAGAAATCTTGAAGTTGGAACCGTAAAAGAATGTGTTCTGAAATTGAATATGTTTTATAATGTCTACGGATCCCAAACAGGGAATTTTATTCCAACCATCAGAAATGTAAGCTTAGAGAATGTGACTGTAAAAAATGGCGGAAAATATAGCGTTTGGGCAGAAGGCTATAAAGAGTCGCCAGTTGAGAACATTACACTGAAGAATGTAAAAATTCAAAAAGTAGACTCACTCTATTTATTAAAAAACGTTAAAAACATAAATTTTATAAATACCTATATCAATGAGAAAAAAGTAGAATCTATTACTAACTAAACACTATCAATTAACTAAACTTTAAACCACATGAGTATTAAACAATTATCTGAGAAGAAAGATAAATACTTTGTATTTTTCTTTTTCCTGAATTTTTTGCTGTGCACTTCTATATTTGCACAGTCAACCACAATTGAAGGAAAGATTACCGACGCCACTGGTATGTCACTGCCAGGGGTAAACATTAATGAAAAAGGAGCAAAAAACGGAACTTCAACAGATTTCGAAGGAAGTTTTAAAATTAATGTATCAAGCAGTAAAGCTACTTTAGTAATTAGCTATTTAGGATTTCAAACACAAGAAGTAAGTGTCGCTGGAAAATCAAAAATCAATGTAACTCTTGTTGAACAATCCAATTCATTAAACGAAGTTGTTGTTGTTGGATACGGCTCTGTAAAAAAGACAGATCTTACTGGATCTGTTAGTACAATCAGTGCTGCAACAATTACAGAAAGAAATACAATCAATCCTTTAGAAGCTATTCAGGGGAGTACACCTGGGGTTCAGATTTCATCATCGTCTGGACGTGCAGGAGACGGATTTAAAGTAGTAATTAGAGGAAATAATTCCCTAATTGCAGATTCAAATAATCCAAGTGTAGTTGGCTCTTCACCTCTATACGTTGTGGATGGTGTGCCAATGGATGGGATTGATTTTTTAAATCCGCAGGATATTGCCAGAATGGACGTTTTAAAAGATGCCTCTTCAGCTGCAATTTATGGTTCTAGAGGGTCTAATGGTGTTATTATCGTAACAACAAAAAGTGGAACTAGTGCAAAAGCTGGAATCAGTGTAACTTTTGACACTTCTTACGGAAATAAAATTGCGACTAGATTACCAAAAATGATGAGCGGAGAAGAGTGGTGGAAGTTCCACCAAGTTGCTTACATGAGTGCAACGCCTTTAACCCAAACTCCAGCACAATTGGCTGCTTTAGCAGGAAATCAAAGTCCATTATTGGTTTCTCGTGCCAACAGCGGATACAATTTTGATTGGTATGATGCTGTGCTTCAATCAGGAATGACGGAGAATAATTATTTAAATATTTCAGGACGCTCAGAATCTGGCTTAAGCTATAATTTAGGATTCGGAATCCAGAGTGATCGTGGTCTTATTGAAAATGATGCAACAGATAAATACTCTTTTAAATTAGGATTGAATCATAAAATAAATGATAAATTTTCTACTGGCGTAAACGTTACAATTGCGAGATTAAACAATCAATTAGGAAGTGATTTAGCAATGCAGGATGCTTTCAGATTAAGTCCGCTTATGTCTCCTTGGGCAATTGATGCTGCAGGAAATGAAAAAGTAGGAACTCTGTTTTTTCTACCTGGTAAGCTAACTTATCCTGATGGTTCTTGGGCAATTAATAAAACTTCTACTGTAAATCCGTTAATGGAGATTGCTAATTCTTCTCAGAAAGAAGATACATGGCAGACCGTTGGAAATGCGTATTTTCAATACCAGCCTCTAAAATGGCTTTCGTTTAAAACCACGTTTGCTGCAGGAATCATGAATAGTAGAGATTCGTCTTCTTACACCGCGCAAACTAATGCAGGGGTAACATTAAACGGAAAGAATTCTGCAACGTTAGAAAGTTCAGACAACTTTAATTATACTTGGGACAATCAAATCGATTTGAAGCATACTTTTAATGAAGTACATGATGTTAGTGTATTATTATTACAAAGTTTGTACTCAAATGTTGATGAAAGCTCATATATGTATTCTAATAATCAGCCTTTTGATGTTGGAACAGACAACATGGGATCTGGAGCACAAACAAGTTATGTGATAAAATCTGCTTATGCAAAAAACACTTTAAACTCTTATGCAGTACGTTTAAACTATGCATTTAAAGATAAATATTTGGTCACAGCTTCCACTAGATGGGATGGCTCTTCAGTTTTGTCTGAAGGTAATAAATGGGAAAGTTTTCCATCATTGGCTTTAGGATGGAAACTTAGTAAAGAATCATTTTTAGCAAACAGTTCAGTTGTCTCAGATTTAAAATTGCGTGCGAGTATTGGTTATACAGGAAATGATAACGTAGCACCTTATACTTCGCAAGCATTATTAAACCAGCAGACTTTTTATGCAATGGGCTCAAATGTTGTTCCAGGATGGCAGTCAGAAAACTTAGCAAATCCAAATCTAACTTGGGAGAAAACAAGAGAATACAACTTAGGTGTTGATTTTGGATTCTTGAAAAATAGAATAACTGGTAGTGTAGATGTTTATGACAGATTATCAGACAATTTGATATACAAACAGCAATTGCCAGCAGAAACAGGTTGGAAAAATACATTTGCAAATGTTGGATCTGTTAGTAATAAAGGTATAGAAGCTTTATTGACGACAAAAAACATTAAATCAGGAAAAGTAACTTGGGAAACGACTTTTACATTTACTAAAAACGTAAATAAATTAGAGTCAATTTACAATCAGGATAAAGTAAGTGATATTGGAAACAAATTAATTCTTGGCGCTCCATTAAATCCGAACTACAATTATGTTTATGACGGAGTTTGGCAAGAAAGTGAAGCAGCACAGGCAGCTTCTTACGGAATGGCTCCTGGGCAGGCAAGGCCAAAAGATTTAAACGGAGACGGGAAATTTAATCAGGATGATAGAACTGTAATTGGAAACCCAAACCCAGAATGGCAAGGAAGTTTATATTCAAAGTTAGTTGTAGGTCAATTTGATTTTAATTTCTCGGTTTTGACAAGTCAAGGGCAAACAGTTTTAAGTACTTTCCACCAAAATTTTGCCGATGTAAGTGACCGTGGACGTCAGAAATTAGCAATGGATTATTTTATTCCGACTAATGGAGCAGGTATCGAAGCAAATGCAAATACAATAAACCCGAGACCAGGCCCTGTAGCAACAGGTGCGGGTGCTTATTGGACTTCTTTATTTGGTTACTACAGAGATGTTTCTTATGTGAAAATCAAAAATATATCTTTAGGTTATAGTTTAGATTCTGAATTATTGAAAAAACTAAAAATTTCAAATTTCAGAATTTATGTAAACGTTCTAGATCCATTTGTGTTTACAGATTTTGATGGTTATGATCCAGAATGGGCAGCTTCTCCTTTTGGGGTAAATCGTCCAGCATCTGTGACAACACAATTGGGATTAAGTGTTAAATTTTAATAAAGATATTCAAATGAAAAAAATATTAGTAATAATAGGAATAATTGCTGCTGCTGTAAGTTCATGCAGTAATTATATAGAAGAAGATAGCCGTTCGTTTGTACCAGCAGACGCAACATATAAAACTGCAACAGGATTTCAGTTATTGGTTAATTCTAATTATGCTTGGTTAAAAGGAATTTATGGTGGTAATCCATGGCTTTTTGAAGCAGGAACCGATATGTATGCAGAAGGAAGAACTCCTGAGCCTGCAGGTTTAAGTCAATATGCGCTTTTAATTCCGTCTTCAGACAACGTTGCCGATTTATACAATTCTTGTTACCAGCAGATTCAGGCAGTAAACAAAACGGTGTATTATTCGACAGTTACAGAGCAGACAGCAAACATAAATACACTTGTAGGAGAAGCACGTTATTTAAGAGCAAATGCCTATTTCTTATTAGTACAGACTTATGGTGGTGTTCCAATTGTTCTAGATAATATAACTACCCCAGTTTTATCTTTCACGAGAAATAGTGCAGAAGAAGTATATACACAAATCATAGCCGATTTAGAATTTGCTTTGGCTAATGTTGGAAGCGCTGCTTATAGCACAGCTGGAAAAGTAAACAAAAGAGCAGTAAACGATTTGTTGGCAAAAGTATACTTAACAAGAGGATATGAAACTTTTGGTAAAGCAGATGATTTTTCAAAAGCTGCGACTTATGCTGATGCTGCAATTGCAGGACAAACTTTAGCGTTAGCTTACGATCAATTGTTTAAGCCAGGAAATGACTTAAATGCAGAGACGATTTTTTCTGTGCAATATGACAAAGCTTCAACAAGTACAGATCCAACAAAATTGGGTAATAACCAATTTTACTATTTCAGTTCTTATTTAGGAGGAGCAGAAACAGGAGCGCCTTTAAGAAGCTACAATTTATGTCCTACAGATTATGCTTTAGGTTTATACGAAAAAGGCGATGCTAGATGGAATGCGACTTTTATGACCGAAATTGTTGAAGGACCTGAAACAACAAACGGAGTTACAAAGACTATTTTATATTATCCGTATTACAGAAGTTCAAATCCAGCTTCGTTAAAAGTGAGACATTTTTACGAGCCAAAATGGTTTACAGCTGCAGATAAAACAGCTTGGATGACAGCTAATGCTTCAAGATTATCGGCAACATTTGTATATCATCCTTGGGGAGAATATTCTGCGGCACATACGCTAATTAAAAACTTAGATTGTTACACGATTCCAGTTAAGAAATTTGATGATCCAGATCCAACTACGCCTTCAAGCACAGGGCCTGTAAGTACGAGAGATATTATTGTTTCGAGACTTGGAGAAACGTATTTAATTGCTGCTGAGGCTTATTTAAAAGCAGGAAATCCAGGAACAGGTTTAGCTCGTTTAAATGAAGTGAGAAGAAGAGCAGGTGTAGCAAATGCAACTTTAGCCCAATTTAATATCGACTATATTCTAGACGAAAGAGGAAGAGAACTATTGGGAGAATATAAACGCTGGTTCGATTTAAAACGTACAGGAACTTTGGTAGCAAGAGCTTCGGCTTATAATTATAAAATTAAAGAAGCAAATTTTGTTGGTGTTGATGGTAAGCTTAAAATTTTAAGACCAATACCACAATCTGCTTTGGATTTAAACCAAAATAAAGATTTTCCTCAAAATCCTGGTTATTAGTAATTTGTTAGTTTTTTGAGAACTATGTTTTTTGAAGTAGTTAAAAAGGAGTTTGACTATAGGTCGAACTCCTTTCTTAACTAAAAAGTAAAGAGTAGAAATGCGAAAATTTAAATTAATTTTAGTGTTGTTTTTTAATGTAATTGTAATGCAAAGCCAGCAGTACAAGGTAGACACATCGTATACGATTAAAAGCACTTATGCTAAATTAATTAAGAAGTATCCATTTATTACTATTCCAGAAATAAAATCAAATCCAGATGTTAAGGAAACATTTGATTTAGTTTACAATAAAGAGCAAAATCGTGTTTTACATTTTGATGCTTTTATCAATACTAAAAAGAAAAAAAATCCTGCTGTAATTATGATTCATGGCGGAGGATGGAGATCGGGAAATAAAAATCAAATGCAGTTTATCGGAAAAGAAATTGCAGCAAAAGGTTATTCGTGTTTTGCGATTGAATACAGATTATCATTGGAAGCAAAATATCCTGATGGGGTTATTGATGTCAAGAATGCGATAAAATTTATAAAAGACAATGCGGTGAAATTTAATGTAGATCCAAACAAAATTGCGGTTTTAGGCTGTTCTTCGGGAGGTCAGATGGCAGCTTTGATTGGTACAACAAATAATGACCCGCTTTTTGAAGATAAAAATTTTAAAAGCAGAGCATCGTCAAAAGTCAATGCGATAATTGATGTAGACGGTGTTTTGGCATTTAAACATCCTGAATCGTCAGAGGGAGATATGGCAGCATTTTGGCTAGGAGGAAAATCAGATGAGATTCCTGAGAATTGGAAAAACGCATCTGCATTGAGTCATACAGACAAAAATACACCGCCGGTATTATATATCTGCAGCAGTATACCGAGATTTCATGCAGGAAGAGACGATATGATTCAGATTTTGAATCAATATAAAATCTATAATGAAGTGCAGACTATTCCAGATTCGCCTCATTCATTTTGGTTTTATGACCCTTGGTTTACACAGACAATCTCGTACAGCGTACGATTTTTAGATACAATTTTTAAATAATTTAGAATACAAATGAAAGCAAAAATCACCACAGCAGTTTTATTTTTCGCAGGTATAACAGCCATAAATGCGCAGAAATATGATATCAAAACCAATAAAACGTATGCCGAAATATCTGCAAAAACAGACGGAAAATGGGAAGGAAGAAAATATAAAGGCGGTACTGTGTTTAAAAATGTGGACCGATTAAAGCTGGCTCCAGAACATACCGACCATTCTTTTGATATTCGCTACGAAGGTCCAGGATGGGAAAACAATAGAATTGGATATCGTTTATACTTAGACTGGAGAAATGCTATTGATATTTTTGGAAAAAAGACATCAGAAAATATTTTGCCAAAAGTAGGGCAGGACGGTTTTGATTCTTATCATGAAATGAGCGATTGGGGAGCCGATATTTTAAAAGCAGGAAAAGGAATCGGAATCGGTTCCATAGACCGTTATTTAAACAAAGAAAAATTACACTTCCGTGAAGTAGATTCAACAATTGCGACAGTGGCCAATAAGTCGAATGAATCTACAGTAAAAGTGAATTATTATGGATGGAAAACAGCTTCAGATAAAATCGATTTTGTGTCAGAATTGACAATTAAACCAGATCAGCTTTATACTCAACATACCATAAAAGCTTCGCAAGCAATCAAAGGAATCTGTACTGGAATTGTAAAAACAAAAACAGCTGAATTGCTTAAAAAAGACAGCAAAAATAAAAAATGGGCATATTTGGCAACTTACGGAGAACAATCTTTGGTTCCAGATAAGTTAGGAATGGCAATTTTTTATGAAATTAGTACTATTGAAAATATCGAAGATACAGACTTAGATTATCTTTTAGTTTTTAAGCCAACGACAAAAGCGGTGACTTTTTACCTTTTAGGCGCTTGGGAACAAGAAGTAAACGGAATTAAAACTAAAGAAGAGTTTGTTCAGTATTTAGACAAACAATTGGAAGTACTGAATAAAAAAGGAAAAATGTAAATTGTTTTTTGCCACTCCCGATAGCTATCAGGAGTGGCTAAAAAAAATATAAATATGAAGTATCAAAAAACAGCCCTATTGTTATTTCTGCTTTTTAGTGTTTTTGCAATTGCGCAAAATCAGACAGAGGCCTCAGACAATGCAATTCCGTACGATTTAAAATGGTCAGAACGAACTGCTCTTTCTATTTTAAATAAGTATCCGAATGCTTGGCAGCTTGACGGAAACGAAAAACCAAAATGGGATTATAAAATGGGTTTTGTATTGTCTGGTTTTGAAAAACTATACCAGAAAACAAACAATAAAAAATACCTCAATTATATTAAAGAATATGTTGATGGAATGATTGACAGTACTGGAAATATCAAAAAATACGATATTAAAGAATACAATATCGATTGTCTGAATCCGGGAAAACTACTGTTTAATTTATACGATGTTACAAAAGATTCGCGCTATCTACAGATTATCGGGAATTTAAGAAATCAGTTAGAAAGTCAGCCGAGAACAGCTAGTGGAGGATTTTGGCACAAACAGATTTACCCAAACCAAATGTGGATTGACGGGTTGTATATGGCAGAACCTTTTTATGCGCAGTTTACAGTTAAATATGAAAAAGGAAAAAGTTTAGATGATATCGCAAAACAATTCGAACTCGTTCAAAAACATATTGTAGACAAAAAAACAGGTTTGGTGTACCAAGCTTGGGATGAAAGTAAAGAAATCGCGTGGGCAGATAAACAAACAGGAACTTCGCCAACTATTTGGGGCAGAGGAATTGGTTGGTATATGGTTGCATTGGTGGAAACATTAGATTATTTCCCAAAATCGCATCCAAAATATAAAGTTTTGGTGGAGTACTTAAATCAGATTGCAAAAAATGTAAATCAGTACAAAAGCGAAAATGGGTTATGGTATCAAGTAGCTGATAAACCAGACTTATACGGAAATTACGTAGAATCTTCTGCTTCTGGAATGATTATTTATGCATTTGCAAAAGGAGCCAATAAAGGATATTTAGCTTCAAGCTACAAAACAACAGCTAAAAAATCATTTGACAGTTTTGTGAAAGAATTCGTGAAAGTAGATAAAAAAGGACAAGTGAATGTATTGAATGTTTCATCAAATGTAGGTTTGGGCGGAAAACCATTTCGCGACGGAACAAACAACTATTACTTGTCTTCCAAAACAAAAGAAAATGGTGCAATAGGATTGGGTGCTTTTTTATTAAGCGCAATCGAATTGGATAAATAAATGTTTTTATGGATAGAAAGAAAAAATATTTTGGTTTACCACTCATGGTTATTGGCTTGCTGTTTTCACTTATGAATGCAAAAGCTCAAGAAACGACAATTGTTATTTCTAAAGACTTGAAGTGGTCTGAAAGAATGGCTCTTTCTATTATGAAGCGTGACCCAAAAGCTTGGCAAATTGATAATAATGAAAAACCAAAATGGGATTATAAGCTTGGGCTTATGATGACTGCTTTTGAGAATCTGTACAATAAAACACAGAATCCGACTTATCTCAATTATGTTAAAGAGTATTACGAAACAGTAATAAACAGTTCTGGCGATATTCTAAATTATAAATTAGAAGATTACAATATTGATTATATAAATGCTGGTAAAGGGCTTTTTGAAATTTATAAGCAAACCAAAGAAGACCGTTATATTAAAGCGCTACAACTTTTAAGAAAACAATTGGAAACGCATCCGAGAACAAATTCGGGAGGATTTTGGCATAAAAAGATTTACCCAAATCAAATGTGGTTGGATGGATTGTATATGGGAACTCCATTTTATGCACAATATACAGCTGAATTTGAGCAAGGAAAAAGCTTCGATGATATTGTAAAACAGTTTGAGCAGATTCACCTGCATACTTTAGACCAAAAAACGGGTCTTCTTTTTCATGCTTGGGATGAAAGTAAAAAAATGGATTGGGCGAATAAAGAAACTGGAACCTCACCTAATTTTTGGTCTCGATCTATAGGCTGGTACATGATGGCTTTGGTTGATGTGTTAGACTTTATGCCAAAAGAAAATCCGAAAAGAAAAGAACTTATCCAGTATTTGAATGAGGTTTCGAAAGCCGTTGCAAAATATCAAGATAAATCAGGATTATGGTATCAAGTTACAGATGCTGGAAATAGAAAAGGAAATTACCTTGAAGCATCTGGTTCTGAAATGTTTGTTTATGCATTTGCAAAAGGAGTAAAAAAAGGGTATTTGCCAAAAAGCTATAAAAAGTTAGCAGAAAAAGGATTTGACGGAATTATAAAAAAATTGGTGACAGTAGATCCAGACGGAGAAATACATATTACTCAAGTTTGTGCTAGTGCAGGGTTAGGAGGAAATCCTTATCGGGATGGTTCTTATGAATATTATATAGGCGAAAAAATAAAAGTGGATAATTCGCATGGATTAGGGCCTTTTATTTTAGTTGCAGTTGAATTAGAAAAATAGTAGAATTTAAATATATTTTGAAATGAAAAATAGTAGAAAGCAAAGTTATTTTATGTCGATTTTGATGGCTTGTTTTATGACCATTACAAGTTGTAAAGTAACATCGCAAGAACCAGCAAAAGAGATTGTGATTGGAAAGAATGCAAAATGGTCTGATAAAATGGCCTTGACATTGATGAAACGCCATCCAGAAGCATACATGATCGATGATGCTAAAAAACCTAAATGGGATTATGTTCACGCTTTAGTATTGCATTCAATCGAAGAACTATACAAAAAAAATCCAGATCCTAGATACAAAGCTTACATCAGAGGTTACGTAGATAATTTAGTTCAAGCTGACGGAAGTATTAACACCTACGAATTCGATAAATATAATATTGATTTAGTATTGCCTGGACGTCTGCTTTTTAATGTTTATGATTATTCAAAAGAAGATAAATATTTAAAAGCATTGCAATTAATTCGCAAACAGCTTACAGAACAGCCAAGAACTCAAAGCGGTGGATTCTGGCATAAACAAATCTATCCAAACCAAATGTGGTTAGACGGTTTATATATGGGCGAACCATTCTACGCAGAATACACAGCTAGATTTGAGAACGGAAAAAGTTTTGATGATATCGCAAAACAGTTTGAAGTAATTCAGCTTAAAGCAACAGATCCAAAAACTGGATTGTTGTATCACGGTTGGGACGAAAGCAAACAAATGCCATGGGCAAATAAAGAGACTGGAAACTCTCCAAACTTTTGGTCTAGATCTTTGGGCTGGTATGTAATGGCTTTGGTTGATGTATTAGATTATATGCCAAAAGACAATCCAAAAAGAAAAGAATTGATTAAATATTTAAACAATGCTTCTGAAGCGATACTTAAATTTCAAGATAGTAAATCAGGTTTGTGGTATCAAGTTACAGACAAAGGCGGTGAAAAAGATAATTATTTAGAAGCTTCTGGATCTGCAATGTTTTCATATGCTTTTGCAAAAGGGGTAAACAAAGGATATTTACCAGCTAAATTTAAAAAAGCAGCCAACAAAGCTTTTGACGGATTGACTACAGTTTTAATCAAAAAAGTAGACGAAGATGGTGGAATCACTTTAACAAACTGCTGTCAAGTTGCAGGTTTAGGAGGAACTCCTTATCGTGACGGATCTTACGAGTATTACGTAAACGAAAGAAAAAAAGATAACGATCCTAAAGCAACAGGGCCTTTTATTTTGGCAGCTATTGAATTGAATAGATAAATACAATTGATAATTATTAATTGTTAATTATCAATTGTAATGTTTGTCTTGCTGAGCGAAGTCGAAGCATCTCAAAGTAACTCATCAAAGAATAAGCAAGTTACAAACCCGACAGGTTTTCAAAACCTGTCAGGTTTAAATAAAAAGTGTAGTTAAAAATGAAAAACATAAAAATCATCCTATTCCTCTTCTCCATTATTTCTTTTCAAAAGAATACTGCACAAGTCTGGACGCCAGATAACGGAGACGGAACTTACACCAATCCGATTATTCATGCCGATTATTCAGATCCAGATGTTGTTCGCGTAGGCGATGATTATTATATGACAGCTTCTTCGTTTAACTGTATTCCAGGATTACCGATTTTACATTCAAAAGATTTGGTAAATTGGAAAATTATTGGACATGCTTTGGTAAAACAGCCACCGTTTGAAACGTATGATAACGTACAGCACGGAAATGGAGTCTGGGCGCCAAGCATTACTTTTCATAAAAACGAATTTTACATTTACTATCCAGATCCCGATTTCGGAATCTATATGATTAAAGCTAAGAAAGCAGAAGGCCCTTGGTCTGAACCGCTTTTGGTTAAAGCAGGAAAAGGATTGATCGATCCGAGTCCGCTTTGGGATACAGATGGGAAAGCTTATCTGACTCATGCCTTTGCAGGAAGTCGTGCACAGATTAAAAGTTTGCTTGTGGTGTGTTCCATGAATTCAGAAGGAACCGTCGTAAACAATGATGAAGTAATGGTTATTGACGGACACAAGGATGAAGAGACTATTGAAGGGCCTAAATTTTACAAACGAAATGGATATTATTACATTTTTGCTCCAGCTGGTGGCGTTCCAACAGGATGGCAGACTGTTTTAAGATCGAAAAATGTTTTTGGACCTTATGAGAAGAAAAAGGTTCTAGAACAAGGTTCGACCGCAATAAATGGTCCGCATCAAGGTGCTTGGGTTACCACTCAGACAGGAGAAGACTGGTTTTTCCATTTTCAGGATAAAGGTGCTTACGGACGCATTGTTCATCTTCAGCCAATGAAATGGGTAAACGATTGGCCAGTTATGGGGGAGGATTTTGATAAAAATGGAATTGGTGAGCCTGTAACTACCTATAGAAAGCCAAATGTTGGTAAAAAATATCCAATAGAAGTTCCGGCAACTTCAGATGAGTTTAACGAATCTAAATTAGGATTACAATGGCAATGGCAAGCCAACAGACAAACTAATTTCGGATTCCCAACTAGTTTAGGATATCTGAATCTTTTTTGTAATACTAGTACTTCAAACATCTTCAATGCACCCAATTTGTTATTGCAAAAATTTCCAGCAGAAGAGTTTACAGCTACAGCAAAACTGACTTTTAATTCAAGATTAAAAGGCGAATCAACAGGTTTGATTGTAATGGGATTAGATTACAGTTTTCTATGCTTTAAAAATGTCGATGGAAAACTATACTTGAACCAAAAAACAGGAACTTTTGATAAAACGGTTTCAGAAACGGGAACAAAACCAATTTTAATAGAAAACAATACCATTTATCTGAGAGTTCAAATTAAGAAAAATGGAATATGCAGTTTCTTTTACAGCTTAGATGATAAAAATTATCAAACTATAGGGAATGATTTCAAATCTAGAGAAGGAAGATGGATTGGTGCCAAAGTTGGACTTTTTGCCTTAGGTGAAGAAGTAAAAAATGATTCTGGAAATGTTGAAGTAGATTGGTTTAGAGTAACGAAATAAGAAGGAAATGATGCATTTTAAAAAACAAATAATACTTTTTTTATGCCTTTGCAGTTTTGCTGTAAATGCTCAAAACACCTACAAAAGATGGCCTGATATTATTCGTAAGAGTGATGCCGCTTGGTTTGTAACAGCAGATGCCAAAAGAATAGCCGAAAATGTATTGCTCTATCAAAGAGACATTGGAGGCTGGCCCAAAAATATTCAGATGCAGGATGAATTGACCGAGAAGCAGAAAACAGATTTAATTGCACTCAAAAAAACGGCCCTAGAAACCACTACAGACAATGGAGCAACCTGTCAAGAAATGCTTTTTATGTCTAGAATGTACGCTCAGGTTAAAGACGAACGTTACAAGGAATCTTTCTTAAAAGGATTAAATTATTTGTTAGAAGCTCAATATGCAAATGGAGGATGGCCACAGTTTTATCCGTTAAAAAAAGGCTATTATGCCCATATTACATACAATGACGATTCGATGGTTAATATTATGAATGTCATAAAAGCCGTAGCAGACGATTCGGATTATTATAGCATTAAACCATCAAAAGAAGTTGTAGAAAAATGTAAAAAAGCTTTTGATAAAGGAATCGACTGTATTTTAAAAACACAATATAAACAAAATGGAGTTTTAACTGCATGGTGTGCGCAGCATGACGAAGTTACGCTGGCTCCTGCAAATGCAAGAGCTTTTGAATTAGCCTCGCTAAGCGGTTATGAATCGGCCAAAATTGTATTGCTTTTAATGTCTTTAGACAAACCTTCTCCAGAAATAGTTACTGCTGTAAAAAGCGCTGTGGCTTGGTTTGAAAAAACAAAAATCACCAATTTAGAAGAAAAAAGAGTTTTAAATGATGCTGGAAAAATTGTAGATAAAAAAATGATTCCAACAACAAATGCCAAACCAATCTGGGCGAGATTTATAGATTTGGAAACCAATGAACCTTTCTTTTGTGATCGTGACGGAATCAAGAAAAAATCATTAGACCAAATTGGATCAGAAAGAAGAAATGGCTACTCTTGGTATTCAGATGCTCCACAGGAAGTTTTGAAAAAATTTCCAGATTGGGCAGTTAAAAATGGAACTAAAGTAGGTGCTGCCGAAAAGAAAAATGTCAATTACATTACTGTAGCACAAGACGGTTCTGGAGATTATACCAAAATTCAAGATGCCGTTTACGCAACTCCAGCTTTTCCGTACGAGAAAGTGACGATATTCGTAAAAAACGGGACATACAACGAGAAAGTCCGAATTCCAGAATGGAATACTAATGTCGTTTTACAAGGAGAAAGCAAAGAAAATACGATTATTACTTTTGACGATAATTTTTCAAAAATCGGACTCGGAAGAAATAGTACCTTTTATACCTATACACTTTTGGTTGAAGGAGACGATTTTTCGGCATCAAACTTAACTATTAAAAATACTTCAGGAGAACGCGGACAAGCTATTGCATTGTCAGTTACAGCAAATCGTACCAAAATAGTAAACTGCAATCTTCTAGGAAATCAGGATACATTATATCTATCTGGAAAAGAGGCCAAACAATATTTTAAAGACTGTTACATAGAAGGAACAACCGATTTTATTTTTGGAGGCGCAACTGCTTTATTCGAAAACTGTACTATCCACAGTATTAAAAGTTCCTATATCACAGCAGCTTCAACTCCAGAAGGAACTCCTTTCGGATTCGTTTTTAAAAACTGCAAACTCACAGCAAATCAAGATGCAAAAGACGTTTATTTAGGAAGACCGTGGCGTATTTATGCCAAAACGGTTTTTATAAACTGCGAAATGGGAAGCCAGATTAAAGCTGAAGGCTGGGAAAACTGGTCTAAACCAGAAGCAGAAAAAAAATCTTTTTATGCCGAATACAATTGCACTGGCGAAGGGTTTCAGCCTGCAAAAAGAGTAAAATGGTCGCATCAGCTTTCCAAGAAAGAAGCAGGGCAGTATGCTATAGAAAATATTCTTAAAGATAAAGTGCCTAATTGGTATTTTTAATAAAAAGGACTAAGGTTCTGAGGTGCTAAGACACTAAGTTTCTTTACTAAATTTAAAAAGAAGTATAGTACAGCTCTAAAGAAAACCTCAGAACCTTAGAATCTTAGAACCTCAGAACCTAAAAAAATGAAATATCTACTCTTAATACTTCTTTCCAGCGCTTGTTTTGCACAAAACGGAGATTTTCCATCGGCAAAAGTAGATGCTATTGTAAACAATATTCAGCTTCCGACAGTACCTGCTTATCAGATAAATATTTTAAAACTGGGAGCAAAAAGCGATTCTATTACTGATAATAAAAAGGCCTTTGACAAAGCAATGGCATTGTGCAAGAAGAACAATGGCGGAACTATTATTGTACCAAAAGGAATCTATAAAATAAACGGACCAATTCATTTTGTGAGCAATGTCAATTTGAAGATAGAAAAAGGAGCCAAAATAAAATTCAGCGACAATCCAAAAGATTATCTCCCGATGGTTTTAACAAGCTGGGAAGGCACGATGCTTTACAATTACAGTCCGTTAATTTATGCTAATAACTGTACCAATATTGCTATTTCAGGAGAAGGAACTATTGATGGAGAAGGCGGGAAAATTTGGAAAACCTTTAAAGCAAAAGAAAACGAAGGCAAAAACCGTAGCCGCGAAATGAATCATAATAGCACTCCAATCGAAGAAAGAAAATTTGGAGAAGGTTATTTCTTAAGACCGCAAATGATCCAGTTTTTAAACTGTAAGAACATATTAGTAGAGAATGTCCGAATAGAGAATTCGCCGTTTTGGTGTTTACATTTATTAAAATCACAAAGTATAACCATTCGCGGAATAAGCTATAAATCGCTAAATCATAACAATGACGGAATCGATCCCGAATACTCAAAAAACGTTTTAATAGAAAATGTCACTTTTGACAACGGAGACGATAATGTAGCCATAAAAGCAGGAAGAGATCATGAAGGAAGATCCAATACAGCAACACCAAGCGAAAATATCGTGATACGTAATTGCAATTTTAAAGGACTTCATGGAGTAGTAATTGGCAGCGAAATGTCGGCAGGCGTTCAGAATGTCTTTGTAGAAAATTGTAAAACGGCAGGTTATTTAAAACGAGGCATTTATCTAAAAACCAATGCCGATCGCGGTGGTTATATTAAAAATATATTTGTTAATAATATTCAGTTAGACCAAGTAGAAGATTGTCTTTATATTACGGCAAATTATCATGGAGAAGGAAAAGGTTACCAGTCAGATATATCGAATGTATATTTCTCCAATATCACCTGTAACAAAGCATCTGAATCTGGAATAGTAATTCAGGGATTTGCAGACAAAAAAATCAAGAATATATCATTAAAAAACATAGAAATCAAAGAAGCGAAAAACGCCCTGTCAAACGAAAATGCAGAAAACGTCTTGATGACAGATGTGTTTATAGGTAAAAGAGCAACAGTGCCTACAGCAGTTTCAAAACATTAGTTTTTACAAAGGTTCAAAAGTTTTGAGCAACAAAGGTTCAAAGGTTTTTTGTAGAGACGCACCGCAGTGCGTCTATTTTGCAATTAATTTCTAGCGCAAAGTACATAAAGAAAATGCAATCCCGATAGCTATCGGGAGCAAAATTTTTCTCTGTCAAAGAGGACACAAAGCTTTTATTTATTTACTAAACCTTTGTTCCCGATAGCTATCGGGATTGCGTATCCTTAGCGCACTTTGCGGTAAAAAAAACTTTGCGGTAAAAAAAAAACTAAACAGTAAAAAAATAAAAGAAAATGAAAAAATATATCATCCTAACACTCCTGATCACCACGATAGGTTTCGCACAAAAAACAACCCTATATTGCATTGGAGATTCTACAATGGCTAATAAAAAAGACCCCGAAAAAAATCCAGAACATGGATGGGCTCAAGTATTGCAGCCTTTTTTCAAAGAAAATATAACCGTAATCAATAAAGCCGTAAACGGACGAAGCACCAGAAGCTTCATCAATGAAAAACGCTGGGATTCTGTTTACAACAAACTTAAAAAAGGTGATTATGTCTTTATAGAATTTGGACATAATGACGAAAAAATAGAAGATTCGTCGCGCTATACCAATCCACATACGGCCTACAGATACAACCTGATTCGTTTTGTAAAAGAAAGTAGAGAAAAAGGCGCTATTCCGATATTATTAACTTCTATAAGTAGACGTAATTTTAACGAAAAAGGAGTTTTAGTGCCAACACATGGCGATTATCCTTTAGAAACCCGATTGGTTGCACAAGAGTACAATGTGCCTTTTATAGATTTGGAGTATTATACCGAATTATTGGAGCAGTCTTATGGACCAGAAAAATCAAAACAGCTTCATCTTCATTTCAAAGCAGGAGAAAATGCCTTTTATGATAAAGATAAAGCCGACGATACGCACCTTTCATTATTAGGAGCAAATAAAATTGCTGAAATTGTAATTAATCAAATTAAACTCTCAAAAGATGCTTCGTTAAAGAATCTTAAAAACGGAATTAAACTTTAATTCGAAACAACCTTTAAATATTAGAAAAGGAGCTGATAAGGGAATTATGTGTTCTTTGATAGCAACTCACAAGTTAGAATTAATTTTGTCTTATAGTGTCATTTTAAAAACTTTTACGAGCTATAAAAGTATTTTTGAAATAAGATATTTGCAATAGTAAATAGTAATCTCGCTGTAAATTTTTTTGATTACTTTTTGCATTTTTTACATGCCATACGCAAAGGAGAAAATTTTTAATTTTCTCCTTTTTTTTTGAGCGTTTTAAATTAAGACCAAAAGCAACAGACTTTCACAATTAATGATTTATATTTAATATTTTTCAACTTGCAATTCACTTTTTGTATTTGTTAAATAGTGAGTGCTTTTATGTGTATTCATTAACTTGTTAGAATGTATAGCAGCTTAAGATTGAATATAGTAAGTGATAAAATTGGCCCGACAACATCTACATGGGCAACCTCAAACTATTCATACACTATTTATGAAATTACACAGAAGTAAAATATTCATCCGGTAATAAAGTTTTATTTTCATGAAAATTTTTTTAACATTAAAATTTTTATAGTAAAAAAGCCTTATTTTTTCTTTTTTCTTAATTAAAAAATCTAAAAGAAAAATTTAAGTCCTATTTTGATAGTTATAAAACCTAAAGCGTTACTAGAGATAGGGAGCATAAGTCTAATTTTGGTGATTAGATAAAATCCCAAATGAATATTATGAATTCTTCAAATTTTTCTTTAGAGTTTCAATTGCACCTTTCTGAGATAAGAAAACTGAACAAAATGTATTTTGAACATTTGTTTAAAGACCGTATTGTTTTTATTTCAATATTGATTTTATTATTTATAATTTTTTTTGATTTCTCTCACATTAATCTTGAGGCAGATTTTTTTCTTTGGCTGATAAGAAGTTTAGCGATAATTGTATTTTTTGTCGTAATTGAAAATTCATTTATTGATGCCATTTCAAAAGCGGCCTTTCAATTAGCAAAAAGATTCGTCAAATTTCGAAAATTGAACAATAGATATAAATTTATATTTACAGATTCTAAAGTATGTATTAGGTTTCCCTTAGGGCAGTTAACCCATAAATGGACAACAATAGAGAAAGCTATCTTGACTAAGAATTTTTTATTCCTTTATATAATAGGGCAGAACAATTATATCATTACTATTTCTAGAAAAGATTATGACTGCAGAAAAATGGAGGAGTTGTTGGCTTTTGTCGAGAATAATGTTACTCATATCATAAAAGTTTAAAAAATACCTTATTATATCCTTTTTTTGACTTATTAGGGTATTTGTTTATTATCTGCTGATTTATGTTTGTATGTTTTAAAAATTGAATGATGGAGAATGAAAAAGTTTTAGTGCTAGATAGCAAAGGTGTTTTTTTAAAAATGTTCAAAAGAAGATTTAAAGAAGAGTTCGATTTTATAGAACGCCCTTTTTTTGACGAAGCAACAACCAAAGAATTTGACCGTATTGTTTTTGTAATACACAATCATAGCGAATTGCTCAATTTTTTAGCAAAAGAGAAAAAAGGATCTAATATTTTGGTTTACTTATTTAATTTAAATTTTTATAAAAGTTTATCATTTTTAGAAGGAGCAAATAACTTTATTTTGTTTGATGAATCTAAAACGAGACCCGAAATTTTAAGTGAGCTAAAAACATTTTTTGACAGCAAATTGGGGGTTAAAGAGGTTAAAAAAACTTTTTTGCACCAAAAGATTTCTCAGAAAAAGTTTCACGATTACTACAAAGCCATGTATTTTTTAATGTGATTTTTTAATTTTTTCATAAGCACATTTTGGCTAAAAATGATGCTTTTAAAGCAGGATAAATGCTATTCATTATCCTGCTTTTTTATTTCTGAAAATTCTTAAAACAAAGTTTTTTATTTTAAGTGTTATTGTAACAATTAAAACTCTTAAATTGTTCTGAAAAAATAAAGAATAAGAAAGAATGAAAAAAAGAGTATTATTTTATCTTCCATTTGCTTTAACTACAGTCTTGTTGACAAGCTGTAAAGTCTCTCAAAATATATCAGAAAAGACAATTATTTTAAAAAACGAGAGCTCGGTGGCATTGACTCAAAAATCAATTTCTATTAAAAGAGGTGATATTGGAGAAAATGCTATAAAAGGAACTTATCCAATTTTGATTCATAAAAACGATACCATTCCAGCGCAGACCAATGACCTTAACGGCGATGGAAAATGGGATGAACTTTTCTTTACGTCTGATTTTTTACCTGGCGAGAAAAAAGATGTTTTATTAAAATGGTCAGAAATAGATCCGAAGTTTATCATAAAGACAAGTGTTCGTTTTGGAAAAAGAGAAGGGAAAAATCTTCCAGTTCATCCAGATACACAAGAAGTATTAATGGCAGATCAGGTTCATAAAAAATTGGGCTATCAAAAATACCAAACAGATGGACCAACTTGGGAAAATGACAAAGTCGGTTTTAGACATTATTTGGACGGAAGAAATTCGAAAGATGTTTTCGGAAAAAAACTTCCAGGAATAACTCCAGAAAATGTTGGAATAAATAGTAAAGGTGCGGTTGAAGATAATTATCATGTAATGTACGATTGGGGAAGAGATATTTTTCCTGTTGGAAATTCTGTAGGATTAGGAGGTTATGCCTTGCTGATTGATAATAAAATAAACAGACTCGGAATTTTAGGAAATGATACCATCAATAATGTAGAAAAGACAACTTTTAAAATTGTAACAGAAGGTCCTGTAAATTCTGTTTTGAGCTATCACTATCAAAACTGGAATGCTTCTGCAAATTTGTATCAGGTGCAAGAAACGACTTCGATCTGGCCTGGAATATATGGTTATAAAAATACCGTTTCTATAAACGGCATTAAAGGAAATGAAACTTTTTTGGCCGCAATTTCTAATTTAAACAATAAAAAACCGCTTCAGGTTATTGAAGCGGGAGATTGGGTTTGTTTAATTCAGCATGATTATCTGACTTACGAGCGTCAATGGATTTTAGGAACAGCTATTTTAGTTCCGGCAAAAATCTACCAAGGTTATATTGAAGCTCCAAAAACAGGGCAGCTAACAGATTCTTATTTGGCAAAACTAAAAGTTGAAAACAATAAAGAAATCAGCTATTATGCTATTGCAGCTTGGGAATTGAGTGCAGATAAAGGCTTTAATGATTCGGCTTTTTTTACAAACTATGTAACAAATTTAGCCAAACAACTTTCTGCAAAAGTAAAAGTTGAATTAAAATAGTTTTGAAACGATAGATCCGCCGTACAGATGAGAAAATTTCTTATTGTTTTGGTTTTTTTTAGGTGGGTTGAGCTTCACTTTTTCGCAACAAAAGGTGTATGTTTATCCTGCTTTGGCTAGTTTTTAGAAATATTGATATTAAATACACTAAATTTTAAAGAGTAGAAGAGATCCAAATGTGCGATTAAGCAATTTTAGATTTGAAAACTTAACTATAGAATCGTCAAAAACTAAGATAGATAAGAGTATTATAGATGGGCTTATTTTAAAGAATGTCTACCTTAATAAGACTCTGATGGAGTAATTTTTTCCTTTTTAAGGGAGTTTCTCCACAAAAAAATTAACAAATAGATTTGTTTTTGGGCCTGTTTTTAGATTAAAATTGTTTGCGTGGCATACTTTATAGAAAGTATTAGAATGACAATAATAGAAATATTTTAAGAATAAATACTTGATTGTTAGTTCGTTGTGTTTATTGATGTTTTATGAAAAACTAAAGTCAATTTATTGTGAAGAAAATGAATGAAAAACTGCATTAAATTTAACAGCAAAATTGTTGTAACTATCACACAAACTTTTATTTTTGTGACTTAATTTAACAATATATAAGCATGAAAGATTTATTAGTAAAAATCAACGCCGAAATTGAAACATTCAAAGCTGAAGCTGAATCTTTGACTGAAAAAGGAATTAAAGCTGCTGGACCAAGAGCACGTAAATCGACTTTGGAAATTGAAAAACTTTTAAAAGAGTTTAGAAAAGTTTCTATCGAAGAATCAAAAAAATAATACAACTAAACCCCGCTAATAAAGCGGGGTTTTTTATGGTTTACAAAGTACAAAGTTTTAAAATAAAGAAAGGAAAACTTAGAATCTTAGCATCTTAGAACCTTAGTGCCTTAAATAGAATTTCGATCAATAAAATTAAAAGGCACTTTTACCTGGCCTTTTTCTTTATTCAAGATCATCCTCGCTGCGGTTTCTCCCATTACGTTAAAATCGGTTGACATTACGGTAATGCCAAGTAAATCTTTTAAAGGTGTATCGTTGTATGAAATGACACCGATATCTTTTCCTAAAACAAACTCTTCATCACGAATCTGTTTCACTAAATTTACCAAATCAGATTCTTCGATTGTAATAAATAAATCTCCTTTTTTAAGAATCATATCATCATAAACCTCACTCAGGATTTCAAAATTGATTTCGTGTTCCACACAAAATTTTCTGAATCCATGCAAAATTCTTCTCGGATAAGGATAAACCGCTTTATCTGGATAAACTAAAATTAAACGCTTGTATTTTGATATTTTAGAAAGACCTTCTTTTAAAGCATTATAAATATCATTTTCAAAATCCTGGTAAATCTTAATTACATCATCGCCTGTTCCCAATTTGATATTATCTAAAACCACCAGTTTTTCTTGTGGGATTTTTTTAATGGCATTTACAACATCGTCAGTAAAGCTCAAATGTTTTAATTCATCTGTTTTAAAGTGCGTTGTAATAACATAATAATCGTAAGCGCCTTCAAACTTATCTAAGATATTCAAGAATAAAGTCTCATCGCAGTGGTAAATTTGAAGGTCAACATGTGCATTTGCTCCTAAAGTATCAATAAAAGAGCTATAAGTTTTCATTTTATAGGAACTTAATTTATTGGTCAAAAACAAAATATTGACTTTAGATTCCAATTTTGTTCGGGTAATATAGTAGCCTTTTCCTCTAATGGAAGAAATGATTTTCCTTTCTTTTAAAATATTATAAGCCTTCTCAACAGTATCACGAGACATATAAAATTCTTCACTGAAACTATTAATAGAGGGAATTTTTTGATTTATTTTTAAATTTCCGTTGGCTATGTTCTGAAGAATAGAATCTACAATCTGTTTGTATTTCGGAACTCTTGAATCTTCATCTATTTTAATAAGTTTAATCATGTTCATTGTTGGAAGTACGTCTCGTATTTCAGCGAAACCCATTTTAATTCTACGGTTTTAAAAAAAATCTCTTATTTGAAGATAAATCTATCACGCAAAATCATTTTGCTTATCAAAAAAGAGAATTTAGCAAGGCTTGTAATCTTTTTTTTATGATTTTTAAATTTTAACCCAAATGCGGAATTAATAATTGCGAAATCGATTGCTAAAATAGCCATTTTAAATTTATTTACCCAATAATCGGAAGTGCTTATTTCTAATAATCTTTAGTTTTAACAAAAAATACGAAATCTGTAAAGGATAGTACAGGACAGTTTTCTTTTTGACATTCTCTTATTTTACAAAACCAAATTACTAACAAACCTTACCTAAACCAAAAACAATAATATGGAATCATTATTAGGAATCATTTTTCACTCAATCGGAGGATTTTCTTCAGGTAGTTTTTATATGCCTTTTAAAAAAGTGAAAGATTGGGCTTGGGAAAGCTATTGGCTAGTGGGAGGATTTTTCTCTTGGCTGATTGTTCCGCCAATTGCAGCGTACTTAACGATTCCAAATTTTACAGAAATTATTGCCGCAGCGTCTCCATCTATAAAATCCTTTACTTTTTTAATGGGATTGATCTGGGGAATTGGTGGCTTAACATACGGTTTAGGCGTTCGTTACTTAGGAATGTCGCTAGGAAATTCAATTACTTTAGGATTCTGTTCTGCGTTTGGAGCTTTAGTTCCTTCAATTTATTATGATTTTGTTCCAACAGAAGGTAAAATTTCATTTTCTCACATGATTTCTAATCCTGGGGGTCAGTTGGTTTTATTGGGTGTGGTTGTATATCTAATCGGAATTGCTATTTCTGGAAAAGCAGGAATGCTAAAAGAGAAAGATTTTGCAACTGGTCATGAAGATAAAGACAAAGACTTTAATCTGGTAAAAGGTTTGATCGTAGCCGTGATTTCTGGAATTTTAAGTTCATTTTTTAATTACGGAATTGAGGCTGGAAAATCTATGGCAGAGCAAGCTGTAGTAAATGGAGCTAATCCTTTGTTTCAGAACAATGTAACTTATGTTGTTTTACTTTGGGGAGGATTAACAACCAATTTTATCTGGTGTCTTTATTTGAATTTTAAGAATAAATCAATTAAAAATTATACTGATAAATCTACTCCAATAACCAAAAATGTATTGTTTTCTGCTCTTGCTGGAACCATGTGGTTTTTACAGTTTTTCTTTTACGGAATGGGCGAAAGCAAATTAGGAAATGGTGCCAGTTCATGGATTCTTCATATGGCAACCATCATTTTGACAGCAAACTTTTGGGGATTTTATTTGAAAGAATGGAAAGGAGTTTCTAAAAAAACAATGAAAACTTTTTTCTGGGGAATTGGACTTATCATGCTTGCAATCGTTTTGGTAGGAATTGGTAACTCATTATAAATACAAGAAATAATTTAAAATAGTATATGTCGAATACAAACACAATTAATAATATGAATTTTAAGCATGTAAGCTACCTTTGGGATGAGGCTAAGGCAGCAGCATTAGCAGGTGATGAAGTGGCGCTTTTTATTTATCGTTCTAACTTGTTAGGGGCTGATTTAAGATTGACCAACTACGGCGGTGGAAACACTTCTGTAAAAATTACCGACAAAGATCCTCTTACTGGAGAATCTTCTGAAGTAATGTGGATTAAAGGTTCTGGCGGTGATATTGGAACGTTGACAAAATCAGGTTGTGCGGCTTTGTATTTGGACAGACTTCGTAATCTTGAAAATGTTTACAGAGGAATTGAGTTTGAAGATGAAATGGTAGAATTATTCAACCACTGTATTTTTGATTTAGCTTCAAAAGCGCCTTCTATAGATACACCTTTACATGGTTTTCTTCCATTCAAACATATTGATCACTTGCATCCAGATGCAGCAATTGCTATCGCTGCTGCAAAAGATGGAAAGAAAATCACAGAAGAATTATTTAACGGAGAAATTGGCTGGGTAGGCTGGCAGCGCCCAGGATTTGATCTTGGTCTTCAGTTGAGAGCTTGTTTAGAAGAAGCAGAAAAAAACGGTAAAAAACTACGCGGAATCATGTTAGGTTCTCATGGTTTGTTTACTTGGGGAGATACTGCGTTTGATAGTTATATCAATACGCTGGAAGTAATCGAGAAATGTGCTTCGTACTTAGAAGATAATTACGGAAAAACACGTCCAGTTTTTGGCGGTAAAAAAATCGACAGTCTTCCAGAAGCAGATCGTAAATTGAAAGCAGCAAAAGTAGCTCCAATCTTAAGAGGTTTCTGTTCATCAGAACGTCAGATGATTGGTCATTATACAGACGATGCAAGAGTTTTGGAATTTATTAATTCTAATGATTTGGCGAAATTAGCTCCATTAGGAACATCTTGTCCAGATCACTTTTTGAGAACTAAAATCAGTCCTTTGGTTTTAGAATTGGATGCAAACGAAGATTTATCTGATGTTGATGCAATCAAAGCAAAATTAACTCCTGCTTTCGAGGCTTACCGTGCAATGTACAAAGACTATTACAATGCATGCAAAAAATCAAACTCACCAGCAATGCGTGACCCAAATCCAGTGGTTATTTTATATCCAGGAGTTGGTATGTTCACTTTTGCTAAAGATAAAACAATGGCACGTTTGGCATCTGAATATTATATCAATGCAGTAAACGTAATGAAAGGAGCTGAAGCAGTTTCAGAATATACTTCTTTGCCACACCAAGAAGCTTTTGATATTGAATATTGGTTATTGGAAGAAGCAAAATTACAGCGTATGCCAAAACCAAAAGCATTATCTGGAAGAGTAGCTTTAATCACTGGTTCTGCGGGCGGAATTGGTAAAGCTATCGCTAAGAAATTTGCTCAAGAAGGTGCTTGTGTGGTAATCAACGATATTAACGAAGAGCGTTTAGAAGGTGCAACTGCTGAGTTCATCAAATCATTTGGTAAAGATGCCGTTTCAAGCACTTTATTGAATGTTACTGATGAAGCAAGCACAGAAAAAGCATTAGACGAAGCTTGTTTAGCTTTTGGAGGTGTTGATATTGTGGTAAATAATGCTGGAATCAGTATTTCTAAATCTATCGCAGAACACACTTTAGAAGAGTGGGACAGATTATACGATATCTTGGTTAAAGGACAATTTATTGTTTCTAAAGCTGGAATCGAAGTAATGCGCAAACAAGGTTTTGGAGGAGATATTGTAAATATCGTTTCTAAAAATGCTGTTGTGGCTGGTCCAAATAACCCTGGTTATGGTTCGGCAAAAGCGGCTCAAGCGCACTTAACACGTTTAATGGCTGCAGAACTTGGAGCTGACAAAATTCGTGTAAACACAGTAAATCCCGATGCTGTAATTTCAGATTCAAACATTTGGTCTGGAGGATGGGCAGAAGGTCGTGCAAAAGCATACGGAGTTACAGTTGAAGAACTTCCGGCTTACTATGCAAAACGTACGTTATTAAATGAAATCATATTGCCAGATGATATTGCTAACGCTTGTTATGCTTTTGTTGGAGGTTTACTTGGTAAATCTACAGGAAATGCCTTAAACGTAGACGGTGGCGTAGCCATGGGCTTTTATAGATAAAGATTGTTTAGGTTTTTTATATAAGTTTGTTTAAGCAAAAGTGGTTTTTTGTGGTCTAGCGTTCGAATTCTTTCGAACGTTAGATTTTTTTAGCATATAACAATTCGCTTTAACAAAGAAAACTTAACAAAAAAGTGAAGTAAAACGGGAGTTCACAGCGTATAAAGTTATATCTTGTAAACTCTATTAAAATATCAATAACTATGTTAATCGGATCAAACCACATCGAATCTCATAACGAAGATTTATTAAAAAAACACCAAAATAAATTAGTTTTTACAGCATCAGAAATAAATGATGCAGAAGCGATTATTCAAAAATTAATCGACTTTCAAATTGCAATTCCATCTTGGGCTTTAGGAACAGGAGGAACAAGATTTGGACGTTTTGCTGGTGGAGGAGAACCTCGTTCATTAGAAGAAAAAATTGAAGATGTTGGTTTGCTTCACAAATTAAATAATGCTTCTGGAGCGATTTCACTTCATATTCCGTGGGATATCCCGACAGATTATAAAGCAATCAAAACACTTGCAAATCAGCATGGTTTGAAGTTTGATGCGATGAATTCAAATACATTCCAAGATCAGGCAAGCTCTGAACATACTTACAAATACGGTTCATTACAAAACGTTAACAAAGCGGTTCGTAAACAGGCAATTGCTCATAACATAGAAGTAATTAAACACGGAATCGAATTAGGATCTGAGTCTTTAACAGTTTGGCTAGCAGATGGTTCTAATTTTCCGGGGCAATTAAATTTTAGAAAAGCCTATCAAAATACATTAGAAAGTTTAGAAGAAATCTACGATGCATTGCCTTCAAACTGGAAATTGTTTTTAGAATATAAATGTGCTGAGCCTAACTTTTATTCTACGACTGTAGCAGATTGGGGGCAGTCTTATTCGTATGTTAAGAAGTTAGGTGACAAAGCGCAGACTTTAGTCGATTTAGGACATCATCTTCCAAATGCTAATATTGAGCAGATTGTATCTTTATTATTAATGGAAAACAAACTTGGAGGTTTCCATTTTAACGATTCAAAATATGGTGATGACGATTTAACTGCTGGTGCATTAAAACCATACCAATTATTCTTGATTTTTAATGAATTAGTGGAAGGAATGGATGCAAGAGGAATGAATCACGCCAAAGATTTAGGTTGGATGATCGATGCTTCTCACAACATCAAAGATCCGTTAGAAGATTTATTGCAGTCTGTTGAAGCGATTATGATTGCTTATGCGCAAGCACTTTCTGTTGATAGAAAGGCATTAGAAAAAGCGCAAGAAGAAAATGATGTTGTAAAAGCACAGGAAATTCTTCAAAATGCATTCCGTACAGATGTTCGCGCATTAGTTGCTGAAGCTCGTTTACGTTCTGGAGCAGCATTAAACCCTGTGGCATTATATCGTTCGATTCAAGTAAGACAAAATCTGATTGAAGAAAGAGGTTTAAAAACAATGGCAACGGGATTATAATTATAAATTATTAATTGTTAATTATAAATTGACAATTGATAATTAACAATTTACAATTAAAAAGAATGAATGTAGTTGCGATTTTTGATATTGGTAAAACAAACAAAAAGGTTTTTTTATTTAACGAAAATTATAAAATTGTCTGGGAGAAATCGGTAAATCTGGAGGAAACCACAGACGAAGACGGATTTCCGTGTGAAGATATCGAAGTACTGAAAAACTGGATTTTAGAACGATTATCTGAAATAAAAGAGCTTAAAGAGTATGTTTTAAAAGCCATCAATTTCAGCACTTACGGAGCCAGTTTTGTTTATATAGACGAAAACGGAAAAGTTTTAACTCCTCTGTATAATTATCTAAAAGATTATCCAGAGGATTTAAAAGTTGCTTTCTATGAAAAATATAAAGGAGAGAAAAAATTTGCTGTAAAGACAGCTTCTCCAGTTTTGGGCAGTTTAAATTCGGGAATGCAGATTTATCGCATAAAAGAACAGAAACCCGAAATATTTGAAAAAGTAAAATACTGTCTGCATCTGCCGCAGTTTTTAAGTTTTCTTTTAACGAATGAAGCCTACGCTGATATTACAAGTATTGGCTGTCATACCAATTTGTGGAATTTCAAAAAAATGAAATACCATAAATGGTTGAAAGAAGAAGGTATTTCAGATAAAATACCGCCAATTCATTTTGGTAAAGATGTGATAATGACACGTGATAGTCTGGCGATTGGAGTTGGTCTTCACGATAGTTCATCGGCAATTATTCCGTATACAATCAATTTTACAGAACCTTTTGTATTGTTGTCTACAGGAACTTGGAGTATTTCTTTAAATCCATTCAACAACAAACCTTTGACGTTTGACGAATCGCAGAATGACTGTTTATGTTATATGCAATACACAGAGAAACCTGTAAAAGCAGCACGATTATTTGCAGGAAATGAACACGAAGTGCAAACCAAACGTTTGGCGCAACATTTTAAGGTTCCTGTTGATACGTACAAAGAAGTTTATTTTGATAAAAAAATAGTGGCCAATTTACGCGCGCTTAACTATCAGATTTTCTATCCGAAAAAATACAATTTTGATATTCTGAAAGAATGCCCTTTTCAAAAAAGAGACCTTTCGCATTATAAAGATTACGAAACAGCCTATCATCAATTAATGTTAGATTTGGTAGAACAGCAGGTTTTCTCAACCAATCTGGTAATTCATAACAGCCCTGTAAAAAAGATTTTTGTGGATGGAGGTTTCAGTAAAAATTCGATTTACATGAATTTATTGGCAGAAGCTTTTCCAGATATCGAGGTTTATGCCGCGTCAATGGCACAAGCGAGTGCTCTGGGAGCTGCATTGGCCATTCACGATAACTGGAATCCAAAACCAATTCAGAACGATTTAATTGACTTGAAATTCTATAAACATTAGGTAAAAACGGTCTGTATGTTGTAAATTTGCTGAGAAACGTATTTTTTACATTTTTACAGTACACGCCTAAATGAACAACACACTAAATACTACAACATGAAAATTGGACTTTTTATACCTTGTTATGTCGACCAATTTTATCCTAAAGTAGGAATCGCAACCTACGAATTACTACAAAAATTAGGTTGTGACGTCGAATTTCCGATGGGACAAACCTGCTGCGGACAGCCAATGGCAAATAGCGGTTATGCGCATTTAACAAAAGGATGCGATGCCAATTTTATTGCCAATTTTTCTGGATTTGATTATATAGTATGTCCTTCTGGAAGCTGTGTTTTGCATGTAAAAGACCATTTGCATGACGAAAAACAAGAAGAGAAGGCAACAGCAATTCGAAATACAGTTTACGAACTTACAGAGTTTATTACAGATGTTTTAAAAATTGACCATATTGACGGAAGATTTCCATATAAAGTGGGAATGCACGTAAGCTGTCATGGTCAGCGTGGATTAAAGCTTTCGCAGATGTCTGAATTAAACGCACCATTTTTTTCTAAACCTGAACAATTATTACACAGTATAGAAGGTCTTGATTTAGTTGCTTTAACTAGAAAAGACGAATGCTGTGGTTTTGGTGGAACTTTCTGCGTTACCGAAGAAGCAGTTTCTGTAAAAATGGGACAAGATCGTATTAAAGATCACGAAAGTCATAATGTGGATTATATTACAGGTGGAGATATGTCTTGCTTAATGCACTTAGATGGAATACTAAAAAGGCAAAAAAGCAGAATCAAAACCATTCATATTGCCGAAATATTAAATTCACTTGAAAACTAAAAATATGAGTAGTTTTTTTAACCGCAAAGTTCGCAAAGAAAAAATACGCAAAGCACG
Source organism: Flavobacterium luteolum (assembly GCF_027111275.1). Classification (NCBI taxonomy): domain Bacteria; kingdom Pseudomonadati; phylum Bacteroidota; class Flavobacteriia; order Flavobacteriales; family Flavobacteriaceae; genus Flavobacterium; species Flavobacterium luteolum. The sequence goes on along the minus strand of NZ_CP114286.1, from coordinate 177,285 downwards.
CTAAGATTAAAAAATCTCTTTGCGAACCTTGCGTAAAAACCTTGCGAACTTTGCGGTTAAATAAACATTTCAAAATTGACTTTTAAATAGTAGAAAATGTCATCAGAAAAAATAATACAGCACAGCGAAGCCGCAGCTAAGTTTAACAAAGATGTAGAGCGTGTCAATTGGCACGATGAGACACTTTGGTTTGTTCGCGCTAAAAGAGATAAATCGGCTCACCAGATAGCAGATTGGGAACTGCTTCGTGAAACTGCTTCTCAGATAAAATTTAATGTACTTTCGAATATTCACGATTATTTAGTCGAATTTGAAGCGAATGCTCAACGAAACGGAATAATTGTACATTGGGCAGCCGATGCTAAAGAACATAATGAAATAGTACATTCTATCATGGCAAAACATGATGTTAAGCAGATGGTGAAATCCAAATCGATGCTTACAGAAGAATGCCATTTAAATGATTATTTAGCCGAAAAAGGAATAGAAGTAATCGATTCTGATTTAGGTGAATATATCGTACAACTTCGTAAAGAACCGCCAAGCCATATTGTACTTCCAGCGATTCACTTAAAGAAAGAAGATGTAAGCGAAACTTTTCATGAACATTTAGGAACAGAAAAAGGAAATTTCGACCCGCAATATTTAACAGAGTCGGCGCGCCAGAGTTTAAGAAATACTTTTTTGACTCGAAAAGTGGCTTTAACAGGAGTCAATTTTGCTGTTGCAGAAACAGGAGAATTTGTCGTTTGCACCAACGAAGGAAATGCTGATATGGGAGCGCATTTAGCAGACGTTCATATCGCTTGTATGGGATTTGAGAAACTGATTCCGAAAAGAGAACATTTAGGTGTTTTCCTTAGATTGTTAGCAAGAAGCGCAACTGGACAGCCCATTACTACTTTTTCAAGTCATTTTAAGAAACCAAGAGACGGAAAAGAAATGCATATCGTAATTGTAGACAACGGTAGAAGCACACAATTAGGAAGAGAAGATTTTAGAAATTCGCTAAAATGTATTCGTTGTGGCGCGTGTATGAATACTTGTCCAGTGTACAGACGAAGCGGCGGACATAGTTATCACAATGCGGTTGCAGGACCAATTGGTTCTATTTTGGCACCAAATTTAGATATGAGCAAAAATGCCGATCTGCCTTTTGCTAGTACGCTTTGTGGTTCGTGTACTAATGTTTGTCCTGTAAAAATTGACATTCACGATCAATTGTACAAATGGCGTCAGGTTTTGGTAAAAGAGGGACATACTCCAACGGCTAAAACTATAGCGATGAAAACGATGGCAACGGTATTAGCAAATCCAACGGTTTTTAATATTGCTGGAAAATCAGGACGATTTGTAATGAAGAACATCCCAGGAATGGTCAATAATAAGATGAATAAATGGTACGATCAGCGCGAAATGCCAGATGTTCCAGAAGAATCTTTTAGAGAATGGTACAAGAAAAATTCGCGAGAATCTAAAGAAAAAAGGAATGAGTAGTAAAGGTGAAATTTTAAAAAGAATAAAAGCAAATCAGCCCGAATTGGTTTCAGAACTGCCAGATTTAAATCTTTTAGGTTCTGAACAATTTGATGTTTTAGAAACCTATAAAACGGTTTTAAAAGGAATTGGAGGTGATCCTGTAGAAGTTGCTGATTATAATGAAATCATCAATTACGTCAAATCCAATTATAATCTCGAAAAACGATTAATTACAACTCTTCCGGAACTTTCTGAAATTGCTTCTTTAGATTGGAAAACAGTAGATCCGCATTCGCTTCAAGATGTTGAATTGACAGTTGTAAAAGCACATTTTGGAGTTGCAGAAAACAGCGGACTTTGGGTAACTGACGATATTTTAGGACAGCGTGTTGCACCTTTCATAGCCCAATATTTAGCTATCATCGTTCATAAAAAAGATCTTGTTCGAACAATGCAGCAGGCGTATCAAAGAATCGGAAATATGGAATATGGTTTCGGAACTTTTATCGCGGGCCCTTCAAAAACGGCAGATATCGAACAGTCTTTAGTTCTTGGAGCTCATGGCGCAAGAGGATTGATTGTCTTTTTATTGGATTAAAACAATACTTCAATATATCTTTATAGAAAAAGCGAGGCATTTACCTCGCTTTTTTATTTTATAAACAGTTTCCAATTATGCCGTTTGATCATCTATAGTTGCATCGGGAGCATTTTTCTTCACAGATTCAATTCCATTTTCTCTAGCAGCTACGCTTTCGTACATCTCGCTCGAACCGATAATCTGACCGTTTCCTGCTTTTAAATTAAAATAAGGCTTTCCGCTTTTAGATTCTAATCTGTCATAACGATCATCGTCTGGTGCATTTTTTTTCACAGATTCGATACCATTATTGCAGGCTGCTTTTGTAGTATAGCCTTCACTCGTTAGAATGGTCTGACCATTACCAGCTTTTAAATTGAACTGGAACTCTCCGTTGGCTCTAGTAGTGATTACAAATTTTCCCATGTAGTTTACTTTTAAAGTTAGGTAATATAAAATTTTGCTATTGATAAAAATACAAAACTTAGTAATATAAATCATACATCAATTTGAAAAAATGATTATCATAACTATAATAAATTATTTTAAGCCAAATAAATTAAACACAATCTTTAAACATAAATGTCTCTTCTTGTATGTATGTTTGCAATATTTTTTATTTTTAAACTGTTAAACAGATTCATCAACGCTTATTTCTATTGGTGAAATAATTACCTATGAAAGAAATCAACGAAATTCTTAAAGCTTATTCAGAAGCAAAAGAGTCAGGAAAGAAAACAGCTTTGGCTACTGTAGTTAAAGTTGAAGGATCATCTTATAGACAGCCTGGTGCCCGTATGCTCGTTACGGAAGACGGTATGCTTACTGGCGCAATAAGCGGAGGATGTCTAGAAGGAGATGCATTGCGAAAAGCACTTCTTTCAATCAATCAGAAGCAAAATAAACTTGTAACTTATAATACGAGTAATGAAGATGATGTAGAGGTAGGTTTGCAGCTTGGATGCAACGGAATCGTTCATATTCTTTTTGAATACATTGATGAGGAGGTTTCAAATAATCCAATTCAGCTTTTGCAGCAATTGGAATTAGAAAGAAAAGAAGCAGTAATAGTAACCGTTTTTTCTTTAAAAAGAAATGCTTTTCAGATAGGAACAACTTTATTTTTTAGAAAAGACAGTCCTGTTTTAAACCATAATAACGAAGCTTTAAGTTTAATTTCGGATGTGAAAGAAGTGTTGAAAACTAAAACTTCTTTGGTGAAAAAACTTCAGGAGGAAAACAACAGCGAAGCTTTAATCGAATACATAAAACCTTCTATTTCGCTAGTAATTGCTGGAGCAGGAAATGATATTCAGCCACTAGTGAAAATGGCTTCTGTTTTAGGATGGAAAACCAGTATTGGTGAAGGACGCTCGACTCATGCAACAGGTAAACGTTTCCCTAAAGCCAATCAGGTTGAGGTTGTCAAACCAGAACAATTTTTAGATAATGTGAACATCGATGACCAGACTTATTTTCTTTTGATGACCCACAATTATAAATACGATCTGGCAGTTTTAAAATTACTATTGGAAACCAATTGTCATTATATTGGAATTCTCGGCCCAAAATCAAAATTTAGTCGAATGCTCGATGATCTTCTAAAAGACGGAATTATAGTAAATGACGAGCAGTTAAGCCGAATTCACAGTCCCATTGGTCTAGATATTGGTGCTGAAACTTCAGAAGAAATCGCTTTATCAATTGTTTCTGAAATTAAAGCTGTTGCCTCTGAACGTGCTGGAACTTCTTTAAAATACAAATCGGGTAAAATTCATGATGAAATTCATTATGGAGGCTAGATTTAAAAATAAAACAGGTATTATTATTTTGGCCGCAGGTAATTCTTCTAGATTAGGTAGACCAAAACAATTGCTGGAATATAAAGAATCAACTTTGTTGAAAAACACCATTTCAGAGGCTTTGAAGGTCGAAAATTCGTTTATAATAGTCGTGACAGGTTCAAACCATGATTTAATCGAAAAAGAGCTTAATTTACCTGAAATAACATTTTCTTTTAATTCTGACTGGGAAAATGGAATGTCTTCTTCAATCGCAAAAGGTATTAATCAATTATTACATCAAAATCCTAATTCTGAACAATGCATTTTAGCAGTTTGCGATCAGCCTTTTGCAGCTCATTCCATTTTTGAAAATTTAATTGTTGAAGCCAATAAAACTAAAAAAGGAATTGCAGCCTCTGCTTATTCTGAAACTTTAGGAACTCCAGTTTTATTTCATAAAAAATACTTTCAAGAACTTCTAGAATTGAAAGGACAGGAAGGCGCCAAAAAACTGATTAAAAAGCATTCGGATGATGTTGTTTCAATTTCTTTTGAAAAAGGAAATATTGATATTGATACAGAAGAAGATTACTCTAAGTTGATTTCTTGAGATAAAGGGACAAAGTTTTTTTTGTTTAGCCAGCTTTTCTAGACACAGTTTGTCATCCTGACGAAGGAAGGATCACACGCGAGAGTCGGCAAAGATTGAGGATTTACTTTATAGAATTTCTAGTGTGATCCTTCCTTCGTCAGGATGACAAAAATAACCTTTGCGTCTCTGCTCCCGATAGCTATCGGGATTACGAGATTAAAAACAAAAAATAAAACTTATTGTCTTAACGTCTTAGTGGCAAACTGAACAGCTAAACTCAAAACTCGCTCAACAGCAATATCAATTTCTTCAGAAGTAGTAAATCTTCCCAAGCTAAAGCGAATCGAACTCAAAGCATCTTCATCAGATAATCCCATTGCTTTTAAAACATGTGAAGGTTCAGAAGTAACAGCCGAACAAGAAGCTCCGTTTGAAACAGCAATATTCCCTAAAGCCAAAATTAACTGTTCTGAATTCACGCCAGGGAAACAAATATTTGAAGTATTATAAATTCGGTTTTCTTTATTTCCATTTACGAATGAACCATTAAACTGCAACAAACCTCTTTCAAGCCTGTCTCGTAATAGAGAAACTCTATTCTGATCTTTTTCTAGGTCATTAACAGCTATTTCACACGCTTTTCCTAAACCGATAATTCCGGGAACATTTAACGTTCCGCTTCGTAATTTTCTTTGTTGTCCGCCTCCAAGAATTTGAGGGGTCAATTTTATTTTGGCTTTCGCCGAAATATATAACGCGCCAATTCCTTTCGGACCATAAAATTTATGGGCAGACAAAGTCAAAAGATCGATTCCTAATTTTTTTACATCAACAGGAATTTTTCCAATCGCTTGTGTCGCATCACACATAAAAAGCACATTTTTGGCTTTCAATATTTTAGAAATCGCAATGGTATTTTGTATGACACCAGTTTCGTTATTAGAAATCATTCCGATGAAAACCAGTGTTTTATCTGTAATTATTTCTTCTAAAAGTTGAAGATTTAAAAGCCCGTCAGAATCAGTTGGAAGATAAGTAACATCAAAACCAATATCTTCCATATACCGACAAGTTTCAAGAACTGCTTTATGCTCGGTCTGAATCGTAATAATATGTTTTCGTTCTTGATCAGTAAGACCTTTAATAGCCAAATTTATTGCCTCAGTCGCACCCGAAGTAAATAGGATTTCATCAGCATCAACACCTATTAAATCAGCCGTTTGCCATGCCGCATTTTCAACAGCTTCTTTTACCGTTAATCCCGCCAAATGTGTTCCCGTTGAATTTGCATACAAATCAGTAAAATACGGAAGCATGGTATTCAAAACTCTTTCATCAACACGAGTTGTGGCATTGTTATCAAGATATATCATTTCTTGCTGTGACATAATTTGGACTTAGTTCAGTAAAAATACAATTTCAGAATTAATCTACGTGAAAGAATTAACCGCAAAGGCGCAAAGGGTTTTCGCAAAGAACGCAAAATTTTAATGTGTATAATTTTTTGTTTCTCGCAGATTTTGAAGATCTAAACAGATTTTTTATTTATTTCTATCATAAAGAATCTGTGTAAATCTTTTCATCGTATTCAAAATCTGCATTATCTGCCAAATCTGCGAGAGAAAAATAACTTAGCGAACTTTGCGAAAACCCTTTGCGCCTTTGCGTTAAAAAAACAACAAAATTGTAATTATTCTAAATAAGAGTAATGTTTGAATTTTATAATTTTTTCTTACATAAGATCGCTAAATTTGTTAGAATACAAAAGCGAATTTGCTAATTTAACAAATAGATTGAATGGCTTCTAAAAAAACAAATCAGGATAAAGTAACACCGGAAGATGCTAGTTCCCGTCGTGACTTTATAAAGAAATCAGGACTTTTTACCGCTCTTGCCCTGACGCCACCTTCATTGGTTATGGCTTCAGAAAAGAAATGGGATGAAAAAATAGCGGAATATTTAGAAACCGTACCGCTTTCTATTGAAGTAAATGGCACAAAACACAATCTAAATATAGAACCAAGAACCACTTTATTGGATTTGCTTCGCGAACAATTACAGCTTACCGGAACCAAAAAAGGCTGTGATCACGGACAATGCGGTGCGTGTACTGTTCACGTAAATGGAACTAGAATTTTATCGTGTCTATCTTTGGCAACGATGCAGCAAAATGCTCAGGTAACTACAATTGAAGGACTTTCGAAAGGAAAAAAACTGCACCCTATGCAGGAAGCTTTTATCAAACACGATGGTTTTCAGTGCGGTTATTGCACGCCGGGACAAATTATGTCGGGAATTGCTTGTATCAAAGAAGGCCATGCTAACAGCAGAGAAGAAATTAGTGAGTATATGAGTGGTAACATCTGTAGATGTGGTGCTTATCATAACATCGTTGATGCTATAACTGAAGTGAAGGAAGGAGGGAAGGAAATATGAAAAACTTTCAGATAATTAAAGCGTTGTCTTCTTCTTCGGCAGTTACGGGAAAAGCAAAAGATAATTCTTCTATGTTTATTGCGGGCGGAACCAATCTGGTCGATTTAATGAAGAAGAATATCGTTGCTCCAGATAAATTAGTTGACATTAACGGATTAGACTTAAAGAAAATAGAGTTTTTAAAAGGAAAAGTTTCGATTGGCGCTTTGGCAAAAAACAGTCAGGTTGCCGAAGATGCTTCAATAAAAGAAAAATATCCTTTGTTGGCATTAGCTTTAGCAGCTGGAGCTTCTCAACAGATTAGACACATGGCAACTGTTGGAGGGAATATGCTACAGAAAACAAGATGTTCTTATTATTACAATACCGATATGCCTTGCAACAAACGTGTACCAAAAAGCGGATGCGGTGCGATTGGTGGTTCTAACAGAATGTCGGCTGTTTTTGGAACTTCGGACAGTTGTATTGCGGTTCATCCAAGTGATATGTGCGTGGCTTTGGCTGCGCTTGACGCGAAAGTTTTGGTAGAAGGACCAAAAGGAAAGCGAGAAATTGATTTCACTGATTTTCATAGACTTCCCGGAAATACGCCTGAAAAAGACAATACGCTAGACAGCAGAGAATTGATTACTTCGGTTGAAATTCCAGATAATAATTTTACTAAAAATGTTCATTATCTAAAAGTTCGTGACAGGACAAGTTATGCTTTTGCATTGGTATCGGTTGCTGTAGCTTTAGATATAAAAAATAATACTATAAATGATGTCAGATTGGCTATGGGAGGTGTAGCACATAAACCATGGAGATTGACTGAGACAGAAAAATTCCTGAAAGGAAAAACAGTTTCTGAAGATCTATTTAAACAAGCAGGCCATTTGTCTATGAAAGGCGCAAAAGGATTCGGTGATAATAATTTTAAACTAACGCTTGGAGAGAATGCAGTAGCAGAAGCACTTACAATAGCAGCATCAAAATAATTAAATTATGAGCAAGACAAGTAATATTAATAGAGTTGACGGATTTGCTAAAGTAACGGGTTCAGCAACTTATTCGGCAGAATATAAAACGGCAGGTGTTGTGTATGCCTGTTTGGTAGGAAGCACGATTGCAAAAGGAAGAATTAAAACAATCGATACTAAAAAAGCAGAATGGGCACCAGGAGTTTTGGCTGTAATCACGCACTTGAATGTAGATAAACCTGTTGGCTACGAAAAAGCAAAAGACAAGCATAATTTTGGTCAGCCGCTGCAAATTTTTAAAGATGATTCGGTTTTGTATTACGATCAGCCGATTGCTTTAGTAATTGCTGATACTTTTGAACGTATGCGATATGCCGCGAGTTTAATTAAAGCGGATTATTTTAAAGAAGAACATTCGACAGAACTTAAAAAAGCAGCTGAAAAAGAAAAGAAAGTCGAAACCGATAAAGGAAATGATTATCATCGTGGTGAACATGACGGATATAAAAATGCTGAGGTTGTTTTAGAAACCGAATATACCATTCCAACCGAGGTGCATAACCCAATGGAACTGGCAAACATCATAGCGAAATGGGACGGAAACAAACCAATCTTATATACAAAAAGTCAAGGTGTTGAAGGAACACGTAGAAGTGTTGCTGGAGTATTTGGCGTGCCTGTTGAAGATGTTGAGGTTCATGCCGAGTATCTTGGCGGTGCTTTCGGAATGGGATTGCATACTTGGCCGTATGAAATCGCAGCTTTGATTGGAGCTAAAAAATTGAACCGTCCAGTTAAATTAGTACTGCATCGCGAGCAGATGTTTACCAATGTTGGTTTTAGACCTTACACGATTCAGAAAATGGGTCTTGGAGCAACAAAAGATGGAAAACTGACTGGATTAACGCATGAAGCGGTTGCAATGACTTCAAGCTATGAAGATTTCATGGAAGGAACCGTAAATATGTCCCGATTTATTTATGATTGTCCGAATGTTTCTACACGTTACAGAATTGTGCCTTTGGATACGTGCACACCAATCTGGATGCGTGGACCGGGCGAAGCAACAGGTTCTTTTGCCTTAGAATGTGCGATGGATGAAATGGCGTATAAATTAAACTTAGATCCGATTGAATTTCGCAAGCTGAACTATGCCGAAAAAGATCAGGAACAAAATAAACCGTGGAGCAGTAAATTTCTTTTAGAATGTTACGAAGGCGGAATGGAACGCATTGGCTGGAAAAACCGTAAAAATGAACCTGGTTCTGTGAAAGAAGGAAACTGGCTGGTTGGTTACGGAATGGGTACAGGAACTTTTGGTTGCTATAGAAGTGCAACTTCTGTAAAGGCAAAATTTTTAGCGAATGGCGATTTAGTCTTACAATGCAGTGTAAACGATATGGGGCCAGGAACAGCCACTATGATGACTGCTATTGGAGCTGAAGTAATAGGTTTGCCAGCTGAAAATGTAATTATCGAAATGGGAAAAAGCGGTTTGCCAAAAGGTCCAACGCAAGGAGGTTCGGCAACGACTTCATCAGTTGGTTCTGCGGTTCATGATGCGTGCAATTTATTATTGAATAAAATAATTGAATTAGGAAGTAAAAATCCTGCTTTAAAAGGAATCGCTCTAACAGATTTAACTTTTGAAAATGGTGAGGTTTCTTCTAAAAAAGACAAATCTAAATCGGTTACGTTAGCAGCACTTTTAAGCAGTAATAAATTAGAAGATTTTGAAGTAGAAAATGTTTCTAAAGCTGCTGAAGAAGCGAAGAAATATTCAATTTATTCATTTTCGGTTCATTTTGTAAAAGTATTAGTGAATCCGAATTTGGGTAAAATAAGATTGGCTCATGTCGTTTCTTGCGCTGATATTGGAACCGTAATAAGCCAGAAAACTTCTGCAGGACAAATGTTTGGTGGAGCAGTAGGAGGAATCGGAATGGGATTAATGGAAGCTTTAGAAATTGATCACCGTTTTGGTCGTCCAATCAATAATAATTTTGCAGATTATCATGTTCCTGTAAACGCAGATATTGAAAAACAAGAGGTTTTCTTCGTTAACAAAAAAGACCCGATAAGTAATCCAATGGGAACAAAAGGTCTGGGAGAAACCGCTTTGGTCGGAATGGCGCCAGCAATTGCAAATGCCGTTTTTAATGCAACCGGAAAACGTGTTAGAGATTTGCCAATTACATTGGATAAAATTATAGAAACTGTTGAGGTTTAGACATAAAACAATTACAATAATCCCTTTGAGAATAAGATCTTAAAGGGATTTTTTTGTTATAAAGATATCTTGTAAAATAGACGAGAGATAAAGTTTTTTTGTTAAGTAATCTCATTTTTGTCATTTCGACGAAGGAGAAATCTCCGTAAGTAGCTCCACAGTAATAATCCATTCTTTGTAGAGTTTCTCGCGAAGATTTCTCCTTCGTCGAAATGACAAGATTGCGTGATAAAGCTTTGAGATCTTGCGTAAATCTGCTCTTTGTGGTTAAATAAAAAAATCGCAAAGCTTAAAAAAACTTTGCGACTTTGTGCCTTTGCGGCATATAACATTAAAACTTATTTAATCGTGATTGGCAATTCAACAGTTGTTTTATCCCAACCAATAACAAGATTTGCTACATTACCTTGAGTTGTAAATGCAATAGATAAAGCTTCGATAACTTCAGAAACTGGTTTTACAGGAACTGAAACTCTTACCACATCTTTACTTTCATCATAAGCATAAGAACCCCATAAATCAAGTTCTTTGTTGATGATGATAGTCCATTTGTCTTTTTCAGGAATAGCAAATAAACTGTATGTTCCTGCAGCAACTTTTTTTCCGCCAATTGTTACATCTTTATAGAATTTAACTTCTGTGTTTTCATTAGCACCAACTCTCCAAACTTCACCAAACTTTACAACATCGCCAAAAATAGTTCTTCCTTTTACAGAAGGTCTTGCATAAAGCACTTTAACAACCGGATTTGGATTATCTGTTTTCTTGAATTTCACCGCTTTGTTTGGGAAATACGAAATATCAACTGGACTTGCATCAAGAGGAGCAAATTTTACGATGTCTTGAGCCTGAACTGTAAAAGCAGCAAACAAAGTAACTGCTAGTAAATAGAATTTTTTCATGGTTTACAATTTTTAGATTAACTACAAAGTAAATTAATAATGAAGAAAAATCATATAATTTGCTGCCTGTTTTTTGTTAATGAATTGGTAACAGTTTTGACAAGATAATTTTATTTCCGATCCAATTTTCCGTAGAGACGCACTGCAGTGCGTCTAACGTATTGTAGCCATCGTTGCGTAGACGCACTGCAGTGCGTCTCTACAGATTAACGTTGTGTGAAAATAATTTTTTAATATTCCTTTTTCTTCTTAGCATACCAATCCTGCATAATGTAGAAAGCTTTTTTCTTTTCACCATCATTTGAAATTAAACCTTTACGATTGTAACCGTCCTGAATTCCTGGAAGCAATCTTTTTGGCGATCTGAAATCAACCAGAATCCACGGACTTGTTCCACTTAAGTGAGGAATCTTTTCAATCATCTTTAAATTCTGAATGTATAAATATTCCTGATATTCCTCAGTCCAACGTTCGTTCTTCTCTCCGTGAAGTCCAGCTTTTGCATCGCCTCCAAATTCAGAAACGAAAACAGGTTTGTTGTATTTAGATTTCCATGTTATTTTCTCAGCATCTTCCAAGTTTCCGCCATACCAGCCCAAATATTGGTTGAAAGCCACAACATCCAAAACTTCTCCAATAGGATCATCAATAGTTTCTTTTTTGGTTAATAAAGCAGCGCTAATTAATCTAGTATTGTCTAATGATCTGGTGTAAGATGCTAAATTTTTAATGAAAGTATTTCTAGCTTCCGAAATTGGAGTTTCATTTGCCATCGACCAAATCACAATACTAGCTCTGTTTTTATCTCTTGTGATAGCAGCAGTTAATTGATCTTGAGCATTTTTATACGTGTTTTCATTTTTAAATTCAACTGTCCAGTAAACCGGAATTTCTTCCCAAACCATTAAACCTAATTTATCAGCTTCTCTAACCATGTTTTCGTTGTGCGGATAATGCGCCAGGCGAACATAATTACAGCCTAACTCTTTTGCCCAGTTTAATAAACGCAAAGCATCTTCTTGAGAATTCGCTCGCCCGCCTTTGGCATTTTCTTCATGAATCGAAATTCCGCGCAAAAAGACTGGTTTTCCATTCAATAGAATTTTATCTTCTTTTGTTTCGATAGTTCTAAAACCAATTTGATCGTTTAGTTTTTTCCCATTAAAGTCAATGATAACATTATATAATTTTGGATTTTCTGGTGACCAATAAGAAATCTTTTTCGCTGGAATTTCGAAACTTAAAATTCCGTTGTTATCAGCTTTTCCTTTGTAGTTGATTTTTAATTCCGGAATAGAAATTGAAACCTGATTTTTTGATGCATCCAAATTATTGATTTTGATAAAACCAGAAATCACATTTGCATTGCCTTTTTTCAGCTGAATATTATAATCTTCTACAAAAGAGGATTCTTCTTCAATTAAAGTCACATCGCGCGTAATGCCGCCATAATTCCACCAATCAGTATTTACAGTCGGAACATCTTCTTTATGACGTGTATTATCAACTTTGATAACCAAATAATTTCCTGTTGGTTTTACAATCGAAGTGACTTCGTAATTAAATGGAGTAAAACCTCCTTCATGAGTTCCTAGTTTTTTTCCATTTAAATAAACATCAGCTTTATAATTGATAGCTCCTAAATATAAAAACAGACGTTTATTGGCCGCTAGATTATAATCGAAAGACTTTTTAAACCAAACATTTCCCTCATAATATTTCAGTTCTGTAACCTGCGAATTCCAATCGCCTGGAATATTGATTGTAGGCGATTTATCAAAATCATATTCTACTAATTCCTGTTTGTTTTGAGCATGATAATTGGTGAAAAAAGCTCCTTTTGCTGGTTTTTCACTTTTGTCGTATTGGTCAAGGTGAAAACTGTAAAAACCTGTTTGATATGGATCTATAATATAATTCCAAACTCCGTTTAAAGAAGTGGTGTTTCGGTTGGGTGCGTTAGAAATTAAACCTTGTGATTGTCCAATTGCGAACGATGTCAGGAATAATAATGTTAGAATTTTTTTCATTTTGTAAAATTATTTTTGTTTTAATCTGAACTATATTTTAACCGCAAAGGGCGCTAAGTTTTACGCGAAGTTCGCAAAGCTTTGCGTGCCTTGCGAACTTTCCTTTGCGGTTAAGTTAATTAATTGGAATCTTCAAATATTCTCCCTTAAAGCTCTGATTCAATGCCGTCATTTCAATCGGTTTGCCTGAACCATCAGGAATAACTTCGATAGAAGCCTTTCCGTTTGCCATTTTAATAGATTCGCTGCCGGTTGGAGTTCCTTGATTTTTTAAAGTTTTCCCTCCTTTTAAACATTGAAAATAAACACTAGCTTCATAATCCAGACAACGTAAATTATTGTTGTCGATTGCAATTGCTGTAACCAGATAATTACCGTTTTTCAGTTTTTCTGATGATAATTGCAGCGAAGAAGCGGTATCGTTTTTATTGAAACGGTAATTGACTTTTATCGTATCAGAAACCGTTTTTCCTTCTTTTGTTTTTCCAATGGCAACTAAAGTATTTTCACCTTTAGCAAAATTGACATCCCAAGTTAAACCATTTGCAGGATACAGAGCAAGATTTCGCTGTTTTTCTCCCAATGATTTCCCGTTATGGAAGAAAGTCACTTTGTCGCAATTACTGAAAACACTGATTGTTCTTGGTGTATTTTCAGGTCCTTGGCGCTCTGTCCAAGTGTGCGATTCGATGTAAGTGAAAGGTTCTTTTGCCCAATAACTTTTAAATACATAATACGCATCTTTCGGAATTCCGTTTCGGTCTGTTAATCCTTTTTGGTTCATATACGGAATATCGTCTTCTGGACGTAATGGCGTTGCAAAATCCTTGAATGCCCATTGAATATTTCCCACAAACGTTGGGTCATTCTCGGATATATGCAAATGCCAGTCAAATAGATCAACTATATAGTTTTCGCTCCAATCGCCAATTTGCGCAATATTGGCAACTTTGGTCTGCACAATAGCTTCTTCCCAGCCTTCGGCTTTTATTACATTTTCACCAGTAATTGGGTTTTCGCTGTGACGGCCAACGTGGCTGTCTCCGCCATATTCGGCATGAATAAAATGTTTGTATTCTTTTTTATAAACATCAATTGCTTTTTGGTAGCTTTTGTAACTTCCAGAATACCAGCCCGACCAGATAGAAGGCGAGAAGACATCTACAATATGCGATCCTTCATAATATTTTCTAATTGCCGTTTTTCTGGTTGGATCCAGTTTATGCGCGATATCGTTTAATTCACTTAAAAAGACATTGGTTTTATCGGCATTATCTCCGTCCGGAAAATCTGGAAGCCAATTGATTTCGTTTCCTAAAGACCAAATGATAATACTCGGATGGTTGTAATTTTGATTGATAATTTCTGCCAGCATGTTTTTGGTATTTGTTTTCCAAACATCATTACCAATTCCGCCACGACACCAAGGAAGTTCGTCCCAAACCAAAAGGCCAAGTTCGTCGCAAGCTTTATAAATCTCAGGATCTTGTGGATAATGTGCTAAACGGACAAAATTAGCGCCCATTTCTTTGATTGATTTCATATCGGCCCAATGCTGTTCGTTGCTCATGGCAGCGCCAACTCCAGCTTGTTCTTCATGACGATGTGTACCGCGAATTAATAAACGTTTTCCGTTGAGGTAAAACGGACCGTGATCTTTAAACTCAAACCATCTAAAGCCTACTTTTTCGGAAACACTATCTCTAATTTGATTTTTTTCTGATAAAACAGCAGTCAGTCTGTATAGATTTGGTTTTTCGGTATCCCAGAGTTCCGGATTTTTAATGTTTTCAAAAGTGATGGTTGAAGTTTTGTCGGTAACCGGAATTGTTTTGCTAACTACTTTTTTTCCTTTCGGATTTTTAAGTGTTACAGTTAAAGATAAATCCTTTGAATTATCAGGATTTACAAAAGAAGAAACAATTTGTACCGAAGCTTTTTTAGCCGAAACTTCTGGAGTTGTGACTTTTAAATTGTCAATATGATTTTTGTATTTCGAAACCAGCCACACATCGCGCGTGATTCCGCCATAAATAAAGAAATCACTTTTTTGAGACGGAATAATTTCGATATCATAACTATTATCAACACGAACAAAAATATCGTTGTTTCCTTCTTTAATAAAATTGGTAATATCGATAGAAAATCCAATGTAGCCGCCAATATGCGATCCAGCTTCTTTTCCGTTTACATATACATTTGTAGTTACATTCGAACCTTCAAAGTATAAAGAATAATTGCGGTTTTTGTCGATTTGGGAAATATTTAATTTCTTTTGATACCAGCTAGCGTCGCGTCTGTAACCCGGATATAAATCAGTTGCATCTTCTGCGTTCCAAGTATGCGGTAAGTTTAAAGAAGTCCAGTTGGATGCTTTCTGCGCTTCGTTTAATTTTTGAGTGTCATTTTCTAAATAAAGCCAGTTGTCGTTAATGTTCATCTTTGTCTGAGCAAAACTGCTCAGACAAATTTGAAACAAAACAAAAAGCGCAAAAATTGAAAATGTATTGTTTTGATATAATGAGTTCTTCATAAGTTTTTTTAGGTTCTGAGGTTCTAAGATGCTGAGGTTCTAAGATACTGAGATGCAAAGGCTAAAAACCTTAGTTCCTCAGTATCTTAGCACCTCAGTCCCTTAACTTACTTTCTTCTTAATAGAGCTTCCAAAAAGTAGTAATCGGCGTAAATTATTGGTTCGTCTATTTCGTCGTGTTTCGGCCAGTTTCCAGTACTGTGATCAAACAAGAAAGGTGCTTTAATTTTTGCATCTAAAATATATTTATCTGTCTGTACAGAAGCCATCAGTTTATCGGCGAAAGCCAAATAACTATTATTTTTGGTATAGCCGTATAACTCATATAATGCTGAAGCCATAACCATTGCGGCAGAAACATCTCGCGCTGCATTTGGAATACTAGGATCTTTATAATCCCAATACGGAATTCCGTCTTCTGGCAGATTTTTATTCGTCATAAAAAACTTTGCAGTCGCTTCGGCTTGTTTTAAATAAGCAGGATCTTTTGTATAGCGATAAGACATTGTAAATCCGTAAACTGCCCATCCTTGGCCACGAGCCCAAACCGAATCGTCATTGTATCCCTGAAGAGTGGTTTTCTTTCTAACTTCACCTGTATTCGGATTATAATCAATAACGTGGTAACACGAATTGTCTGCTCTAAACTGATTTTTCAAAGTTGTATTGGCATGTTTGATAGCAACGTCACGATATTTTGGATTTCCTGATATTTTTGAGGCTTCAAAAAGCAATTCCAGATTCATCATATTGTCTATGATTACGGGATAATCCCAAATTTCTTTGTTGAAATCCCATGAACGAATAGAACCCACTTTTGGATTAAACCTTGTGCATAAAGTTTCGGCGCCTTTAACAATTACCGCTTCGTATTCTTTCTTGTTTTCCACTTTCAGCGCTTCTCCAAAACTGCAAAACACTTTAAAACCTACGTCATGCGAATTACTGTTGACACTTTCTTTTTTGCTGAAAGGAGTCCATTTTTGAGCTTGTTCTTTAAATTTTGAATCGCCCGTTAGTCGGTACAATTGCCAAAGATTACCAGCAAAAAAACCGCTTGTCCAATCTCTGGACGGAACTTTGCGAATTTCAAGAGTTTTTACATTCATGCTTCTTGGCATAGACATCGAATCTACTGGATAATCGAGCAGCATTTTGTAACGCGTTTCGAGTAGATTATTTGTTGCCGTTGTGCTTTTTGTTTGAGGATTAATCCCAGATTTGCACGCTGTAGCAAGCGATGCAAACCCAAGGATTAAAATGAAACTAATTTTATTCATATTACTAATTAATCTTTATTTTTAGTTTCTATACTAAAATGTTAGACGCGGATTGTACGGATTCTCTATTGCGGAGATGTTGAACTGTATTTTTTTTCTCTCGCAGATTTGGCAGATTCGGCAGATTTTTTTCCCTTGCAGATTAAAAATGTTTTTAATTCAATCTGCTCAATCTGTTAAATCTGCGGGAAACCAATTTAGCGTTACTTAAAAGAATCCGTTTCATCCATGTTCAATACTAATTATGCTAAATTAATAACCAGGGTTGTTTGGTTTTAGATTCGGATTAATAGCCAATTCTGTTCCTGGCAATGGCCATAAATAATCTCTGTTTGGATCAAAATTAGCATGTGGCTCTAAACCATTTGGTCCAAATACTTCTGGTCCGATTTTTAATCTTTTAATGTCGTACCATCTTACGTATTCAAAAGCCAATTCTAATCTTCGTTCGTCAATAACCATTTTTCTGAAATCTGTCTGAGATAATCCCGGAGTTACATTTGCAGGAAAAGAAACCAATTTTCCTGCTTTATTTCTCGCTCTTGCGCGAACACGGTTTACATAACCATCAGCTTCTGTTGTTCCTGGATTAATTTCATTTAAAGCTTCTGCGGCTGTCAATAAAACTTCTGCGAAACGCATTGTGATGTAATTGTGCTGTGAAGTTCTTCCGTTAGCACCTGCTTTCCCTGGAAAACGGAAATATTTGGCAATATGCGGACGTGGCGCTTTCTCATTATCGCTAGAAGGATAAATTTGCAACGATCCGCCTGGGCCTGTTTTCTTTCTAATAATGGTATCAAAACTTACCGCTCTTCTGTAATCTCTCTGATCCCAAGTGTTGAATACTTTTAAAGAGGGAACCGCAACCGAGAAACCTTGTCCGTAACTGTAGCTATCATCTTTTAATGATCCTGTGAAAAACGCGGTATAATCTTGACCGTAATTTCCAGATGTTAAGTTATTAAAGTCAATTGTAAACAAAGGTTCTTTTAAAGAAGCTGTTTTGGTTGCATTGAATAAATCCTGAAAATCGGCATCCAAACCTAAACCAAATTTTGCTTCGTTTGTAATCACAAATTTTGCTTCGTCATATGCTTTTTGAAAGTTTCCTAAAGTTAAGTAAACAGAAGCCAAATATCCTGCAGCTGTACCTTTTCCAGGAACGGCTTTTACTTTTGGTTTATCATCAAGCCATTGTTTTGCAAATTCTAAATCGGCAATGATTTTTGGGTAAACATCTGCTTCTTTGGTTTTACTTAAAGAGTTTACTTGCGATACATCATTCACCACAAAATCTACGTATGGAATATCGCCAAAAAGACGCACTAAATGATAATATGCAAATGCTCTTGCAAAATAAGCTTGAGCCACAATGGCATTTACTTTAGCAGGATCTCCGGGTGTTTTTTTAGCGCCTTCAATGGCCTGATTTGCTGCCGTTATAATAACATACGATTGAGGCCAAAAGTTAGCAACAAGCGCGTTTGTATCGTTCATAGACATATCGTTTACATCGATACGAGCAGCTTGTGTGGTTCTATCGCCAATATCGGCCATATCATCACGAAGCATTAAAGCAATGGTAAATTCTCTTCCCCAATAATTATTGTGGGCAATGTTGGCAAAAGCTCCGTTTACAGCAGCTTGCAAATCGTCTGTATTATTGAAAAAGTTCTCTGGACGAATAATTCCTACTGGTTTTTCTTCTAGATCAGAACAGCTGAAAAAAGTCATTGTTCCTAAGCAAAGAAGAGCTATATATTTTTTCATAGTGGTTTTAGATTAAAATTTTAAATTGAATCCTGCTGTAAACGTTCTTACGTTTGGATATCCTCCGTAATCCAATCCTAGATAAGTATTACTTCTAGCATTTGAATCGTTTAAGTAGTTCGTTTCTGGATCTGTACCTGGATAATTTGTAATCGTCCAAAGGTTTTGTGCACTGATGTAAAAACGAACTTTGCTTAATCCCATTTTCGAAACAATTTTTTCATCTAAACTATATCCTAAAGAGATGTTTTTTAGACGAATGTAACTTCCATCATAAACAAATCTTGAAGTGATTCTTTTGGTTCTCGCTGCATTCGCAGGAACATTAGTATCAGTATGAGTTGGTGTCCAAGCATCTAAAACTTCAGTTGTAGCGTTGTTGTTTCCAGAAGCCAATTCCATCAAAGTATAGTTTAAGATTTGACCTCCTTCTGAACCTTGGAAGAAGATATTCAAATCAAGATTTTTATAAGTGAAATCATTGTTGAATCCGAAGATGAAATCTGGATTCGGGTTTCCGATAATGGTTTTATCCTGAGAATCTAATTTTCCGTCGCCATTGTAATCTCTGAATTTTTCTCCACCTGGAGCTGTTTCAAAGTTTCCTGGCACAACAGTTTCTCCCTGCTGAATTACACCATCGTAAATAAATCCGAAGAAAGAACCAACAGGCTGTCCAACTCTTAAAATCTGCGATTCAGTTGCCAAGAAATGTCCAGGAGCAGAGTTGATTAAAAGGTCTTTGTTATCGGCCAATTTTAATACTTTGTTTTTGTTTGAAGAAATATTAAAGTTTGTCGACCAAGTAAAATCTGCACCAATAAAGTTTCTGGTATTAATAGCCAATTCCCATCCTTTATTTTCCAATTCACCCACGTTTTGAAGCTGAGAAGCAATTCCAGAAATTCCAGGAAGCGGTCTGTTAAACAATAAATCTTTAGTAATTGTTTTATAATAATCTGCTGTAATGCTGATTCTATTATCAAATAAACCTAAATCAATTCCATAATCTTGCTGATAAGACGTTTCCCATTTTAAGTTCGGATTATCTAATGAAGTTAATTGAACCGCATTGGTAATCACGTCACCGCTTACATAATAGATTTCAGAAAATCTAGAAAGAGTAGAGTAGGCACCAATTGAAGGATTTCCTGTTGCTCCATAACTCGCTCTCAATTTTAAGTTTGAAACCGTTTTATTGTCTTTTAAGAAGTTTTCTTTACTAATGTTCCAACCAATTGCACCAGAAGGGAAAGTTCCGTATTTATAGTTTTTACTAAAACTTGAAGAACCATCTCGTCTTGCGGTAAATGTCAGTAAATATTTGTCGGCATAATCAAAATTCAACCTTCCGAAAGCAGAAATTAATTCTGTTTCAGATAAACCAGAATCAGGTTTTAAGAAAACAGTTCCAGCGCCTAAATTTCTGTAAGAGTTTGTATTCGTTAAGAATCCTCTTGAAGCCGCATACGAATTTTCGTTTTTGTTTTTTTGATATGAATATCCTCCCAAAACCGTTAAAATTCCTTTGTCGATAATTTCACGTTTAAAAGTCAAATAATTCTCTGTCAAGAAAGAAGAAAATCTAGTGTTGTTCACAGAAGCTTCTCCTTTGATGTTTTTTCCAGCAATTAAAGTTGAAGGAATAAACCTTCCAGTTTGCGAATTACTATCTGTTAAACCTAAAGTAGTTTTAAAATCGAGATCTTTTGTGATTTGGTATTGGGCAAAGAAATTGTTTCGGTTTGTTACAGAAACGGTTTCTAAAATATTTTCCATTGCTGTTGCGTACGGATTGTCGATATCATCACCAATTGGAGCTGTTGTCGTATAAGTTCCGTCGGCATTGTAGATTCCTTTATCTGGCATAAAACGATAAGCTGATGCAATTACACCTGCAGCACCAGTTCCTCCAGCGTTAGTTTGACTTACAATTCCGTCTTTGTTCTGTTTGCTTGTAAAAGTGTTTAAACCCACTTTAAATTTTGGAGACAAATCTGCCTCAAGATTTCCTACGATCGTGTATCTGTCAATTCCTGAATTAATAACCACACCATTTTGGTTAAAGTACGTTCCAGAAACATAATATCTGATATTGTCAGATCCGCCAGAAAAAGACAATTGTGAATTCGAAATCATTCCATCGCGATAAATTACATCTTGCCAGTCTGTATCTGCTGGACCTTGCGTGTGCGTAGTAAAACTTTTTCTGTAAGCCGCAAACTGATCGGCATTTAATAAATGCAATTTGTTATTTACCGATTGAACAGAAGTCGAGTTACTGAACTCAATGACAGGTTTTCCAGCTTTTCCTTTTTTGGTTGTTACCATGATAACCCCGTTAGAACCTCTTGATCCGTAAATTGCAGTTGCCGAAGCATCTTTTAAAACCTCAATAGAAGCAATATCCTGAGGAGCTGGCATAGAAACACCTGCAAAACCGTCAACAACAATAAGAGCATCTCCGCTGGCATTGATAGAAGTTCCTCCACGAACTCTAATTTTGGTTGGAGCACCAGGTTCTCCACCGTTATTAGACATTACTGAAACCCCAGCTGCACGACCTTGTAAAGCTTGCTCTGCACTTAAAACAGGATAAGCAGTAAGCTCTTTTGCCGTAACAGAAGATACAGATCCAGTTATATCGCTCTTTTTACGAGTTCCGTAACCTACTACAATAACTTCGTCTAGTGCTTTTGTATCTGGTTTTAAACTTACGTTGATAACACTTTTTGTTCCAACTGGAATTTCAACAGTCTGAAATCCGACGAAATTGAAAACTAAAACAGCATTTTTCTCTCCTACTATCACAGTATAATTTCCGTCCATATCGGCAGAAGCGCCTACAGAAGAATTTTTGATATAGACATTAGCACCAGGAAGTCCAAGTAAATCTTCACTAGAAGTTATCTTTCCAGTCACTTTTCGTTCTTGTGCATGCATCACGATATTTATCAGTAAAAAAGATACCAGTAAACACCATTTAAACGATTTGTTTGTTTGGTTTGTAAACATTCATTTTTTGGTTTTAGGGTTAATAAGTTAGATTAAGTAGAAAAACAATAGACTCATTCCGATGATGAGAATGACAAATAAAATCTGCAGCAATAAGTAGCTCGTTTTTTTGATTTTCATATCGCAAATGTATGCGTCGAAAACGATATAGAAATACAAAAAAGGGTATCTAAAAATACAGATACCCTTTTTTAACCCTTTAAAACAGTGGATTCTTTAAATTACGACCGAAGATTTATAAAATTTATCGGCATATTGAGACGGAGTCTCGCCGTACTTTTTCTGGAAGCATTTGCTAAAGTATTTCGGATTATTAAAACCGACTTTGTAACTGATTTCAGAAACGGTTAGTTTGTTTTGTTCTAATAATTGAGCCGCACGTTTTAATCTGATTTCATGAATGAATTCGTTTGGCGTGCAATTCGTCCACGCTTTAATTTTTAAAAACAGCATGGTTCTGCTGACACCCAATTCGGAACAGAAAAACGGAATATCAAATTGTTCGTTTGAAATGTTTTCCTCTACAATTTTGAATGCTTTTTTCAATAATTCTTCATCCAACGAAGAAACCGTGATTTCTGACGGAATAAAACTGTCTTCGCTTGAAAATTTGATTTTTAAGCGTTCAGTGGTATTCAGAAGGTTTTTAACGCGAAGCCTGAATTCCATTAAATTGAATGGTTTGCTAATATAATCATCGGCACCGCTTTCTAATCCTTCAAATTTGTAAACCAACGAAGATCGCGAAGTCAATAAAATAACTGGAATATGGCTGGTTTTGATGTTTTCTTTAATTTTTGAACACAGTTCTGTTCCCACCATTTCTGGCATAATAACATCACTGATAATGAGGTTTGGAACAAATTTTAAAGCTTTTTCTAAAGCAACTTTTCCGTTATCGGCTTCAATAATGTTGTAATCTTTTTTGAGAAGATTTTTCATGAATTTTCTCAAAACCTTATGATCTTCAACAATCAATATCGTTTGTTTTTCTTCATTTACAATTAAATCTTCGATGTCTTCATTCTCAACAACTTCCGAAGGTTCCAATTGTGCTTTGTATTGCTCAATATCATCACTGATTTTAAAATCAGGAATAATTTCGCTGTCCAAAAGATGTTCGCGTCCAAGTGGTAAAGTCACTGTAAAAACAACTCCGCCAGTGGTTTTGTTTGTAACATCGATTTTTCCTTTATGAAGTTCAACAATGTTTTTTACGATTGAAAGTCCAATTCCAGTTCCTTTATTATAGTTTTTCTGAACTTGATTATGAGTTGGAACTTCAAAAAACAAATCGAAAATTTTATCAATATGCTCTTCTGCAATTCCAACGCCCGAATCTTCAACCGCAATAAAAAGATTTTGCTGATCATGATTGATTTTAATTTTAATTGAACCGCCTTTTGGAGTATATCTAAAAGCATTCGAAATCAAATTGTAAAATACACGTTCGAGTTTGTAACGGTCAAAATAAACCAAGATTTCTTCGTTTTCAGTTTCGAACGAATAGTCGTAACCGCCGTCTTTGGCATATTCAATAAATGAAAGAAAGATTTCTTTGGTGAATTTTACAATGTTTCCGTTTGCCGATTCTAGTGCAACTTGATGGTTTTCCAGTTTTCTGAAATCCATTAATCGGTTAATAAGACTCAACAAATGATTCGCGCTTCCTTCAATCACCAGAAGCTTTTTGTACATTTCGTTAGTTCCGTTGTAATCGGCTAAAATTTGCTGTAATGGACCTAAAATCAAAGTTAAAGGCGTTCTGAATTCATGCGAAATATTAGTAAAGAAATCCAGTTTTAGTTTATTGTTTTCTTCAATTCGCTGCGTTTCCAAATATTCCAGTTCAAGCTTTTGCTTCAATCTCGCTTTAGATTTCATAATCCAGATCAAACCGTATAAACCTAATCCAATTACGATTCCGTAAAGCATAAATGCCCATATACTGCGCCACGGAGCAGGATTTACTATAACCGTAAGCGTTGTCGGATTCTGATTCCAAACACCGTCATTGTTGGCGCCACGAACTTCAAAAGTATAAGTTCCCGGATTCTGAATCGCAAAATTGGCTTCGCTGTTTTTAGTCGTGGTCCAGTTGTTTTCTAAGCCAGTTAAACGATAACTGTATTGGTTGTTTTTGGATCGAATATAATTCGGAATCGCAAAACTGATGGAGAAATTTGCCTTGTCATAATCCAGAGTAATCGTTTTGGTAAAACCGATGCTTTGTTCCAAAATACCTTCTTTATCATGCGCATGAACCGTTTCGTTTTTAATTTTCAAATTGGTAATTAGAACTTGTGGAGCATATTTATTCAAAGAAATTTTGGTAGCATCAAAAAATGTTGCTCCCGACGGACTTCCGAAATAAAACTGATTCGAACTTAATTTTAAAGCCGAATTATCATTGAATTCATTGCTAGCCAAACCGTCTTTCTGATCGTAAATGAGGATCGATTTTTTAATTGTGCTGTATTTGATAATTCCCTGATTGGTACTGATCCAAAGGTTTTTATCATCATCTTCTAAAATCGAATGGATGGAAGTGATAACCGTGTTTCCGATTCTAAGATTGATTCGGTTGAATTTTTTTCCATCAAAATAATGCAATCCTTTTGCTTTTGTTCCAACCCAAATTTTGTTTTGAGAATCCTGAAACAAAGTCAGAATATCATCGCCAGATACAGTCGAATGATCGTAAAAGAAATGCTGAATAGCATATTTCTGTGGATTAAAATTTTTGAGCGGAATGCGATTCAAACCATTTTGAGTTCCAACCCAGAGAAAGTTTTGTTTATCGACTAAAATCGTTCGAAGAATATTGTTGGTAAGGAAAACAGGTTTGGTATTGTCATTTCCAATAGCATCAAAGGTTTTGCTGATTGTGTTATAGCGAATTAAACCTTTTCCGAAAGTTCCAATCCATAAAATCGAGCCTTCGGTTTTAAGGGCATAAACGCCACTATCTTTTAGCAATTCACTTAAATCTGGAGAAATTCGATTATCTTCAATTCTTTTAGAAATGGTATTGTAAGCAGATAACCCTTTAGAAAAAGTGCCAATCCATAAAATATGATCGTCAGATAAGCACATTGCTTTGATGTCATTTTTATTGGTCTGTCCAGTTTTGCTGTTGATATAACTTACCGATTCATTATTTCTATTATAAATCGTAATCCCTCCTCCTTCAGTTCCAAAATAAATGTTTTGGTTTTTATCGGCAATAATAGAACTCACGACATCAAAACTCATCGGAATCTTTTTCGAATTCTGATTGTAATTAGAGAAATTGACATTTGAAACATCCCAAAGATTAACGCCTTTGTAATAACAGCCAATCCAGATAGAACCTTTTTTATCCATAAAAATGGACTTTACTTTGTCGATTCCGTTTGCATTATTGCTGTTATTGATTTTCTGAAGACTTTTATCTTTTCCTAAAATATAAATTCCGTCATAAGCTCCAACCCATAAAGAACCTTGTTTGTCTATAATTAAAGATCGAATATCGGTATTGATTTCGCGGTATTTTTCAGCTGATAAAAAAGAAACAAAAGTTTTCTGTTTTTGATCAAATTTTAAAAGTCCTTTGTTTTTTGTTCCAACCCACAAACTGCCATCTTGGTCTTCAATAACCGATTGAACGTTTAATAAATCAGTTGTGTTTAATGGATAATTTTTAAAGAATAGTTTTCCATTCATTCGATTTGTGAGCTTGCACAAACCTTTAGTTGTCCCAATCCAGATTTGACCTTCTTTGGTTTTTAAAATACTCAGAATATTATTGCTCGGAAGAGTAGAGGTATCATCATCTGAATGAAAAACCGATGTAAATAATCCTGTTTTTTTATTGTAAATCGTTAATCCTTTCGAAGTTCCAAACCACATTTCGCCACCAATTTCTCTGATGCTCCAAACAGCATTATTGCTTATAGTATGATTGGCTTTGGTATGAAGATATCTTGTAAAACGGTTAGAAATAGGATCATAACAGTTGAGTCCGTTGTATGTTCCTACCCAGATTTTTCCAGATTCGTCTTCTTCGATGGCCAAAATATCATTGTTGCTGATTGAATATTTATCCGCAGCATCGTTCCTAAAAATGGTAAATCGGCTTCCATCATATTTATTCAGACCATCACGGGTTCCAAACCACATTTGTCCAAATTTATCCTGATGAATGGCAATGACAGAACTCTGCGAAAGCCCGTCGGTCGTAGAAAAATTTTTAAGACGATATTTATTTTGGGAAAACAAATTCCCGAAAACAAATACAATTGTGAGGAAAGCTATTTTGTATTTCATAGCGGTTATATTTAATGTTTTTTGCCACAGATTTCACAGATTATAAAGATTGTTTTTTTCTGTGTGTTTAAAATTAGCCACGAATTCACGAATTGTTAGAATTAATTTTTTAAATAATTCGTGAATTCGTGGCTAAAAAAAATCATTTTAATCTTTGTAATCTGTGGCAGATATTTTTAGCCTATTTCAAACGTTTCTGTAATTGATAATCATACAAAGATGGAATCTTCTCAATCGGAATGTTTAAAAATTCAATATAAGGATCAATGTCGTATTTAATTTCAAATTTTGCATTTCCGTGTACACCGATGATTCTGGCCAAAGCGCCGTCTTTCATTCCGTACAACAAAACCGGTTTTGATGCATCAGGATTTTCAACTTGAATATTTAAATTCCAAAAAGTACTGAAAGGTCCGTGAGAAGGTTTCCAGTAATCGGCTCCGCCGCCTCCAAACAAAGCATAACTGTTGTTTTTATCGGCTTTTAAATGAACCGTAATATTGTCAAATAGATTTTGATGATTTGCTCCAGAATGCTGATCTAGAACTGGATCTGTAAAAATTTCGCAGTTCTGATACACATTTTTAGTAGCAAAAGTGTTGAAACTTAAAGGATGAACGGCCGAATTATAAATTTTCAGATTCTTGACCAAAATATTGTGCACGCCACCTAAAGTTACGGTGTAGTGCGCTAAATGAGGACCATCGGTTGTGATATCTTGAATGGTCACATTAGCAACTTCTTCGGCAAGAATTCCGCTGTCGGCATTGGTGATTTTAATGTCTTTAACCCAACTGTTAAAAAGACGAGTCAGGAAAATGCCATTATTTCCAGGTTCAACGTGATGCGCGACTCTCGGAATATCAGGAAAGGTAAAACGAAGATGCTCGATTCCAACTTCATTTAAATGTTTCCATTCGACCAATTGCGCTTGATAACTTGGTTTAATCGAAATGGTTAAAGGTGTTTTTATAGTAATTTTTGAACCAGAGATTTTAGTAATTTCAACCTGCTGTCTTACAATGGGAAGTTTCGGAAATTTCCAATGATGCGAACCTGGTTTTACTTTAGCTCCCTGATATAAATCTTTGATGATTTCGCCATTTTCACCATCTTTATTAAACAATTGCAATTCGACTACATCTCCAACTTTCAATTCTTTTACATCAGAAACCGTAATAACTTGTTCGCCCATTTTTCCTGAAGTGACTTTCGCCAACGGATTAGATTCTGGTTCGTATTTATCTAAATACGATTTTACGCGTTCGCCCGGAACCTGTGTCCAGATAAATCCGCCAGACCATGCATATTGCGAAAAAGGAAGATCTATATTATTTTCTAGTTCACGCTGTCTTTTGTCAAAAGTGGTTAAGTATTCACGAAGTTCAGCCAAAACATCAGAATCTTTAAGATACATCATAGGTCTTGGACAATAGATTTCAGTTCCGTTTTCGTTAGAACCTGCACCGCGAAGTACAAAATTGCTTCTTTCGATATACAAAATATCACTTAAAATAATTCGTCCAGCGGGCAATTGCAGAATTACATTTCCTTCTACGGCATTCGCAGCTTTAAAAGCTTTTAAAAGTGCTTTTGAATCGTCTAAATTGTCATTTGCTTTTACGCCAAAATCAACTGCATTGATAACTTTTCCATTAGTTTCAGGAATCTGACTTTCGCCGAAATGATACCCAGCATAACTAAAATCTGGAAGATAATTCGTTTTTGAAGTAATAATTTTAGG
Organism: Flavobacterium luteolum; assembly: GCF_027111275.1. Lineage (NCBI taxonomy): Bacteria > Pseudomonadati > Bacteroidota > Flavobacteriia > Flavobacteriales > Flavobacteriaceae > Flavobacterium > Flavobacterium luteolum. Next base: position 149,640 of record NZ_CP114286.1, on the reverse strand, counting down.
TATTTCCTGTGCCAGCAAAGTATTTATAAAAAAGCCACAGGATATAAGAATGGCTTGGCGAATCATGGTTTTGTGGTTTTTGTGGTTAGTTAGTTTTTTTTGTTTTGCCACGAAGGCGCTAAGACGCGAAGATTTTTTAAGCTTTGTATTTTTAGTCGCGCAAAGTCGCTGAGACGCAAAGTTTTTTTTACGCTCCCGATAGCTATCGGGATTAAAAGATTTAAGCAGATAAACGCAGATAATTTGTCCAAAATAAATTCCTCTGTAATTTGCCAAATCTGAGTAAAAAAATCTTTTTAATCCTTTTAATCTGTGGCTAAATAAAAAATTTTGCGTCTTAGTGCCTTCGTGGCAAACAAATTATAAAGATCGCTTGATCCCTAATTCAAGTCCTCGCAATTCTGCTAAGCCTCTTAAACGGCCAATTGCAGAATAACCCGGATTTGTTTTTTTCTTTAAATCGTCCAGCATTTGATGCCCGTGATCTGGACGCATTGGCAATTGACTGTTGTTTCTTTTTTCAACTTCCAATATTGCTTTTACAACTTCGTACATATCAACATCGCCTTCCAAGTGATTTGCTTCGTAGAAACTTCCTTCTTCGTTTCTTTGCGTGCTTCTTAAGTGAATAAAATTCATTTTATCGCCATGACGTCTTACAATTCCAGGCAAATCATTATCAGCACGAACACCGTAAGAACCTGTACACATTGTAAATCCGTTTGATGGAGAAGGAGCAGCGTTCATTAGTTCCATCAAATCTTCTTCGGTACTTACCACTCTCGGCAGACCTAAAATCGGGTAAGGCGGATCGTCTGGATGAATCGCCATCAAAACACCTTTACTTTCAGCAACAGGAATAATTTCTTTTAGAAAATGAAAAAGATTATTTTTTAAAGTCTGTCTGTCAATATGATTGTAAGCACTTAGGGTTACTAAGAAATCCTCAACTGTATACGCTTCTTCGGCACCCGGAAGTCCAGCCAGAATGTTCTGTTGCAATTTAATTTTATCTTCTGGAGTCATGGATTCAAAATAGCTTTTTGCCTTTTGTTTCTGTTCTTCAGAATACTCGTTTTCTGCGCCTGGTCTTTTCAGAATAAACAACTCAAAAGCAGCAAAGGCATTGATATCAAAACGTAAAGCTTTAGAACCGTCTTCTACTGTAAATGATAAATCTGTTCTTGACCAATCTAAAACCGGCATAAAGTTGTAGCAAACACATTTGATTCCGCACAAAGCCAAATTGCGAATGCTTTCTTTATAATTTTCAATGTATTGAAGATAATTTCCAGTCTGTTTTTTAATGTCTTCATGAACTGGAATACTTTCTACAACCGACCAAGTCAATCCAGAAGCACCTTTTTTAGGATCTCCGTTTTCGTGTTCGATTTCGACTTTTCGTTTAATGATTTCGTCAATGCTCCAAACCTCTCCATTTGGAATATGGTGTAAAGCCGTTACAATTCCGGTTGCTCCAGTTTGTTTGATATCTTGTAAAGAAACAGGGTCATTTGGTCCGAACCATCTTAATGTTTGTTCCATTTTGTATTATGTTGTTTTGTGAGTTAGTTTTTAAATACTTGTCGCCGCAAATCCACCGTCGACTTTTAAGATAGTTCCTGTTACGAATTTTGACATATCGCTACATAAAAATAAAAGCGCACCGTCAATATCTTCAGGAGTTCCGAATCTTCCCATTGGTGTATGATCGATTATTTTTTCACCTCTCGGAGTTAGTTTTCCTTCTGGAGTAAGCAATAAAGCGCGGTTTTGTTCACCAATAAAAAATCCTGGAGAAATTGCATTTACACGAAGTCCTTCGCCATATTTTTGAGCCAATTCAACCGCCATCCATTGCGTAAAATTGTCGATTGCCGCTTTTGAAGCTGAATACCCCACAACTCTAGTTAAAGGTCTTTGCGCTGATGCAGACGAAATGTTGATAATATTTCCTGATTTCTGTTTAGCAAAAAGTTCCGCAAAAACCTGAGTCGGAAGCATGGTTCCAATAATGTTCAAATCGACTACTTTTTGTAAATCGTCGCTTTTCATATCATAGATTGCCTGATCTGGCTGAATCGTTGCGCCCGGCATATTTCCGCCCGCTGCATTGATAAGAATATCAAGACGTCCGTATTTTTCAACAATAAAATCTTTGGCTTTTTCTAATTCTTCTTTGTTTAAAACATTGGCCTGAACAGGAAATCCTTGTCCGCCATTTGCTTCGATTGCTTTTACTGTGTTTTCAGCTTTTTCCAATGATTGCGAAACGATTCCGACCACAACACCTTGCTGCGCCAAAACATTTGCAAATCTGCTTCCTAAAACACCAGCGCCACCTGTTATTAATGCAATTTTTCCTTTTAAATTAAATATTGAATCCATTTTTAGTTCTTAATTTATATTTTTACTTTCGGATAGTTTCTATCAGATCCAAAACCCTTTTAGTTTCTTTTTCAATTGTCTCATAAGCACCGTATTCCATTACTTCTTTGCTGATTAATTTGCTTCCCATACCAACAGCAGAAACACCAGCATTAAACCATGTTTCAATACTTTGTCTCGTAGTGTCAACGCCACCTGTAGGCATAAAAATTAAATCAGGAAAAATATCTCTGATACCGCTCATAAAGTCAGGTCCTAAAATATTTCCAGGGAAAAGTTTGATGAATTTTACTCCAGCATTTTCAGCAGCAATAATTTCAGTTGGCGTCATACAGCCAGGAGCGTATAAAACTTCTTTAGCAATTAAAAATGAAGCCACTTCAGGAACAAATCCTGGACTGATAAAAAAGTCAGCTCCTTCTAAATAATAGGTTTCCGCCTGTGCTAAATTTTTGATAGTTCCAATTCCTAAAAGCATGTCAGGCATTTCAGCATTTCTTACTTCAATCATTTTTTTGAAGTTTGAAAGTGCCTCAGGACCACGGCTCGTATATTCTACAGCTCTGATTCCAACATTGTACAATGATTTCAAAACTGCAATGCTTTTGCTTTCGTCAGCATTGAAATAGAGTGGAAGCATTCCTTGTTTTAGAATAACATCAATAGAGTTCTGAATAGTATTCATTACTTATATTTTTACTTTGATTACAATTTTTTTCAATGGCCCGCTTCCAATCATAGCAGAATGGACATCTTCTGGAAACAGGATTGTAAATTGCTTTTCTTTTATTTCAAAAAACATATCGGGTTTGTCATGAAAGAAACGAACATCTCTTTCATCACTATACTCTCCATTTGGGCTAATACATTTTTCTCTAGGTTTCCATGCAAAAGTTTCTGGACCAATGATAGAAATCTGTATATCGATGTTTTTATCATGGCATTCAAAACCTTTAATGCTTTCTTCTCTTGTGCTTCCTTCGCCAACAATTACAATTAGCTTTAAGCCTTCGCCAATTTCATAAGCTCCTTCTTCAAGATTGGCAATGTCATTTTGGTCTACATATTCAAATGCTTTTTTGAAATTTGGATGCAGACCATAGTATTTTGCTGCATTATGTAATGAGTCTATTATCATTTTGTACGGTTTTTATTTTGGTTTTTTAATGTTATGGGTATATTTGCGTGTGCGTACACGGTATTTTACAAATGTATGCAAAATGTGATGTAAAACAACTTATTTTTGATAAAATAAATTAATTTTACCCGACTGCTTTTATATTTTTAACTTAAAAAGAATCAATATCATAACAATTAAAAAGATTGCCGAATTAGCCAATGTCTCTGCTGGAACAGTAGACAGGATTATACACAAACGTGGACAAGTGGCTCAAGAAACCGTTGATAAAGTCAATGCGATTATTGAGGAGTTTGGCTATACGCGAAATATTCTGGCAAGTAATCTGGCGCTGAACAAGAAATTTCATTTTGCTGTTTTTCTTCCAAAATCCGAAACTTTAGAATATTGGAAAAGTCAGGCAGAAGGTATTGAAAAAGCGGCTTTGGAGTTTAGCAAATTCGGAATCGTATTGGATTACTTTTTTTACGATTATAATTTGATATCCTTTAAAGAAACGGTGCAGAAAATAATGGAGTTTGATTGTGACGGTTTACTGTTTGCTCCAATTTTTTATGATGATTCGGTTCAGTTTTTAAAGGAATACGAAAAGAAAAATATTCCAATCGTCATGATTGATTCGAATATTTCTGAGGAGAATGAGCATGCTTATGTGGGACAGGATGCTTTTCAGAGTGGGTATTTGGCAGGAAGGTTAATCAGTTTTGCGGTGAAAAATGAAAGGCAGGTTCTGATTTTTAAAATTACTCGCGAAATAGAAAGTACTTCTGTTTATCAGCAGCGCATCAAAGGGTTTTATTCTTATTTTGAAGATCATAACGAATTGACCAATTTCAAGTTTTCAGAAGTAACTTTAAAAGATTCTGGGATTGATCAATTAAGTTTGGAAATGTTTTCTGGAGTAAATAGTGTTTTCGTACCCAATTCCAGAGCTTATATTGTTGCCGAATTTTTAAATAAAAACAATATAAAAGGTGTCCGAATAATCGGTTTTGATTTGCTAAAGGAAAATATCGAATATCTTAATAAAGGTGTAATTGATTTTTTAATCAACCAGAGGCCAGAAGAGCAAGGGTATTTGGGAATCAATTATCTGTACAAAAAACTGGTTCTTCAAGAAGAAACTGAAAAGACGCATTATATTCCATTAGAGATTATTTTGAAGGAGAATTATTTTCCTGTTAGGAAGTAAACTTTAGAGCTATACCTGACAGGTTTTAAAAACCTGTCAGGTATTGTTACAAAATTACAAATAGGTTTGATATCATAGCCTGTGTTTTCAACCACGGGCTATGTTAACTAAGAAAACAAAAGCTTTGATTCTTAGAGTCTTAGTGGTAGAAAAAATCACTTCTTAACCTTCACAATCAAAGGATTATTAATTTTATCCGCAAAAGAACTCAAATACTTCTCCCATTCTTGTTTAGTCTGAAACGGACTTCCTTTTTTCCATCCGAAACCAACATAATAAATGGCTTTGTTGTTTTTAATTGCAATATTTCCGTACAGATTGCTCAGGTCTTTTTCGTCTGTAACATGATTGTCAAAACTTAGTAAAGTATTTTTTGGAGCAACTAAACCTATTCCAATTTCAGAATCGTCGATTGGCTCCCAATAGCTTAGCCAGCCTTCTTTAAGATTTGTTCCGGTAGTTCCTTTTTTATCATGAAGTGTCAATCCAGCTGCTACCTGTTTTGTTCCCGTAATGTTGATTTCAAAACGCGAAAGCTGGCTTCCGTAATCTAAACTGATTAATTTTGATTCCGTTATTTTATTCCCTTTTGCGTCCCAATCGGCATAAGTTAGAATAAAACTAGTTCTAATTGGGCCCGTTGTAATGGTTTTCCAGCTGATGAAATTTTTAGAGAAATAATATTTTCCATCTACATTTACTGCAATTCCGCCCACACCGCGGCTGTCGCCCACATGAAAATTGTCCAGACCTTCACCAGTGTCTTTATGATACGTTCCTGTTCCGTTAGTGGCTTTTTCGTACCATTTGTTAATGATTGGATAATCGACTCTTTTGAGCCAGGCATCGATTCCGCTGGTTAAAGTTCCTCCTGGAATTTTATCCTCGACCATTTTTTGGGCTACAGGTCCGTAAGTTCTAAAAGCCACTTTGTTGTTTTCCCAAGCATAATCGTCTGTACGTTCAGGAACAAATCGAGAGTAGCAGCTAATCACTTTTGAAGCATTAGGATTTGTGCCAACCAATATTTCAAAATCCTGTTTAGAAGAAGCTTTTATTTTTGGCTGAAAAAGCAGAACATCAGCATTTCCATCGCTATCATTATCTACAGTTTGTGTTTCCAAGAAAGTATTATTGCTAATATCTTTTACGGCATAATTTTCAAGCTTTGAATCTGCATGTAACCCGAGTGATTTTTTAGTCAATTCGACGGTTTCAAATTCTCGGTCAACTTTTAAATTGTTGGTAATTGTAATGATTTTATTCTGAGAAAAAGCAGCAAAATTAGCTGTCAGAATGGTTATGATAAAAAGATGTTTTTTCAAAATTCTTTGGTTTTTAATATTTCAAAAATTAGGTTTGATAGGATTATAAAAGTACAAATCAAAACGGAATTGAAAATACAGAATAGGAGTAATTCTGTACAGAATGTTGAAAATGAACAGAAAAGCTTTTAAAGAGGAAATAGATTATTTTTCGTAATTTACATTTCCTGATTTTACTTCAGGAGGAATTTATAATTAAATAAAAATCAACAGAAATGGTTAAATGTATTATTTTCGATTGTGATGGTGTTTTGGTCGATACAGAGAAAATTGGTAACGGAATATTGCTTGCAATGGCGCAAGAACATGGATTTGAAATGGAATTGGAAGATGCGTACCGTCATTTTAATGGCCGAAATCTAAAAGATTGTTTCAGACATATTGAAGAAGCAATTGATCAAAAGCTCCCTGAAAATTTTGAAACAGAATATCGTGAAAAGAGTTTTGAGGCTTTTAAAACCCAAGTAAAACCAATGGAAGGGATTATTGATTTTATCGAAAATATTGAAAAATTGAAGATTCCGTATTGTGTTGCATCGAGCGGACCAGAAGAAAAAATTCGTTTGAATCTTGAGGTAGCAGGGCTATTGGATAGATTTGAAAATAAAATATTCAGTTCATATCAAATTGGCAGCTGGAAACCAGAACCCGGAATATTTCTTCACGCTGCTGCAGTAATGAGATTTGATGTAAAAGATTGTATTGTTGTTGAAGACAGTAAAGCTGGCGTTAAGGCTGGCGTAAGTGGCGGATTTAAAGTGTACGGTTTTGCAAATGGTTTTAACAATGAAGATTTAGAAGAAGAAGGAGCAGAGCTTTTTAGCTCTTATGAAGAATTAAGTGAAAAACTTGGATTTTAGGCTTTAACCGCAAAAAAAAACGCTAAGGTTTACGCAAAGAGCGCAAAGTTTTTTAAAACTAAATTTTATAAAAATAAAAAAGTTCGCAAAGCTTTAAGTTTAGCTTTGCGAACTTTGCGTTTTTAATAAGTCAGCAGAGATAAAAAACTTTGCGTGCTTTGCGGTTAAAAAAAGAATTACTTCAAGCTTTTAATCTCACCATTTTTCAAATCAACTGTGAAATGGTCTGCAGGAACTTCGTGCACGAATTTATTGAAGATGATCAGGAATAATTTCATCTGTTTTTGCAACGGATTATCTTTTGAAAGATCAGCTTTAGAACCTTCTAAAAATAAATTAGACAAAACTTTGTATTCTTTCGCTCTCTGAATTCCAACATCGGCAAGAGCCAATTCATCGGCACTTCTGAAACGATAAAAATCTACTAAGAGATCATAACCCATCCAATTGAAGTTTTCTTTTTTGAGATTATTCTGAGCCAGAATTTTTTCTGATTTCGCTTCAGCTTCTTTCCATTGTTCTTGAAACTGTTCTTTATTTTTTAGAATAAAATCAAAATCTTTATCAGATTGCATATTGGCTAAAACCAGTAAATCTTTCGCAGAAACATTCAATATAAAATCTTTGAAAGCAGAAGGCCAATCGTCTTTTAGAAATCGAAGGCGAACTAATTCTTTTAAATGAAAATCGGTAAAATCATGATAGTTTTTTGTTTTTAAAATGTCAATATTCCAAATGTCTTGTGCGTTCTGACTTTCCAAAAACTGATATTCGATTTGATACAAATCAAAGAGTTCGTTGTATCTTGGAACATCGTCAACAGTAATGGTTTGAATATCTACAAGATTATCTTTTTTGAAAGTCAATAATTTGTAAGCGGGAATATAAGCCGCAAGCGATGGTGTCTGAATATTAACCAAAGTATTTCCTTTTGCAGAAGTTCTAACTCCCGTATCGTTGATATGCATATGTCCGCCAAAATGAATTTTGAGCCCTGCATCAGAAAATACTTGTGCGACTTCTTCGACAGGAACTCGGTTTAATTGCCATTTGTTTGGACCAAGCAATTCTTTGATTTCTGCCGAAGCATCATCATTAAAATCAATCATTGGAAAATGACTGAAAGCAATTAATGTTTTTCCTTGTTTTTTGGCTTCCGCCGAAATAGTTTCAACCCATTTTATAAGATGTTTTTTATTCGTAAGCACATTGTTATAACCCGTGCTAGCTTCGCCGTAATTTTTAGAATCTTTTTCTGCGGAAGCATTTTTCTTCGGTATATAAACATTTCCATCAATAGCCATTAGCCAAAGTCCGTTAATAGGCTCTACAACATAACTAACATCTGGAACTTCATAACCTGGCACTACTTCGTATACGCGATTTTCCAATTTGGCACTTTCTAAAGCTTTTTCGAATGTATAATTTTCGCTGGAATAATTAGAAAATGGTGTTGCCCAGAATTTGTATTTTTTATTGGGATAAAAACCAAAATTCTGAAGCTGATCTGTAATTCCTAAATAACCCATTTTAGCAATGTCGGCGGTAACAACTACAGGCTGTTCGATGTTTAGATTTGGCTTATAAAGGCCGTCTTTGCTATAAATGGGTTGATTTTTGCCTTCTTTCCCTAAAAAATCTTCTTTCCCAGATTCTTGCGCAAACGGCCCAACTGGATCATGATTTCCTGTGGTAATGAAGAATTCTATTCCGTACTTTTTTGTGTATTGGTCTAATATTGTGGCTAATCCGCGAACATGAATTGGTTGGCCGTCATCTGTATAATCTCCGGGAAGTGCAACGTATTTGATTTTTCGCTTTGCGATATCTTCTAAAGCGGCTATAAAGGCAAAGTAGTTTTCATTGAAAATACGTGTAGAATGAAGCTGAGAAGACATAGTTCGTACTAAAACATATTGTCCCGTTTTCGGATTTAGAACGCCTTTGTAATCTGAATCTGAAAATCTTCCGAATAAATCCTGTAGATGCACGTCTGATAAAAATGCGATTTGCGTTCCGTTGAGGTTTTTTACTTTTTGTGCTGATGCATTATTGTTGAAAAAAACTAGGAGCGAGATTATGTATACTATTATAAACTTTGAATTCATAGGTTTTGTTTTTTTTACCGCAAAGAGCGCCAAGAGTTACGCAAAGTTCGCTAAGATTTTTGAGCATGATTTATACAAATCAAAGAACACAAAGCTTTGCGAACTTTGCGTTTGTAAACGCAATCTTAAATAAAAAATCTTAGCGAACTTTGCGGTTAAAATTATTATTGTTTCAAGTTTCAAGTTCCAGCAATAACTTGAAACTTGAAACCTGAAACAAAAAAACTATTTTCCAGTCACAGGATTATTTCTAACATAACTTCCATCATCATATTTAATCTGATATGGTGAATTAAAGAACGTACTTGGCAGATAATAATCGGTGGTGATGATTTGCGCGCCCGATTTTTTAGCGGCTTCAAAATGCGAATAATCGTTTGCACGTGCTTCTTTGGTATCAGAATCTGCGCGGGTTCTTATTAAATATCCTTTTTTTACTAAATCTTCAATTTGTGGATCTTCAGAATTGTTTCTAAATAAAGCTGCAGCTTCTGGTTTTCCAGGTTCGGCGTTAATAAAAACGGCGCGTCCCCTAAGGGACGGATGATTCAATGCGTACAAATCTCTTTTTGCGCCGTTATTATCTAATAAGAATAAAAATCGTCCTTTTGCTTCTTTTAATGTTGGCCAGTTGTCATGCAAAACGGCTTCTTCGAGTGTTTTGTATTTTCCTCGTACCATATCAGGCGTAATCAGTTTGTCTTTTCCTAATTCTTTGCGGATTACTTTGTCCATTTCGTCAAAAACGGCTGCGGCGAAATCTTCTGGTTTTGTTCCGAAGAAATTGGCATCGCCGTCTTTTGGTTCTAAAGTGATAAAAACCGGAACGTGATTTGGATTGGCATCTGACCATTTTTTTAGTTCCTTCAGACAGATTTCGAAAGTATAGCAAGAAGTTCTAAAATCGATATCGGGCATATGGAAAACCTTAAAACCTGGTTTTTTCATTAATCCATCAGGATCGTAAGCTTCTTCAGATTTTGCAATATCTAAACCTTTAGGGTGGGCATATTTTCCGCCTTTCGCGTCAGCAAAAATATCGATTTCCAGATTGCGTAGCCCTTTGTTTAATTGATCTGTAATACTAATATGAGTGTATTGCAAACCTTTAAGCGATCGAGAAGTATCTCGTGCCTGAATGGTATTGTATAAGTCTGTTTCGATCGCGTGGCGATAGCTGTTATGCGATCCGATAACCTGAAGCTGGTTTATTTTCAGATTGTCGTTTTGTGCTTGAACGCCAAAATTTACAGCGCTGGCAAATAATAATGTGAACAAAAATGGTTTCATGATTCTAAAATGTAATTGATACTGTTTGACTGGGGACGCATCAAAAGAAAATTGCATTTTTTGAAAGGGACTAAGTTAAAATCTGCTATTGGTTTCTATGTTAGATTAAAAAAAAGAAATCGCAAAGACATTTCTATTTCTGTCTTGAAAAAGTAGTATTAATACAACAAACGTGTTTATTTATTAATTTAAAGATAACCTTGACGCAAAAAGCATTGGGTTTTCATTTTATTATTTTACGATATTAAAAAGCCTGTAATTACAATATGAATAATCCTGAAATTTTTGAACAAACGTATAATCAATATTGGAAAAAGCTTAATGCGTTTTCTTATACGATGACTCAGGATAAAGACTTGGCACAGAACATTGTTCAGGATGTTTTTGTGGATTTATGGGAAAGAAAAGAAGAACTGAATATTAACGCAATTGAACCTTTTTTGTTTCGAGCAGTTAAGAATCAGGTTTTCAAACATTATCAGAACAATCGTTTTGACAAGACGATTTTAGAAGAAAAATTCGAAGACTACATCATAGATAATTTTTCGACTATTGATCCAGAAGTGATGGATCTGCTTTATGCAGCATTAGACAAACTTCCAGAAAAAAGAAAAGAGGTTTTACTCATGTATAAATTTCAAGATATGACAATCGATCAGATTGCAGAAGAACTTGGAATTTCGAAACAAACCGTAAAAAATCAGATTTCATCGGCGGTGAAACAACTTCGCGAAGGTTTAAAAGACTTGGCTTGGCTAGCTCCATTCATTATTTTCAATCAAAAAATTTAAAATAACTTTCGCTTGATGTTTTCATAATATTCGGCGATAGTACGATTTCGTGATTCTGGTACTTATTCATAACAATAAGTATTTATGATAAAAAGAATCAAACATAGTTTAGAGTATCTGTTGGATAAAAGTTCGCGAGGAAAAACTTCATCGGCAGAAGAAAATTTGTTACATGATTTTGCTTTCAGCGAATATCAAAAATCAGAATGGGATAATGATCTTATGGGAAATCCAGAAATCGAATCTCAAAATATGTACGACGAAATTCAGTTAAGAATTGGAAGAAAGAGATCTTTCCGTCCTTATTTAAAATATATAGCTGCTGCCAGCATTCTTTTTCTGCTTGGTTTAGGATTTTTCTTTAAACCAAATGTTTTAGACCAAAAACAAATCACATTTAAAACGTCATCGATTCCCAAATCTATCCAATTAAGTGACGGTTCGAAAATTTATCTGGCAGCTAACTCATTATTTCAATACCCTGAAAAATTTGAAGGCGATCAAAGAACGGTTTCTTTAGTAAAAGGAAATGCGTTTTTTGAAGTTGCCAAAGACAAACAGCATCCTTTTATTATTCATTCTGGCGAAATACAAACCAGAGTTGTAGGAACTTCATTTCACATTCAATTATCAAAATTAAACTGTAAGGTAATCGTGGTAACCGGAAAAGTAAATGTTTCTGGAAAAGGCCAGAGCGTTGATTTGGTACCTAATCAAGAAGCTTTATTTGAAGGTCAAAAGTTAACCAAACAAATGGCCGATAAAGCATTTTTGGTGAATTGGTACAATGAAGATGTTACGCTAGATCAAACTACATTAAAACAGGTTATTACCATTTTACAATATAAATACGGAGTTTCATTTAAGTATAATAATGAGCACGTATTAGCAACGCCGTTAACGGTATTCATTAAGAAGGACGCGACATTAGAAAATGTTTTGGAACAAATAAATTATATCACAAACCTAAAATTCAAAGTTTATGGCGAAATAGTAAAAGTGGATTAAAAACAAAAAAAGCAGTTGCGGGAACAACTGCCATTAATAATTAAGCATCGTAAAAACAATTACTTAAATCATGTATTTTAAACCTTCTTATTTAAATCTAAAGAGTTTTGTCTTTTTAGTTCTGGCTTTACTTGCCTTTCAGAGCGGCTATAGTAAAACTAATTTGTTAAAAGAGTCAAAAGTAGCAAATAAAATAGAAAAAGCTACTCTTGTTTCTATTTTTTCAAAATTAACACAACAGACTGATTACAAATTCAGTTACGGACAAGCTATAATTGCTGATAATACAGCTTATACAGTAAATTATAACGGTGAGTCTATTACGGCGATTTTGAATGATCTTTCTAAAAAAGCCAATTTCAATTATAACATTAATGGGAAATTAATTTTAATTCAGAAAACAGCTGAACCAAAAGCAGTAAATACAAAAGCAGTTGAGAGAATTAAAGTAAAAGGTAAAGTGGTAGACGAAAACAAATTGCCAATTCCTGGAGCATCTGTAATAGAAACAAGCACTTCAAACTCAACAGTAACTGATTTTGATGGTGTTTTTGAAATTACTGTTGGAGAAGGAAAAACAATCGATGTTTCGTATGTAGGATATAAATCTAAAACGGTTGCTGCACAGAGTGGTTTTATGACAATCCAATTAGAGCCAGCTACTGCAGAATTAAATGAAGTTTTGGTTGTTGGTTACGGAAAACAATCTAAAAAAGATGTTACGGGAGCAGTTACGCAATTGGAAGCGGCAAACTTTAAACAAGGAGTAAGCATTTCGCCAGATAATTTAATTCAAGGAAAAGTTGCTGGTGTTCGTGTGGTTAGTACAAGCGGTGAGCCTGGAGCAGGAGTAAACGTAACCATTAGAGGTGTTGGATCTATTAGAAGCGGAAGCACACCTTTGTTTGTTGTTGACGGAATTCCGTTGTCTAATGACGATGTGAGTCCATCGGGAACGAATGTTGGTTTTGGAAGTTCTCAAGCTAAAAATCCCTTGAACTTTTTGAATAATAATGATATTGAATCTATTACAGTTTTGAAAGATGCATCTGCATCTGCTATTTACGGTGCTAGAGGATCTAATGGAGTTGTTTTGGTAACGACTAAAAAAGGAGCAAAAGGAGACGGAACTCTAACTTTTGATTCGTCTTTAGGGATTTCTACAGTAGCAAACAAATTAGATGTTTTGAGTGCAGATCAATATAGAAATGCAATTAAAGATAAAGCTTTTGATCACGGCGGTAATACAGATTGGCAAGATGTAATTTTTAGAGAAGCTATTACAAAAAGCAATTCGCTAGCATTTTCTAAACAAACAGAATCAGGAAATTATTATGCTTCTGTGTCTCAATTGGATCAAGAAGGTATTATTAGAAATAGCAATTTTAAGCGTTTAACAGGAAGAATTAATGCTGCTGAGTCATTTCTAGACAATAAGCGTTTAAAATTAAAATTTAATCTTACGGCTAGTGAAACCAAAGATGATGGTGTTCCTACAAGTGATGACGGAGGTTCTAACGGACAATTGCTCGTGCACACGTTAATGGCAAATCCAACGAGATCGGTTTTTGATGCAAATGGGAATTATACCAATTTTAATATGAATGCGCATTACAATCCAGCGTATCTATTAAGTATTTATACCGATCAGACTCGTACTTTGAGAGTTTTAGGAAACTTTGAAACTTCTTTAAGAATCATTAACGGATTAGAGTATAAATTAAACCTTGGTATTGATCGTTCGATGTCGGAGAGAAATACGACTATTTTTCCAAACTTAACAGATTTGAACCCGAAAGGGAAATACGTTCAGAACAATTTAGATTCTAAAAACTCTTTGGTAGAGCATTACCTAACTTATAATTTAAATTTAGATAAGCATAAAATTGAAGCTTTAGGAGGTTTTTCATACCAAAAATTTGAAAGATCGGGAACGGCTTTTAGCATTGATGGAATTTCGAATCAAGGAGAAGGTATTCCGCCTTCAATAAATCCTGGTTTTAAAGGTACACAATCTGGAACAACTGGTTACGCTCAGGAAAATGAGCTGCAGTCTTATTTTGGAAGATTGAATTATGGTTTTGATAACAGATATCTTTTAACTGCTTCTATGAGAGGTGACGGATCGACTCGTTTTGGTAAAAACAACAAATACGGTTATTTCCCATCATTTGCTTTAGGATGGAATATTGCTAACGAAAGTTTCTTAAAAGACTCTTCGACATTAAACAATTTAAAACTAAGAGCGAGCTGGGGACAAACAGGAAACCAGGAAGTTGAAAATAAAATTACTCAGGCAAGTTATTCATTGTCTGGCGCTGATGGATATTATTTATACGATGATTTAAATCTAGTTAACGGAGTTTCTGTAAATAGAACGCCAAATCCTGATTTGAAATGGGAAGTTGTGACGCAATTTAACGTAGGTTTAGATTTCAATTTATGGAACGACAAATTGTACGGAACATTAGATTATTTCAATAAAACAACTACAGACGCTATTTTGAATGTTCCTTCTCAAGCTTTGAGTCCAACAACTACAATCTGGACCAATATTGACGGTAAAATCATCAATAAAGGTATCGAGTTTATGTTAGGTTCTAAGATAGTGGATACTAAAGATTTTTCTTGGAATATTGATATGAATGGGGCAACCTTACATAACAAAATTGAGGATCTACCGGTTTCAGAAATCTTAACAGGAACAATTTCAGGGCCTGGACAATCTGGAGTAAATGCAAATATCTATAAAAGTGGATATGCAGCTGGGTCATTCTATTTATTGCAGCATATTGGTTTTGATGCCAATGGAGCAAACATCTTTAAAGATCAGAACGGAGATGGTGTAATTGATAATAGTGATAGAATTATTATTGAAGGTGCGCTTCCAACTTTCTATTACGGATTTAATAGTGATATGAGATACAAAAACTTTACATTCTCGTTCTCTATCATTGGGCAAACAGGTGGTTATTTATTGAATAATACAGGTTTGAATGCATTAAACATAAACAATTTGGCATCAGATCGTAACGTGGCAACTGGATATTACGAGTCCGGAGCAAATCCTACAAACTCCCCAATCTTGTCAACTCTTTTCTTAGAAAAATCAGATTTCATCCGATTAAATACAGCTCGTATTGGTTACAATTTTGACTTAAAAGGATTAAACTGGATCAACGGATTAACACTTTATGTAACAGGTCAGAACTTAATTACGATTACAAATTATACAGGTTATGATCCGTTAATCAATAGTCCGAAATCTAACGGAGGAAATCAATCTATCGGTATCGATTATGCAAGTTATCCAACTTCTAGAACATTCAGTTTTGGAGCAACTTTAAAACTATAATTATTATGAAGACAAATACAATTTTTAATATAAAAACATTAGCGATATTTTCTTTTATATGGCTTTTTGCAAGCTGTACTAACCTAGATGAAGTTGTTCTGGATGAGGTTTTAGGAGAAAATGCTTCAAACCCTGCTGGAGCTTTAGCGGCAGCTTACGACCGTTTGGGAGACGGAACTTTTGTAGATCACGGTGGTATTTTTTCGCTACAGGAATACACGACAGACGAAGCAATCCTACCAACTCGTGGAAGTGACTGGGGAGATGGTGGAAAATGGAGAGACATGCACGAGTTTACATGGAAATCTGATAATGCTGTTGTGGTTGATAACTGGAATAAATTGACAAACGGAATTACACGTTCGTTAACTGCAATTCAATCAGTTGAAGAAAGTTCAATTCCAGAAAAGAAATTGTTTTTAGCGGAAGCAAAGGGACTTTTAGCATATTATTTATACACAACATTAGATTTATACGGACAAGCGCCTTATAGAGATCCGATGAACCCGAATGCACCTTTACAGATTTTAAAAGCTGATACTCAAATCGATCAATTAATAAAAGATGTTGAAGCCTTACTGCCAGATTTAGCAGAAATGGGAACACAGCAAACGCACCACGGAAGATTTACAAAAGAAGCGGCATACGGATTCTTAGCAACAATGTATTTGAATCGTGCAGTTTTCAAAGATCGTTTTAATGCATCTTCGAACTTTAATTTTACTGAAGCTGCGGCAACTGGTACAGGAAATGATATGGATCGTGTAATTTATTATACTTCATTATTAATTGATTCTGGAAAGTATTCGTTGGAAAGCGATTATTTCAAAAATTTCGCAAGAGATAATGAAAAAGGAAAAGAGTTGATTTTTGCTATTTCTCAAAAGATAGATTACATCAGAAACGGATCTAACAGTTTTGCTTATGTGTGTATGGAGCGTAACCAAAGAACTTCTGCAGCCAATAGAGGAACAAATGCGGCGTGTACGACTCCTGAATTTTTTGCAACATGGGATGGAAATCATGATGATCCGAGATTTCAGCAGAAATACCAATATGCTGACGGAACTTGGTTTAAAAATGATGGTACAGATGTAAGTGTTCCAGCAACAGATATTGTTCCGAAAAGTGCTAATTTACCTTGGTTCCATTTTAATAGAGGAATTGAATTTGGCCCTCAATACGGACCAATCTTATTGTCATCTGGTTCTTTAGAAATGGTTAACGGACGTATTAAAGTTTCGCCATTATACATGGAAAAAAGCACAACAACAAGAATGGATTTTACTCCTTCTTTAACGTTTAAAAATCCAGCTCAAGCAGTTTTTGCTCAGAACGAGATTAATCAAGGAGCACGTATTTTTAAATATGAATTTGATCCAGAAGGAGGAAACGGAAATAGTAATGTTGATATTCCTTTATTCCGTTTGGGAGGAATTTATACAATGAGAGCTGAGGCTTATTTCAGAAAAGGAAATACAGCTCAAGCGATGGAAGATTTAAACAAATTGCGTACAAGCAGAAAAAGAGAATCTTTATACGGAAGTACACCTGGTAAAGCTTTGACAGCAATCGATCAGACGGTTTTATATAATGAAATTGGTTTCGAATTATACTGGGAATTATACAGAAGACCACAAATGATTCGTTTCGGGAAATTTGATCTTCCAGGAACCGCAAAACCAGCTTCAGAACCATACAGAAGAGTTTTTCCAATTCCGCAGTCTACAATCGATGTGACTAAAGAATTCAAACAAAATCAAGGATACAATTAAGTTTGTGTGTTAGTTTATTTTTTATTTTTTTTCAAAAAGCCTGTTTCAAAAAAAGCAGGCTTTTTTTTTAGGTGCTAAGATACTGAGGTTCTGAGGTTCTAAGATTTATGGTTGGTAAGGTTCAAAAGTTTTTTTTACATCATGATATTCCGTTTAGAATTGTCGAGATGCACTGCTGTGCATCTAACGCAAAGCATTTCCGATTTGATTTTCTGTATGATTTCACAAATCGTTAGACGCACTGCAGTGCGTCTCTACGAAAAATCTTTAGTAATTAAATTATACGATAATCTAGGTTTATAGTCTTCACAGAATTGTAGAGATGCACCGCAGTGCATCTAACGCAAAGTATCTAGATTCGCTATCAGACCTTAGAACCTTAGCATCTCAGAACCTTAGTACCTAGAAAAAATATAATAAACGAATAGTTAAATGTAAGTGGTATCTGATTGATATTGAGTATATTTGAGTGTGTATTGAACATTCTTAAAATGTTTGAAAATGAATAGTATTAAATAACTCAAAAAGAATAAAAATCATGATACATCAAATCGACACTACAGATAATATTGTTGCCTTTAGAGCATTGGCAGAAGTGACAAAAGATGATTTTGTAACAGCAGTGGCTCCAGCCGTTGAGCATTTGGTAAAACAAACAAATGAAATTAATTTTTTACTGGTTTTAGACACCGATATTGAAAATTTTACAACGGGAGCATGGCTTCAAGATGCTCTTCTTGGTTTGAAAAATCTTGGAAAATGGAATAGGGCAGCTATTGTTACCGATACAGACGAAATCATTTCTTTCACAAACGGATTTAGCTATATTGTTCCAGGTGAGTTTCGTGGTTATAAAAAGGTTGATTTTAATAAAGCATTAAATTGGGTTGAAGGGAATATTTCTTAAATCCAATCTTCTTAAAAATAAAAAAGAGCGCTTATATGTAATAAGCGCTCTTTTTTATGATAGTTTATTTAAACGTTTAATGATTGTATTCGATACCGCTGCTTGATTGAGCATCAATTTTCTCTTTAGATACTTGACTGTATTTTTTATAACAAGCCGATGCTAAAATTGGTAATGCAAGACTTCCTACAACAGCACTTGCTTTTTTATGCCCCGTTTTTTTTAAAACAGCCGATGCCAAAAGAGCACCAACGCCAGCACATACCATTTGTTTTACTGACAGATTTAACGGTTTGCTTTCAGGTTTAATTCCGTGTAATAATGGGTCTATAAAATTCAAATTCTCCATAATGCCAATTAATTTTAATTATACTTATTTGTTATTTTTTAATTTTTACTGTTTTCAGTGTCAGTTTCACTTTCAATTTTCTCAATTTCAACCTTTTCCTTTTTTATAGCTTGGCGTAATAGAGCAAAAAGACTCATATAAACATTTGCCATAAAAACCAGAGAAAACCCTGCCAAAAAATATCCTCTCCAGTCATTTAACAAAAGTTTATAATCGCAGATAACCAGAAACACGATAGTGACATAGTGACTAAAGCAATATTCA
Source organism: Flavobacterium luteolum (assembly GCF_027111275.1). Taxonomy (NCBI): domain Bacteria; kingdom Pseudomonadati; phylum Bacteroidota; class Flavobacteriia; order Flavobacteriales; family Flavobacteriaceae; genus Flavobacterium; species Flavobacterium luteolum. The sequence goes on along the minus strand of NZ_CP114286.1, from coordinate 130,890 downwards.
CAAGTGAAGAGATAAAAGAACTTTCTTGACAGAATGTATCTGTCATTTTTTGAATGTCTGACACACCATTCATGCGGTTCTCTAAAAATTTCTTCGTGTGTGACAGTCCAGCTGACACAAGCAATCGGAATTGCTAATACAAAAAGCCAGACAATTTGAACTGCTATAGCCATAAACTAATGCTTTACAATTTACGATAATTTTTGCTATTCTCTCGGGTGATTTTCTGGATAATGTTCTGCGTCAAAATCGTCTAATTCTTCATCCTTATCCAAATCTTCCTCTTTTTCTAGGTCGTTTTCGTAATCTAAATCAGGATGATACTCATCGTTTAAATCGTCTTTTGTGCCATCGTTTGTAATGGCATCATCTTCATTAATGATTCTTTCCTGATTTGGAATATTTTCTGCTCGAATAGTTTCATGAGGTTCAAAATCTCCTTTTGAATACGAGGGATCTTGAATAAATTCTTCTTGATATTGATATGGATTTTCATCACGTGCATAATTGTCATTATCAATCACGGTATTTTGTTCATAATAATCTGGATCGCTTTCTCCAAATTCATGATTATCATGTTTATTTAAAACTTGTTTAAACTCCTCTTCGTTAGAATAGGTTCCATCAACAAGAGTATTTTGTTCAATATAATCAGGATCAAACTGACCATATTCATGGTTGTGCTGCTTTTCCATAATACTATTTTTAGATTCATTACTTTTCTGTTGGGGATAACGTTTTTCTGTGCTTTGCAGAAACAATGCATTATGTTTTTTAATGCATTGTTTTTCTCTGCAATTGTATCATTATTCTACATTTCTATTAATTCAACTTAATTAATGGCTTTTATTTTATTGAAGGCTAGTATTCATAAGTTTCATTTTTTTGAAAGCATGTATTTTACAAATTTAGCAAGGACATTCGAGCAATGTCTTATAAGAAAATATATTATAGTTGCATAATTAACAGTTACTTATAATGTAAATATTGTAAGAAATTATGTAAGTTTACTAAATCGGAACAATCTACATTTGAGATTGAAATTAATTTATAATTAAATCTAAAACGTATGGCATCAGATAAGGTAACCGCATGCTGTCAAGCTTTGATAGAAAAGAACTTAACGATAGCTTTTGCAGAAAGTGCGTCTGCGGGAAAAATGTGTTATGAATTTTCGACTGTTTTTAATTCGGGACGAATTCTAATAGGAGGAATAGTATGTTATCATTCTTCAATGAAAGAAGATTTGCTTCATATTCCGTGGGGAACTATTGAACAATATAGTGCCGAATCTGCTGAGGTTACCAAGTTAATGGCACAAAATTTTTATAGATACATTAATTCAGACATTTGTGTGGGGATAACAGGATTGACAACTCCAGGAGGAAGCGAAAGCGAGTCAAAACCTGTTGGAACAATTTTTATACATATTATTTTGCCTGAAAAAGAGATTGCCAAACGATTTGAGTTTAAAGGAAGTCCGGAAAGTATTATAGATCAAGCAATAGATGTTGTGGCCGATTTGATTTTGAGGGAGATATAAAGAATCAGATATTTTAGAATAGAAAAATCCGTAAAGCAATTTCTTTACGGATTTTATTTTTTTGCATTTAAAGATTTATAGTTTTAATTAAATCCATTATTTTCTAATATATAAAGAGCCATTTTTTATAGCTTTCTTATTCAATTTCCCTTTGCTAAATAATTCTTCCAAAATAATTTTGGCTTCATTAACCGAAATATCTAATATAACAGCATATTCCTTTGGAGCCAATGTTGGATAAATTTCAAAAATTGACAATGAATTTTTATTTTCAAACTTTTTCTTTTTTGCTTCAGGAAATAACGCTAACAAAGCATTTTCATAAGCTGTATAAGGTTTAGAGCCGTAAACAGTTAATTGATTATTTTCTGCATTGACTAAAAATAAAGTTGGAAAACCTCGTACGCCAAGAGTTTTTCCTAAATTTAAGTCATCTTGAAAAAGTTCTTCTGCATCATCATAATCTGCTTTTAGTTTCGGAACATCTAGACCTGCGATTATTGTAGCTTCTGCTATGTTTTCCCATTTTGCAATGTTCTTTTTATCGAGATAAAGCTTTTCGCGAAGAATACGCATAAAATAAACCGCTTTTTCCTTGCTTTGCATTTGTGCCGCTTTCATTGCAATACATGACGGATAAGACGAATCTAACGGATCTTCTAACCAGACATTTCCATCAATTGGCATTTCGTAATATAAACTAGCTTCATCCCAATGATGCGCCACATCAGAAGGTTTGCTTATTCCGCCGCTGTTATAGCTCCAATCTGGCAATAAACCACCCATTCGGTAATCAATGTCGAAATACTCGCCATATTCTAGTTTTAGTTTTCTAAGTTGAGGTTCAATTCCCCAGCAAGATGAACAAATAGGATCGGTATAGTAAATTATTTTTATCGGTTTATTTTCTGTTCGAATTGTTGTTTTGATACTTGAATTTTCGCCAGTAGGCATTTCGCACATTCCGCATACAGGATCACATAATAACGGATTTGTTTTATCTTCACTCATTTTAGAATTCGTTTGCGATTGGCAGCTCATACTGCAAATCAGGATTAATAGTATCGACAGTATTTTCATAGTAGTTTTAAAAAAGGGACTCTCGGATTTATGAATTTGTAGCAAAGTTGAGACGAATATCATCACAAGTCAATTAGTCAAAAAAACATGACTAGAAATGATTTGAGCTAGAATGAATGCTAAAAGTAAAAAACCTTAGAATCATAGAGCCTTAGCATCTTAGTACCTCTACAAAATATCCATTAAACTTTTATTAACAAAAACTAATTTGACATTAGTTTATATTTGTAGGAAACAAATTAATTCTAAAGCATTCTTCTCATGAAGTTAAAGCCTTTTTTCTATCTATTTTTATTCGGTGTTATTTCAGTTTCGGCTTATAGTCAGAATGTGAAACTGATAAATATTAATCAGCTTAATGAGAGAATCAAAAATGGGAAAGACAGTACTTACGTCGTTAACTTTTGGGCGACATGGTGTGCGCCTTGTATAAAAGAACTGCCACATTTTGAGAAATTAGGAGCAGAATATAAATCAGAAAAGCTAGCTGTTTTATTAGTAAGTCTAGATTTTAAATCGAAGCTGCAATCGAATGTAGTTCCGTTTGTGAAAAGGAAAAATTTAAAGAATGAAGTTTTTCTATTAAACGAAAGTAATCCTCAAGAATTTATTGATAGAATAGATCCAAGTTGGTCTGGAAGTATTCCCGCAACGCTTTTTATTAAAAATGATAAACGAAAATTTGTTGAAAGCGAATTTACCTATGAACAATTATTAACTGAATATAAAAAACTGTAAACCATTATGAAAAAAATAATCTTATTACTAGCGTTAGCATTTTCTGCTTTTCTATCTCACGCACAAAATGCAGTAACATTGAAAGCGGGCGATGCGGCTCCAGATTTCAAACTGAAAAATGTGGACAATAAAGACGTTTCTTTTGGAACTTTTAAAGACGCAAAAGGATATATTGTAGTTTTTACGTGTAATACTTGTCCGTACGCAATTGGATACGAACAGAGAATTATCGATTTGGATAAAAAATTCAAACCACAAGGATATCCTGTAATCGCTATCAATCCAAACGATCCTGAAGCTTCTAACGCTGACACTTTTGCAAAAATGCAAGATTTAGCAAAAGACAAAAAATACTCTTTCCCATATTTATTTGATCCAGGACAAAAAATTACTGATGAATATGGAGCAAAACGTACGCCTCACATCTTTATCGTTTCTAAAACTGCAAAAGGAAATGTTGTAGAATATGTTGGAGCAATCGATAATGATCCAGAAGGAAATAATCCACAAAAAACAAAATATGCAGAAGAGGTTATTGCATCATTAAAAAGCGGTCAAAAACCAGCAATTACACAAACTAAAGAAATTGGCTGTACGGTAAAAAGAAAAGCAAAAGCTTAATTTTTTTGTTTCAGGTTTCAAGTTTCAGGTTTTATTACGTTACGTTTAACCTGAAACCTGAAACCTGAAACCTGAAACCTGAAACCTGAAACCTGAAACCTGAAACTTGAAACTTGAAACTTGAAACAAAAAAATAAAACACAAACGCCCCATATTTGGGGCGTTTCTTTTGGCATGTATAATGAACAAGTTTACTTTTTATCTATTCTATAAAGTCTTCCTTGATCGGTAACGGCGTATAATGCTTCATCTTTTCCTTGTGTAATATCTCTAAATCTTTGGCCTTCGCCAGCCAATAATCTTTCTTCACCAGCTACTTTATTGTCTTTAAAAGCCAAACGCACAATATGCATACCGCTTAAAGCACCAATAAAAAGATTGTTTTGCCATTCTGGAACACGGTTTCCAGCGTAGAAAGTCATTCCGCTTGGTGACACTACAGGATCCCAGTAATAGACAGGCTGTTCCATTCCAGTTTGTTGTGTAATTCCTTCTCCAATTTTCGTACCACTATATTCGATTCCGTAAGTAATTGTTGGCCAGCCGTAATTTGCTCCGCCTGTAATTCTATTAATTTCGTCACCGCCTCTCGGGCCATGCTCGCTTTGCCATAATTCGCCCGTAGTTGGATGAATTGCCAATCCCTGCGGATTTCTGTGTCCAATGCTATAAAGTTCTGCTAAAGCTCCCGTTTGCGTAAAAGAAGGATTTCCTGGCGCTGCTTGTCCGCTTGTTGTAATGCGAACAACTTTGCCCAAACTGCTGGTAACAGATTGTGCTAAAGGACGCGTTTCTAATACAGATCTTTCGCCAATGCTTACAAATAAATTTCCTGTTTTATCAAATAAAACTCGGCCTCCGTAATGTAGTGTGCTTGCGTTTGGTGTGTTCGAACGATAGATTACCGTTACATTTTCTATTGCTTTTTCATCGTCTGAAATTCTGCCTTTCGCGACAGCGGTAATATTCCCGCCAGCAACAACTTCAGAAAAAGCCCAGTAAATCATTCGGTTTGTGATAAATGCAGGGTCAAGGCAAATTCCAAGTAAACCACCTTGACTATCAGGATTAACAGCAGGAACACCTGTTAAAGCATTACTGATAACGCCTGCTTGGGTTACGATTTTAATTTTTCCGGCTTTTTCAGTTACCAAAAGGCGTCCGTCAGGAAGATAGGCAACGCCCCAAGGAGCGCTTAAACCGTTGGTGATTACTTTAGATTCAATTTCGGTGGTCGTTTGAATGCTTCCGGCTCGTGTTTGTCCAGAAAATGCTGGTTTATAAGTAGTGTTTGCAGTTCCAGTTTCTACAGGAGGTCCTGTTGGTCCGACATTGGTGTTGTCATCTTTGTCATTGTTAGAACAGCTGCTCAACGCTAGAATTCCAGCAAGAAGAAATATACTTTTTCGAATTATCATAATGCTTTCATTTTGGTGGTTAAAAATCATTTTTTGCATTACCGAACATTTCTAGAAAGAATAGAGATTCATTAAAAATCGAAATGGTTAATTTCGAACGAATTCTCCGTTTTATTTTCAATTAAGAATGCCTAAATGCTCATGCCATTTTTTATGAAGCGGATGAATTTCAAAAAACAGAAATTAAACTTCTTTCGGAAAGCATTTAGTGGGACATGCCTTATTGGAACGAAAAATTGTTGCAAAATATTGCCACAAAACAAGGGTTTATTCTTTTCTTAGCAGAAATTTAACGTTCTAAAATTCAAGAAGTATTAAGCTGAGGTCTTGCCTTTAAAGGTATTTTTAAAGGCTTTTTAATTTTTTCATGAAGACTGGAAAAACTTCATTTAGTTCGTCAAAAAGAGGGTTTTTGCGGTTTTTTATTTTGATTTCGCTGAATAATTTTAATCCTAAAGCAAACTGAACAGCTTGTGAATCGTCGGGAAAAATGTTTTTTTCTTTGATGCGTTCTATAATTCCAAAGATTTCATCGTGATTGTCAAATTCTATTCCGAGTTCTTTTGCTGGTTCGGTTTCACCATTTGCATATTCCTTAAGGCTTAATGTCAAGTAATATTTGTTTGATCTTTTTTCCATGATTTTGTAATTCTTATTCTAAATTTATTTCAGCCATTTATCGACTAATGTCTTAAAGGCTTCTTTATATTGTTCGCCAACCGTTATTTCTATTTTATCAATAAAAATGGAGTTTTTACTAATGGCGCTTATTTTATCTAATGAGACAATGAAAGAACGATGTACACGCATGAATTTTGAGGAAGGCAGTTTTTCTTCTAATGCTTTAAGCGAAATCAGAGACATTAAAGCTTTCTGCGAATCTTCAAGATGCACTTTTACATAATCTTTCAGACTTTCAATATAGGTGATGTCTTTTAGTGAAATTCTTACCCATTGATATTCTACCTTCAAGAAGATAAATTCGTCATCTGCGGTAATAGTAGTAAATGTATTATTGGCTTCTTCGGCTAATTGTAAAACTTTGCTTGAAGCACGCAGGAATTCTTCGTAACTAAAAGGTTTTAAAAGATAATCTACAGCATTTACTTTGTAACCTTCAATTGCATAATGATTGTAAGCCGTAGTAAAAATGATTTTTGGCAAAGGTCCGGGCTGATCTTGTATTAATCTTGCCAATTCCATTCCGCTTAAATTAGGCATATTAATATCTAAAAAAACAAGATCTGGTTTTGTTTCCCTGATAAGTCCCATTGCATCGACAGCATTGTCGCAAGTAGAAATTAATTCTAAAAACGGAGTCTGCTCTATGAAGGTTTCTACCAGTCTTAAAGCCAATGGTTCGTCATCTACTGCTATACATTTTATTACTGTCATTGCTCTAAATTTATCTTCAATTTAATTTTATATGTTCCGTGGTCGGTAACTCCAAAAGAAATAAAATGCTGATTCGGATAAATCAATTGCAGTCTTCTTTTGGTGTTGGTCAAGCCAATTCCGCCTACATCAGAAACTGCTGTTTTTTCAAAATAAGTATTTTCGACTTCAAATTCGAGCTCGCTTCCATTTTGCGTAAGCTTAATGTAAATTTCACTTTTATCGGTGGCATGAACACCATGTTTAAAAGCATTTTCTACTAAAGGTAGTAATAACATCGGAACAATTGGATAATCATGTATTTTTTCGGGAATATCTGTTGTAATAGTCAATTTACTGTTGGCACGAAGTTTCATTAATGCAATGAAATCTCTCATAAATTCAGCTTCTTTCAGCAACGTTGTTTTTTCTTCTGTGCTGTAAAGTAAATAACGCATCATACGGCTCAAAGTGTGAAGCGCATTTCTAGAATCTTCAATATCAGTATAAGTAAGTGAATAAATGCTATTAAGCGAGTTAAAGAAAAAATGTGGATTGATTTGTGCCTTAAGCATGGCAAGTTCCGCGGCTGTTTTATCCTGTTCTAACTTTTGTTTGTGCTGAGCCGCTTTTTGCCAATATTGCAACATAGCCCAGCTTGTGCTTATTCCTAAAACAAGTAAACTGAGCATTAAAACGTAATTGTCGAAATAAGGATTCTTATATTTTTTGAACCCTAGAATCAAACTTATTTTGGTGTGAAGATCCGTTTGTGAAGTATAAAAATAAGCAATAACCTGCATGGCAAAAATCGTAATAAAAGCCCAAACTAGAAAAGGAGAAGTATTGTCTTTAAAGATGGTTCGGGGAACTATAATTTTCGCATTCGAATAAAAAATGATGATCAGTAAAATCAATAAGACCATTTGCCAGAGCCAGAAGACATCAGGAAGCGTTACATTCCAAGTTAAAGGTATGTAAAACAGCATGATAAAGCCTAATAATACCCAGCTCAGTATGTGTAATCCGGTAAATAAGTAAGGTCTGAAAAAGCTTGGTCCCATTGTAATTCTTGATATTTATGGACAATATTACATTTTATTCAAATACAATTTTTGGGTAATCGCTAAAATCGGATTTAGAGTCTCTAAAAAGCATTTTAGAGCCGACAAGACAAAAATTAAACGCTTGTTTAATATTTTAAATAAAACCATCGGTTCTCATCTTACCTTTATCGATTGTCTCTTGCTGTTCGTCTATTTGAAAAATTTCGTATCTTATATTTTATTTCTTTTGTTCACATATAATCGATAATTACACATTTTTCACAATGACTAAGCAATCATTTTTAAGCATCCTCGCAGCATCACTTATTATCGCTTCTTGCGGTAAAAATGATAAATCGGCTCAAGCCGGAGGTGCGCCGCAGATTAAAGAATATAAGACTGTGACATTACAGCTAAAATCAGCGACATTAAACAGCGATTTTCCTGCTAGTATCCAAGGACAGCAAAATATAGAAATTCGCCCAAGAGTTGAAGGCTATATTGATAAAATTTTTGTTGATGAAGGTGCTGTAGTCAAAGCAGGACAGCCATTATTTAAAATTAGCGCTCCAGAATATGAGCAGCAAGTTCGTACTGCGACAGCAAGCATTAAAAGTGCTCAGGCAGAAGTTAGTTCGGCTAAATTGGCTGTGAATAAAGTAAAACCATTGGTTGAAAAAGGAATTATCAGCAAATACGATTTGGAGTCGGCTCAATATACTTATGAGTCAGCTGTGGCATCTTTAGCGCAAGCAAATGCAGCTTTAGTAAATGCTAAAGTTAATTTAGGTTATACTACCGTTACAAGTCCGGTAAATGGAGTTGTAGGTTCGATTCCTTTCCGTTTAGGAAGTTTAGTAAGTTCTAATACAGCCGAGCCTTTAACAACAGTTTCAAGTATTGGTAATGTATACGCTTATTTTGCAATGAATGAAAAAGTACTGCTAAATTTTACTAAAGATGCAGGAGGTTCATTAAACCAAAAAATAAAAAGCATGCCAGATGTTTCTTTAGTACTTTCTGATGGTTCGACTTATGATCAAAAAGGAAAAATAGAAACCGTAAACGGATTAATTAATACAGAAACAGGTACTGTAAATTTTAGAGCTCGTTTCCCAAATCCAAAAGGAATTATCAGAAGCGGAAGCAGTACTACAGTGCAAATTCCGAACTACGTTAAAGACGCCATTATAATTCCTCAAAGCGCCACTTTCGAATTACAAGATAAAATGTTTGCAGTTGTTGTAGGAAAAGATAAAAAGACTACAAATGCTAATATCACAGTGTTGGACAACTCAGCAGGAAACTATTATGTGGTAACAAGCGGTTTAAAAGCTGGAGATGAAATCGTATTAGAAGGAGTAGCTTCATTGAAAGAAGGAACTGAAATTAAACCTAATAATCAAAGCCAAGAAGCAGTTTACGCCGATTTAAAATAAAAAAAATGTTTAAAAAATTTATACAAAGACCCGTACTCTCGACGGTAATATCTGTTATTATCGTCATCTTAGGTGTTTTAGGCCTAATTGAGTTACCGATTTCCCAATATCCGGATATCGCACCGCCAACGGTAAACGTTGCGGCAAGTTATACTGGAGCCAATGCAGATGTGGTACTTAAAAGTATCGTGATTCCGCTTGAAGAGCAGATCAATGGTGTAGAAAACATGACTTACATGACTTCTACAGCAACAAATGACGGAAATGCTTCAATCAAAGTTTTCTTTAAAGTAGGAACAAATCCTGATTTAGCAGCGGTAAACGTTCAGAACAGGGTTTCTAGAGCAACAAGTTTATTGCCAGTAGAGGTAACTCAGGCTGGGGTTACAGTAACCAAAAGTCAGAGTAGTAATTTGTTGATTTTCTCTTTATACAGTGATGATAAAGCTTACGATCAGACGTTTCTTCAAAACTATGCAAAGATTAACCTTGTACCACAAATTCAGCGTGTAGTTGGGGTAGGAGATGTAACCGTTTTTGGTGCCAAAGATTACTCGATGAGAATCTGGCTAAAACCAGACGTAATGCAGCAGTATAAACTGATTCCAAGTGATATTTCGGCAGCTTTAGCAGAACAAAATATCGAAGCAGCACCAGGTAAATTTGGTGAAAACGGAAATCAGGCATTTCAATATGTAATTAAATACAAAGGACGTCTAACAAGTGCTCAGGAATTTGGGGACATTGTTATAAAATCTGTTGGAAATGGACAGATGCTTAGACTTAAAGATGTAGCTAAAGTTGAATTGGGATCTTTAAGTTATTCGTCAACGATTAAAACAAACGGAGTAGAATCGGCAGCAATGGCGATTAGCCAGACGCCTGGATCTAATGCTCGTGATGTAATTATCAATTCTAAAAAATTGATTGAAGAAGCAGCAAAAAGTTTCCCAAAAGGAATGAAGTACACTATTATGGTGGACGTTAACGAGAACTTGGATGCTTCTATCGAAAAAGTAATTCACACATTGGTTGAAGCCTTTATATTGGTTTTCATCGTAGTATTTATTTTCCTTCAGGATTTTAGATCTACGTTAATTCCGGCAATTGCGGTTCCGGTTGCGATTGTGGGTACATTCTTCTTCCTGAATTTATTCGGATTTACGATTAACTTATTGACGCTTTTTGCAATGGTACTCGCCATTGGTATTGTGGTCGATGATGCGATTGTCGTCGTCGAGGCCGTTCACGCCAAACTCGACCACGGATATAAGTCGGCTAAAAAAGCGACTATTCACGCGATGGACGAGATTTCGGGAGCGATTATTTCGATTACTTTGGTAATGGCTGCGGTATTTATTCCAGTAACTTTTATTAACGGATCAACAGGGGTATTCTACAAACAGTTTGGTATTACACTAGCCGTTGCGATTATTCTTTCGGCAGTAAATGCCTTGACTTTGAGTCCGGCTCTATGTGCGCTTTTATTGAAACCACATGCTGATGATCACAAACATAAAAGTTATTTACAGCGTTTTTATACTTCATTTAACGTGGCATTCGACAATGTTACGGCGCGATACAAACGTTCTGTAAGTTTCCTTTCTGCGAAAAAATGGATTGCATTGGCTTCAATTGTAATTGCTGGTGTTGCGTTAGTTTATATGATGAAAACTACGCCATCTGCTTTCGTTCCTTCAGAGGATCAAGGAACTGTATTTGCTAATATTAGTTTGCCGCCATCAGCTTCTATGGAACGTTCGGATATTATTGCTAAAAGAGTAGATAGTATTGCTAAAACAATTCCAGGAGTTAAAAATACACTTCGTATTGTCGGACAGAACTTTACGGCAGGAGCGGGTAGTGCGTACAGTATGGTAATTGTGAAACTATATCCTTGGGATCAGCGTGATTTAAGTGTTGATGATGTAATTGGACAGCTTTTTGCAAAAACAAGTGGTATTCGTGAAGCAAGTATTTTCTTTATTTCGCCTCCGACTATCCAAGGTTTTGGACAAAGTGGTGGATTCGAATTCCAATTGCAGGATAAAGGAGGGCATACGACTTCCGAGTTTTATAAAGTTAATAATGAATTCTTAGCAAAATTATCTGAGCGTCCAGAAATTCAATATGCGACAACGCCATTTAACCCTGGTTTCCCTCAGTATATGATGGATATTAATTTAGCGAAAGCGAAAGACGCAGGAGTTTCTGTAAATACGATTTTATCTACCATGCAAGGATATTACGGAGGATTGTATGCTTCGAATTTCAACAAATTCGGAAAACAATACCGTGTAATGGTTCAAGCAGCTCCAGAATTTAGAGCTAATACAGAAGGATTGAATAAAATTTTCGTTCGAAACAGCGCAGGAAATATGGCGCCAATTACTGAGTTTGTAAAAATGACCAGAGTTTTTGGACCAGAATCTATTTCAAGATTTAACTTGTTTACGTCAATTTCGATTACAGGAGCACCAAAACCAGGTTATAGTTCTGGAGATGCAATTAAAGCAATTCAGGAAGTGGCTGCAGAAAATCTTCCTGCAGGTTATGGATATGAATTTTCAGGTTTAACGCGTGAGGAATTAGCTTCAGGAAGTGAAACGATTTTCATTTTCCTTTTATGTTTGGTTTTCGTTTATTTCCTACTGAGTGCACAATACGAAAGTTACATTTTGCCATTTGCGGTATTATTATCAATTCCGTTTGGATTAGCAGGAGCGTATTTATTCTCGATTATTTTTAAATTAAATAGTAACATTTACCTGCAGATTTCCTTAATCATGCTTATCGGACTTCTGGCGAAGAACGGTATCTTGATTGTCGAATTTGCTTTGGATAGAAGAAGAAAAGGACTTCCAATTGTACAAGCTGCTATTGAAGGAGCAGTAGCGCGTTTACGTCCAATTCTGATGACTTCGTTTGCCTTTATTTTAGGATTAGTTCCGTTGATGTTTGCCAAAGGCGCAGGTGCTGTTGGTAATAAATCTATTGGTACTGGTGCCGTTGGAGGTATGTTAATCGGAACCATTCTAGGAGTATTTGTTATTCCGGTTCTGTTTATCATTTTCCAGACTTTACAAGAAAGAATAAGTGGTCCAGCGAAAGATGGTTATGATGATGACGATGACGATGAAGACGAAATTCATTTAATAGAAGCTCACAAAGAGTAAATTTTAATTACAACAAAAATGACGAATAGTTCTAATAAATATATTTTACTGGTAATAACAGCCGCACTCATTAGTGCGTGCTCTGTTACCAAGAAATACGAACGTCCCACAACTTTAAAAACAGATCAATTATATCGTGATCAGTCTACAACCGATTCGACTACAATTGCAGACATGCCTTGGAATACTGTTTTTAAAGATGAAAAATTAAATGCATTAATTCAGAAAGGTTTAGAACAAAACTTGAATCTGAAAAATGCAATTGAGAATATTGTTCAGGCAAGAGCTTCTTTGCGTCAGAGTAAATTGGCTTATTACCCAAGTTTGCAGTTGGACGCCAATGTAACGCATAACAAGCAATCTCAGGCAGGATTAAACTTTCCGGCAGGAATCAATATTAATACCTTAACAACTACTTACAAATTAGGCGTAAGCAGTTCTTGGGAAATTGATGTTTGGGGAAAATTAAGCAGTTCTAAAAGAGCGGCTCTAGCAACTTATTTAGCTTCAGATGCTGCAAAACAAGCCGTTCAGACGCAATTAATTGCTGATATTGCTAATAATTACTTCTTGTTATTATCGTATGATGAATCGTTAAAAATTACGGAAGAAACCTTAAAAAGCCGTATCGAAAACGTTGCAACCATTAAAGCTTTAAAAGAAGGAGCAATTGTAACTGGTGCAGCTGTTGTTCAGAGTGAGGCTAATCAGCATGCGGCCGAAGTTTTAATTCCGGACTTGAAACAAAGTATTCGTGAAACCGAAAATGCTTTAAATATTTTACTTGGACAAGGGCCTGGACCAATTGATAGAGGAGTTCTAGGAACACAGATTATTCCTGAACAAATCGCAATCGGAATGCCAGCACAGTTATTGAATAATCGTCCTGATGTCCGTCAAGCGGAATTTAATTTCAGAGTCGCTTTTGAGTCGACTAATTTGGCTAAAACTTATTTTTATCCAAGTTTGACGCTTACAGCAAGTACAGGATTTTCAAATTTAGAATTGAATGACTTCTTCAGCCATTCTATTTTTTATTCGATCATCGGAGGATTAACGCAGCCTTTATTTAATCATGGTTTAAATAAAATGAGGTTGACTACAGCGCAGTCACAACAATTGCAAGCATACAACAATTTCCAACAAAGTCTTTTAGTAGCTGGTCAGGAAGTTTCAAATGCTTTGTATGCGTACCAAATGGCTGTTGAAAAAGAAGATTCTAGAGCGAAACAAATTGCAGCTTTAGAAAAAGCAGTAGACTTTACACAAGAACTTTTAGAATACAGTTCGGCAACTAACTATACAGATGTATTAACATCTCAACAAAATCTTTTAGCAGCACAATTGAACGGAGTTAATGATAACCTGCAAAAATTACAAGCTGTTATTAATTTGTACAGAGCGTTGGGTGGTGGTTGGAAATAATTGTTTATAATGATAAAAACCGTCTCAAAACATGAGACGGTTTTTTGAAAAGTACGTCGTTTAAAAAACGCTCTCCGTCGATTAGTTTGATGATTTTGTATAATGAATGCTTGAATCGTAAATCTTTGGCATTACTTTCGATTAATATCTAACAAGATTAACATTTAAATTCTAAAGAAATGAAAAAGTTTATATTCGCCTCAGTGCTTTTTATGAGTGCATTTTTTGCTCAAGCTCAGGTATCAGTAAATGTAAATATTGGTACACCTCCAAATTGGGGACCACAAGGTTACGACAACAGCAGATACTATTATTTGCCAGACATCGATGTATATTATGATGTAAATCAAAGCGTATTTATTTACGACAACAGCGGAAAATGGATACGTGAAAAAAGACTTCCGTCAAGATATAGAAGTTATGATTTGTATTCAGGATACAAAGTAGTTTTGACCGATTATAGAGGAGATTCTCCTTATTACTATCACACAAAACATAGAGCCGAATATCCGAAAGGTTACCACGGAAAACCTCAAAAAAATAGAGGAGAAAAACCAAAAGGCAACAACGGAAATCATTACGGAAACGATAAAGGAAACAAAGGAAATAAGTCAGACAAGAACCACGATCACGGTAATGGCAAACACCATTAATAAACATGACTAAAAGAAGACGCCTCCAATTTGGAGGCGTTTTTGATTTTATACCATGAGTAAATATAAAATATATCGTTTATATATTTCAAACATAGCCCGCGGTTTCAACCGCGGGAAACGTATTGTGATGATATTGTATCGCTTCTCCAGTGCTATAAATATGTCGCTCCTCTGGAGTTTTTTGGATGTGTGTTTTATTTACATTAAATAAAAAAACCTCCAGCTTTAGCTGGAGGCAATTGATATTTTAAAAATAAAAATTCGTGTTAATTCGTGCAATTAGCGGCTAAAAAAAAAATCCTTTTTAATCCTATATCCCGATAGCTATCGGGAGTGGTAAAAAAAACTATTCAGAAACAGCTTTCACCTTATGGCCAAAAGCCCCAAAAGAAAGAATGATCAAGAAGCAAACCAATGGAATAATATATCCAGACTGAATATCATCGTGATTCATATCGATTAAAGTTCCCATTCCGTACGGAATAATAGCACCACCAACAATTGACATTACCAACCAAGAAGAACCCGTTTCTGTATTTGATTTTAAACCTTTAATTCCTAAAGAGAAAATAGTTGGAAACATAATTGACATAAAAAATCCGATTCCTCCAAGAGCATAAATAACCACAATTCCAGAACCGTAAATTGCAACTAAGCACAATAAAACACTCATTACGCAATAGATTGACAATAAAACATAATCTTTTACAAAACGTAAAAAGAAAGTTCCAATAAAACGCCCTGCCATAAAAAGGAAACCATAGATTCCTAAATAATATCCAGCCGTTTTTTCGTCTAATCCAGCACCTTGCTGTGCAATTCTGATAAAGAAACTCGTAATACAAACCTGCGCACCCACATAAAAAAATTGAGCTACAACACCCCAGCTTAAATGTCTGAATTTTAAAACAGAGAAAAATCCAGGTTTAATTTCAGCTTCTGCATGAGTTGCTTTCATTGAAGGCAATTGTACGAAATAAAATATAACAGCAACCAAAACTAAGATGCTTCCCAAAACAATATAAGGCATTTTTACAGAAGCCGCTTCGCCCAATAAGTAAGCCGCTTTTTCAGCCTCAGGCATTGCTGCCATTTGTTCTTTTGTATGATTTGTTCCAGATAAGATAAATAGCGAACCCACAATAGGAGCAACCATGGCAGCTAATCCGTTAAAAGAAGCCGCTAAATTTAATCTCTTGGAAGAAGATTCTGAAGGTCCTAAAATCGCTGCGTATGGGTTTGCACTGGTTTCTAAAATCGTTAAACCGCATCCAATTACAAAAAGGGCAAATAAGAACAATTCGTAAGTTCTAGTATTAGCTGCTGGAACAAACAAAAATGCTCCCGTTGCAAAAACTAATAATCCAGTAATGATACTGTTTTTATAACCAAATCTTTTAATCAGCATTCCCGCAGGAATCGCCATAATGAAGTAAGCAAAGAATACAGAAGTATCAATTAGAGTAGACTGGCGATTGTTTAATTCGCACGCTTTTTTCAAATGCGGAATTAAAACTGAATCTAAGTTGTGGGCCATTCCCCACAGAAAAAATAGGCATGTAACGAGGATAAAAGGCAAAAGATATTGCTTTTGATTTCCTCCTTCTGTTGGCACTTCATGTAGATCGCCGGCTTGGTTTGTAATTTGCATTCGTGTGATAGTTTTAAGTTGTTTTTTAGTGGTTCTCGCAAAGTCGCAGAATCGCAAAGTCTTTCAAATTACTTTACTTTTAACTCTGCGTCTTTGCGACTTTGCGAGATTGTTATAAAGCTAATATTTAAGATTTTCTTTTCACAAATAAAAGGTGATCGCAAACAAGAACTACTTCACCTCTTTGGTTAATAATTTCCACATGTTCTGTAACAGCTCCCATTTCAGGATTTTTGGCTTCGCCTTTTTCAGAAATCGTAACTTCAGAATGAATAGTGTCACCAATATGAACAGGTTTTACAAAACGCATTTTGTCATATCCTCTAGAAAAAGCTTCCGGATTTATTTCAGAAGCTGTTAATCCGATTCCAATCGCAAAAACCATGGTTCCGTGCGCAATTCTCTGTCCGAATGGCTGAGTTTTGCACCATTCTTCGTCCATGTGATGAGGGAAGAAATCTCCTGTGTGTCCAGCATGAACCACAAAATCGGTTTCTGTAATGGTTCTGCCTAAAGTTATTCGTTTGTCGTCGATTTGATAATCTTCGAAAAAAGTCGATTTAAAATACATAATTTATTCTTTTTATTCGTCAGCTCAACATCGCGTTTATTTTGAAGAGGACTTAAATTTTGTTTTTCGGTTTTGAAATATAGTGTTTTAATTACACTTATTGAAAAGAAATTCCGCCGTTTTTGTTACTTTCATAACAAGCTTCTACAACTTTCATCGTCCCCAAAACATCTTGGACACTTGCAGACAATGTTGAGTCAGAACCTTCTTTGTAACGCATTAGATTAGACATTGCACCAATAAAAGCTTCTGGAAACCAAGAACCTTCCAATTTTACTTCTGTCCATTCATATTCATTTTCATTATCTTTTTTTGGCAATGCATACTCAAAAACGTCAGGAAGACCGTCAGGATAGTTCATTAACAATCCCATTTTTGCTTTAACAGCGCCTTTTGTTCCTTCCCATTTGATGTAGCTTTCTTCGTGTTTTGGACCAAAATGATGATCGTGATTTGTATTGATCACAACATGTTTATCTTCGCCATAATCTAAGATAATTGTAGATCGGCTTGAAGATAATTTTTTAAGCGGATGTTTAGCCGTTTTTGCCATTACACTTTTCGGATTTCCCAGAAAAGAACGAATACAGTCAATATAATGCACACTATGGAAAAGAATCTCCAATCTTGGATGTTCTTTTATTAAAGGAAACAATTCCCAAGGCGTATTTACGGTAACTTTAAATTCTAAATCGTATAACTCGCCGATAATGCCCTGATCGATTAAATATCTGGCTGCGCTTACAAAAGAAGCAAAACGCAATTGGAAATTGATTGCAGCAACTAGATTTTTTCTTTCGCAAACCGCTACAATCTCGCGTGCCTGAGCCAAATCATTTCCCATTGGTTTCTGAATCAAAACCGCAGCGCCGTCAGGCAATTGTTCTAGAATTTCAATGTATTGATCAGGTAAAACGGTGATATCGTAAACAGCGTTCGATGGCGCATTTTTAACCGCATCGGCGACATTTTCAAAAACATGATCGATTTTGAATTGTTTCTGTAAATCGTATGCTTTTGAAATGGTTCTGTTGGTAATACCAAAAACTTTAAAACCAGCCATTTCGTAAGCAGGAAGATGGGCATCTTTTACAATACCGCTCGCTCCAATAATCACAATGGGCTGCTCTGTTTGGGGAAGTAAGGGTTTATAGGGAATATTCATTTGTTCTATATTTTGAAATTAAGTCTGCCAAGTTTAATTTTTGACAGAGCTGTGTAATGTTGTTCCGTGACTTAATTCTCTAATTTTTTTCTGAGTTTCTTCTAAAAGTATTTCAGACGAAATATCAGTTTCAATGGCTTTTAAAACAGCGCCATCAATAAGTTCGGCTACTTTTGGCCAGATTGGCGTTTGAGGCAGTGTTAATGCATTTTCATGAAGCATTTCCAGTTTATGATAAAACGGAATTAATGTATTGATTTCTTCATCTTTCCAAGTCGATTTTCGGCAACCAATACCGCCTTCAGTAGTTAATAATTTATCACTTTCTGGCGTTGTTGCAAAACGTAAAAAATCATAAGCTAGTTTTTGGTGTTTGCTTCCGGAACCAATGGTATACAACCAATATACATTCAAAGAAGCGGTTTTGTGGCCTGGATCGGATGGGAGAGAAGTAATATCGATTTTTCCTTTTACTTTCGATTCTTCAATTACTTCTGCCATAGAAGCAAATCCGAACCAGTTGATGGCCATTGCTGCTTGCCCTTCGGCGAAAGCCAAACCTGCTTCAACCGAACCAAATTCTCTCGATTTTGGATGAACCGCATTTTTGTCATTGACCATTTTTCGATAAAAATCCAATGCTTTTATTGCTGCTTCGTTATGAATGTCAATCTGATTTTTGTTGTTTAATAAAGAACCGCCACGCGTCCATAATTGCAGGCAGAAGTCAAAAACCATATTATGTCCGTCTGGATAATTGGCAAAAACAGCACCGTATAAATTTTGCTCGGGACGATTAAAAAATGTTGCTATTTCTGCGAATTCCTGCCAAGTTTTTGGTGTTGAAAGTTCGTAACCAAACTGTTTTTTAAAATTCTCTTTCTCCGTTTCGTTTTCGAATAAATCTTTTCGGTAAATCAAACATTCTGGACCGTCGTGAAAAGGAAGTCCGAAAATGCCATTACTTAGTTTCTGCAAATGCAAAAGTGATTTATGCCATCCGAAAGGATAATTTTCTGGCGGATTTTCGCCAATTAATGGAAATAAATTAAGAACCGCATTTTCGTTTACAGCATCAAAAATCCAATCGGTATTGATATGAGCAATATCCCATTTTCCTTCTTTTAAACCCTTTTCTGATATAGTAGTTTCATACAAATCATGAAGTTCTAAGGCAACCATTTCTGCTTCAATTTTTATATTGTTTTGAAGTGAAAATGCATCCCATAATTTTCGAAGTGTACTTTCGAAAGGATCGAATTTTCGAACGGCGATTCTAATTTTTTCCATCAGCAGTCTATAAATTCTTTAATAATTTTCTCGTTGTCCTGACCTAGTTTCGGCGAACCTTTTCCAGAAGTCAGATATTCGCCGTCAATTTTTATAGGACAGCGTGTTGTTTTATACGTATATCCATCCAACATTTCGACTTGCTGTGTAAAATTCAAAACCTTAAATCCATCTTCTGCAAATAACTGCTGATAGTTTAAAACTCCTGCGCACCAAATGTCTGCGGGTTCTAAAATATCTAACCAAAACTGTGTTTCCTGCGTTTGCAGATGATCGGCAAGAATATTTTTGATTTCGTCTCTAAGCGTAAATTTATTTTCAGGGAAAGCCAATAAAGCATCGCATTTTAGCAAAGAAGCCAAAACAGGAATCGATCCCATTGCCAATGCTAAATAGCCGTTTTTGGTTTTGTAAATTCCGTATGGAGCACCCAAATAAGCGTGTGCATTATTAGTTTTAGTTCGAACAGGCAATTCGCCTCCGTCATTAAAATAAGTCGTAATAGTTTCAAACTGAAAATCAAACGCGGATTCCAACATACTGACTTGAATTTGTGCGCCGATATTATGCGTTGCTTTTCGGTATAAAGCGGCTAAGATTCCTTGTGCTAAATGAGCTCCCGCAAGCATATCAACAATCGACAATCCCATAGGAACTGGGCCATCTTCCTGATTACCGCTTAACCAAGTTAAAGCGGTTAAAGACTGTAAAAGCAAATCTTGTCCCGGTAAATCTTTCAAATCTGGATGTTCTCCAAAACCAGAAATTGACCCATAAATCACATTCGGATTAATGTTTTTAACTTCTTCATAACTCAAACCAATGCGTTCCATAACTCCAGGTCTGAAATTATGCATAACAACATCAGCCTTCGCTAATAATTTTTTTAGTTTTTGAAGTTCTTCAGGCTGTTTAAAATCAATTGCAAAAGATTCTTTGTTTCTGTTAATGGTATGAAAAACAGACGATTCGCCGTTCATAATCAAATCAGAAGTATATAATGTTCGGCAGATATCTCCCGTTCCCGGTTTTTCAATTTTTATAACACGCGCTCCCAAATCTGCCAAACGCAAACTCGCCGACGGACCCGAAAGAAACTGACTGAAATCTACAATTAAATAATCTTCTAATGGTTTCATTTTTTGTTTAACCGTTTTTGTTGTTTATTCGTTGAATCGTTTATTTGTTTAATCGATTCAACGAATGAATTCTTTGTGTATTGCTGAATTGTCCTGACCTACTTTTGGCGCTGCTTTTTCACTTAATAAAATCTCGCCATCCAATTGTATTGGACTTCTGGTTGTTACCAAAGTTTCGCCTTCGGTATTTTTTACGGTTTGTTTTAGTTGTAATTTAGTTACAAAAGGTTGATTGTCTAATTCTTCATAATTGAAAACTTTTCCGCACCAAATACCTTCTTTCTGCAAGATTTCAATCCAATAATCAGAAGTTTGGGTTTGAATTCTTTCGCTCAAAATCGTTCTGATTTCATCTCTTTTTTCAAACCAAAGATGTTTATCTGCAAAAGCACTTAAATCTAAACCTAGCGTTTTTCCAATAAAAAGTAAATCGCCCATTGCCAGCGATAAAAAGCCGTCTTGTGTTTGGTAAACTCCATAAGGCGCACTTAAAAAAGCATGTGCACTTCCTTTAATATCACCACGTTCAGGCAATTGACCGCCGTCATTTAAGAAAGAAGTAATGGCTTCAAACTGCACATCCAAAATAGATTCCAGCAGACTAACTTCTACCAAAACTCCTTTTTTGGTTTTAGCTCTTTTTAAAAGTGCTGCTAAAATTCCTTGTACAAAATGATTCCCGCACATTAAATCGGCTACAGCCAAGCCAAAAGGAACTGGGCCTTGACTTTTGCGTCCGCTCAGCCAGCTTAATCCGGAAAGCGATTGTAACAATAAATCTTGTCCCGGTTTTTTTGCCCAAGGACCTTCGTTTCCGTAACCTGTAATGGTTCCGTAAATAATCTGTGGATTTATAGAAAGCGTATTTTCAAAATCTAAACCGATTTTTTCCATCACTCCAGGTCTGAAATTATGCGTCATAATATCAGCCTTTTCGATTAGTTTTTTAATTAAAACCAAATCGTCAGGATTTTTCAAATCGGCTGCAAAAGATTCTTTGTTTCTATTAATCGTATGAAAAAGTAAACTGCTATCGTCTACAAATAAATCTTTAATGCTCAATTGTCTGCAGGCTTCACCTTTTACAGGACGCTCGATTTTGATGACGCGTGCGCCCAAATCGGCCAACTTTAAACCAGCTGAAGGACCTGCTAAAAACTGGCAGAATTCCAGAACAATTAATCCTTCTAAAGGTCTCATACGGTCTGAATTTTTAGAGATTCCGCGTAAAGGGAATTCATTTCTTCCAACACTTTTAGTTCGTCTCCGCCATTCATCAAATAATTACGAACCACATCTCCAGCATGATCTTGGAAATACATGTGACCATAATATCTTGGGCGAAGGAAAGCACGTTCTAAAGCTGGTAAGGTATTTTTGAAATAATCGTGCGTTACGCTATTGATTCTTTCGCTTTTCCAAGCTTGCAAATGACCCGGCTGACCGCCATTATCGGTATAAATATTCTGCTGAACTTGTGGTGAACACGTAAATCCTGCATATTTTATGGCTGTATCAATATGTTCGCTGAATGAAGAAACCGCTAATCCAGTTCCTCCCAAAGAAGAAATCATTGGATTATCATTCAATTTTACTAAATCGTAAAAATGTAAAAGGTTTTGGCTGTAGCCAATGCGAGAATAGTTAGAATAACCATAAGCAAACGGGCAATACGCAATTTCGTCTGAATTGACCATCGCTTCATAAACCTGAATTGGATTACGGTTAAAGTTAGCTGGATCAATTAATTGTGCTAATTCTCTAAACATTTGAAGCGCTTTGATTCCTGTTGTTTCAGATATCACTTTTTCTTCAGAAAGAAAAGGAGCTTCGCCCAAACTGCAGCAAAACATATAAAAGCTCATTAAAACATCTACTGGAATTCCGGCAAAGGCAACTAAACCTTTTTTCGCTAAAGTCAATAAATCATCATAAGTTTTAGGAACTTCCAAACTGTTTTTCTCTAAAAGATCCAAGCGGGCAGAGGCAACCGGAGTTGCAGCGTCAATTGGTAGCGCCCATAATTTGTCGTGAAAAACATAACTTCCGTATGATTTTCCAACGGTGTTGATTTCTTGATCTTTAATATATTCGTTTGATAAATAATCAGATAACGGAAGAATCGCTTTGGTTTGCGCTCCAAAACCTGTCCAAGGATGATCGATTACCAATAAATCAAATCTTTTGGCTAAATCTTCAATAGAAGCATCTGCAAATTCTTGTAAGCTTCTTTTCTCCCAAGAAATTTCAACATCAGGATGTAGTTCTGTAAAACGCTGTGATGTGGCAACCATTGGTAGTAAACCTCTTGTATGATTCCAAGTTATGCCTTTTAATTTTATCATTTTTATATAGGAATTTTGGGTAGTGAAATCGTTTGAAATAATAAATGTAAAAAATACAATTACAAAAGTAGAAATAAGATTTAAATGCACAAGAAATCCTTTATTTATTAAAGAATCTTTTTGCATAATAGGAGAATTAGTGATATAATTTTTACAAACAGTCTAAAAAATGTTATAAAAATTTAAAGTTTAGTTATTTTAAGAATAGGAAAATGAAATATATCTCGGATATTAATTTTTAAAAAGTATTTTTGTAATTGTATTTTTTACATTTATTAATTATGCTTTGCTTTTATAAAGGATTTTGAATGAATAATAAGTAGAATTTCTAAGATGATTATGCGATTGATGGATACCTTTCATCAGAAATAATAAACTAACAATTAAAAATATACGATTATGAAATTAATACGTTTTGGAGAAATCGGAAAAGAGAAACCTGGAGTTTTAATTGGAGAAAAGAGATATGATGTTTCTTCGATTGTAACCGATTTTAACGAAAGTTTCTTTGAAGAGAACGGATTAGAAAAATTACAAAAAGCACTAGAAAACAATCCGTCTTTGCCAGAAGTTGATGCTTCTGTACGTTTGGGTTCGCCAGTAGCAAGACCTTCAAAAATTATCTGTATTGGATTAAATTATATCGATCACTGTAAAGAAACCAATGCTCCAATTCCAACAGAACCAATTATTTTCTTCAAATCGACAACTTCTTTGTGTGGTCCAGACGACGATTTGATTATTCCAAAAAATAGCGAAAAAACAGACTGGGAAGTAGAATTGGCTTTTATAGTAGGAAAAAAAGCAAGTTATGTTGAAGAAGCAGAAGCTTTAGATTATGTTGCTGGCTATGCCTTATTAAATGATTATAGCGAGAGAGCTTTTCAATTAGAGCGTGGCGGTCAATGGGCAAAAGGAAAAGGAAGCGACACTTTTGCGCCTCTTGGACCATTTTTGGCTACAAAAGATGAAATCGCTGATGTTGACAATTTAAAAATGTGGTTGACGGTAAACGGTAAAAAATACCAAGACAGCAATACCTTAAATTTAGTTTTCAAAATTCCTTATTTGGTACATTATTTAAGTCAGTTTATGACTTTACTTCCGGGTGATATTATTAGTACAGGAACGCCTCCGGGAGTTGGCTTAGGAATTAAACCAGATCCGATTTATATTAAAGCTGGCGATGTTGTTGAATTGGGAATTGAAGGTTTAGGAACAAGCAAACAGAAAGCTGTAGCATATCAAAAATAAAAATTAAGAAAGTATAAAATGAAATATATTGTTTGCGAAAAACCTCAGGAATTTCTATTAAAAGAAACCAGTATTCCAGAACCAAAAGAGGGAGAAGTTTTATTGAAAATTAAAAGAATCGGAATCTGCGGAACTGATATTCACGCTTTTGGCGGAACTCAACCTTATTTTGAATATCCAAGAATTTTAGGTCACGAATTGGCTGCAGAATATGTAAAAGGAAATGCTGCGGGTTTTAAACCGGGAGATAAAGTTACGTTTATTCCGTATTTCAATTGTGGAAAATGCGTGGCTTGTAGAAACGGATTAACAAACTGCTGTGTAAATATTAAAGTTTTCGGAGTTCATATTGACGGCGGAATGGCTGAATATGTTTCAATTCCAGAACAATATTTATTGCATGGTCAAGGTTTAGATTATGATGAATTGGCTTTGGTTGAACCTTTGGCAATTGCAGCGCACGGAGTTAGAAGAGCGGCTGTAAAACCAACTGATACCGTTTTGGTAATGGGAGCAGGGCCAATTGGAATTGGTTTGATTCAGTTTGCTAAAATCGCTGGAGCAAAAGTAATTGTAATGGATATTAACGATTACAGATTAAGCTTCTGTAAAACGGAACTAAATGCAGACGAAACTATTAATCCGTTAAACGATGATGTTGCGCAAAAATTAGCTGAATTGACAAACGGTGATATGGCAAATGTGGTTATTGACGCTACAGGAAACCAGAAAGTAATGAATAGTGCTTTTAATTATATTTCGCATGGCGGAAGATTTGTTTTGGTTGGACTTCAAAAAGGCGAATTAAGCTTTAGTCATCCTGATTTCCACAAAAGAGAATCGACTTTGATGAGCAGTAGAAATGCAACAATCGAAGATTTCGAATATGTAATGAAATGTCTGAAAGAAGGAAAAATCGATCCGAAAAAGTATATCACGCACAGAACGAGTTTTGCTGAAATGATTACTGATTTTGGGAAACTGATTGATCCAAAGAATAATGTGATCAAAGCGTTGATTGAAATAGAATAAGAGTATATTAAAAGTACTGTTTGTCATCCTGACGGAGGAAGGATCGCATTAGTTGATCCACAAAGATTGACGATTTAGATTGCGGAATTTCTAGTGTGATCCTTCCTTCGTCAGGATTGACAAAATGCTGAATAAATATTAAACACATAGAAACATAGATTTTTATTGTTTGTAAAAGAGAATAGAAAAGAAACTAATTTCTTAACACATAGCTATGTGTTTTAATGCAAGTGAAACGCCTTTTAGCGGTTTAAAAATCTATGTTTCTATGTGTTTTAAAATCTAACTACTAAACTTTAATACCCACAAAAATGGATTTAAACTTAAAAAATAAAATAGTTGTCGTTTCTGGTTCAGCTGGAAAAGAAGGCAGTATCGGAGAAACGATCGTTAACAGATTGGCAGATGAAGGCGCAATTCCGGTTTTAGTTGACAGAAATGCAAGAGGTTTCGAGTATGTGGAAAGACTTCAGATAAGAGGTGTTAATTCACTATTTGTACAAACTGATGTAACCGATCCTTTTGCGATAGAAAATGCTGTAAAAGTAATTGGAGCTAAATATGGGAGAATTGATGCCATAATTAATAACGTTGGTGTAAATGATGGTGCAGGATTAGATTCTAGCTACGAGGAATTTATGAATTCATTGAAATTGAATGTGGTAAGTTATTTTTTATTGGCTAAATATGCACTTCCATACTTAAAAGAATCAAGAGGAAATATTTTAAATATTGGTTCAAAAGTGGCTTTAACAGGGCAGGGAGGAACTTCTGGTTACGCTGCTGCGAAAGGCGGCGTTTTGGGATTGACCAGAGAATGGGCAGTAGATTTGATTCAGTACGGAATTCGTTCAAACGCGATTATTATTGCAGAAAGCTATACGCCAGCTTACGAAGATTGGATTAAAACATTGCCAGACGGACAAACTGTTTTGAATAAAATCAATAAAAGTATTCCGTTAGAAAGTCGTATGACCAAAACAGAAGAAATTGCGGATACGGCTCTTTTTGTTATTTCAGAAAAATCATCGCATACTACGGGACAATTTGTTTTTGTGGATGGAGGTTACGTACATTTAGATCGCGCATTAATCAGCGATGTTAATTAAAAAGTTATGAGTAAAAGAATAGATTCCCATCAGCATTTTTGGAAGTTTGATCCCGTTAGAGACAGCTGGATTGATGAAACGATGCAGAATATCCAAAGAGATTTTCTTCCTGAAGATTTACAGCCATTATTAAATGCAAATCAGTTTGAAGGCTGTGTTGCTGTTCAGGCTAGCCAATCGGAAGAAGAAACGCATTTTTTATTGGATTTGGCTTCTAAAAATGATTTCATAAAAGGAGTTGTCGGCTGGATCGATTTACGAAATGAGAATATTGCTGAACGTTTGCAATTCTTTTCAGATCAAAAAAAGCTGAAAGGTTTTAGACACGTAGTCCAAGGCGAAGCAGATGATTTTATGTTTGGAAAGGAATTTAGAAGAGGAATCGCAGCTTTAAAGCCATTCAATTATACTTACGATATACTGATTTTTGAACGTCAATTACCAGCAGCAATTAGTTTAGTTCAAGATTTTCCAAACCAAAAATTTGTAATCGATCATATTGCAAAACCAAATATCAAATCAGGAAGTATTGATTCTTGGAAAAATGGTATTGAAGAAATTGCAAAGTATGAAAACGTCTGGTGTAAAATCTCAGGAATGGTCACAGAAGCCGATTGGAAAAACTGGAAACCAGAAGATTTAAAGCCGTATTTAGATGTTATTTTTGAGAACTTTGCAGTTGATAAATTAATGTATGGATCAGATTGGCCAGTTCTTAATGTTGCTTCTGATTATAATGAAGTGGTGAAAACTTTAGAAGATTATATTTCAAAGTTTTCAATTGAAGATCAAAACAAGATTTGGTTTGAGAATGCGAAGGAGTTTTATAAGTTATAAGTTATAAGTCAGCTCATAGATTATAAGAGCCTGAAAGGCTCATACCATGAACACTGGGCAACGCCCACTGACAGCAGATAGGCATACGTAAAAAAGTCCTGAAAGGGCGTAAGCAATTACATGAAGATTACGCTTACGCCCTTTCAGGGCTTTATGATTGCTGGTGTATATCAATTCATGGGGCGAAGCCCTATGGTGATGCTTTGAGGCCTTTGGCCTATTATTAGAATAATAAAAAAACATAACCCGTCGTTTCAATCACGGGAACACAATGCGAGACGTTACAATATTGCGTCCCCGTGGTTGAAACCACGGGCTATATTTGAAAATGTGACTTCGGTCGAAATGTTAAAAATTATCTCTAATTTTTTAAAACATTATTTTCAGGAGCCCATTTCTTCTGCCATTCAGGATATTTCTTCAAGGCCTTTTCAGGTTTATCGGTATACCAAGCATAACCTGTTCTTCTTTCTCTGCTTACTTCAGCTAAAGAATATAAAAACTCACTGTCACGATCAGAGAATAAAGGACGATGTGTTTTTAATTCGTAATAACGAGTCCAAATAGGCGGAGCAGTTGTATCGTGTACAACCCTCACATCATTTTTGATTTTCTTGTATTTGGATTCCATTTCTTCAGCAGCAAAACTTTCAACTCTGGTATTATAGATTTTAGAATCCTGAAACCATTTTACGGCGCCTTGTACCGCATTAATAATTTTTGCGTCAGGATTATCAATATCCATTAAAAACAAAACTACATCGACACTTTCGGCATTACAGATGCTTGGCGGTTCAAATTTGCGTGCCCATGCAGGTTCAAGTGTTATTTCGTCGTGTTGCTGGCACCAAGCAGTCAATTTTCCGTTTTCTTTAATTTGCATTTTCAAAATGCAATCCAATCCTTTTTGGTAAGCATTGGCTACTTTTTTTCGGGTTTTAGCATCAATAAAAGCATAATCAGGATCATTATTTACAATCTTTTTTAAAAGATTCATGATTCCCATATACGCTCCATCATTAAAAGTAATGTGTCGGCTATAGCCTTTTTCTAAAGGGAAATATTGTGGCCAGCCTCCATTTGGATATTGCGCTTTTATGGTGAAATTAATGCCGCGTAGGCATCCATCTTTATATTTCGGATCTTTTGTGAGCGTATAGACCTGCGCCAGATAATGGATGTGCGTATAGGTTGTTTCATTATCAAAAGTAGTATGTTCAATATATTTTGTTTTAACTACACTATCAATCTGTTGTGGCGTCAAAATAGCTTTCATATCATAATTCTTTGGCCACCCGCCATTATCACGCTGGAAATACAGAATATTATCTGCAATTTTAGTATAATCCGTTTCAGCATATTTCGGCTGATTCGGAATCGGATTTATGATATTGGTTTTGTCTTTTATAAAGTACCAATGATTGGTGCCATCAGTAAAAGGTTTTGTGCTGATTTCGCTATTTGACTGTGCATTAGAACATAAAAATGAAAAAACACAAAACGCAGATGCCAGTAATTTCGAGCTGTTTATGGAATTGAACATAGAATCTCGTTTTTAGAATTTAACAGCTTTCTTAGGCACGTTTTTATCGATAGTAGTCGTCTTAGAAAAATTAGCAGAAGAACCGCTTAAATCAATATTATTGCTCGCTTCACCATTAATTGTAATCGCATTTGATGAAGAAGGATTAAACTCGATGTTTTTCAGCGAAAGGTTTTTAGTATTGTAAATTTCGAAAGCATTTTTAGCCTCAATATCCAATTGTGCGTTGCTGATTTTAATTCCGTTAGCATCAATTATAGAAAAGCCTTTTTGTGCTTTCGCAATTAGATTTGTGATTTCAATATTTTCTAAATTCATTTCAGGAAGACCTTGTAAAAATACTGCTTGCTGAGCACCTTTAATAGTGATGTTTTTAATCTTAATGTTTTTGAATTGAGGTGTTTCAACCGTTACAGGCATTGCTTTATTAACGATTTTATCGCCACCTTCTTCCAGTGTTTCAGCTATTGATTTTCCACCATAATACAAATTAAAAGAAATAGCCTGAGACGGAATATCAGTCATATATATATCCGAAATAAATATATTTTCTACCACACCACCTCTTCCGCGGGCACTTTTAAAACGAAGTCCTACATCTGTTCCCATAAAGGTGCAATTAGATACATGAAGGTTTTTTACACCGCCAGACATTTCGCTTCCTACTGTAACTCCTCCGTGACCGTGATACACGATATTGTTTCTCACTACAATGTTTTCGCAAGGAATACCCCTTTCACGTCCGTCTTTATCTTTTCCAGATTTAATACAGATGGCATCGTCTCCCACATCAAAACTAGAATTTTCAATCAATACATTTTTACAGCATTCTACATCAAGCCCGTCTCCGTTTTGAGAATACCAAGGATTACGGACGCTTACATTTCGAACAATCAAATCTTCTACCATAAAAGGATGGATATTCCATGCTGGAGAATTCTGAAAAACAGGTCCGTCAAATAAAACTCTTTTACTGTTTTGAATGCTTACCATTACTGGACGCAGAAAATCATGAATGGTTTCAAATTCTTCTTTTGTTTTTAAATCTGGGCGCACATTTTGGTCAGCACCTTTTGAGGCATTCATAAAAACCTCCGAAGGATACCAGCTCGTTTTTTCTTTATTTAAAACACCACCTCTTGAAATTACTTCTTTCCATTGGCTTTCCGTTACTTTACTTTTCTTAACCTGTCTCCATACTTCTCCCGAACCATCCCATACACCATTTCCTGTAAATGCTATATTTTCTAGATTTTTACCATAGATAGGAGAGATACAACGCCAGGTGTTTAGACCTTCAAAATTGGTTTCAACTAAAGGATACAAAGTTTTGTCTGGAGAAAATTTTATCAGAGCACCCCTTTCAGCATGCATCTCAATGTTACTTTTTAATATAATTGGGCCTGTAAGCCAGATCCCAGGAGGGATAATTAATTTTCCGCCGCCTTTTTTCGAAAGTGCATCAATGGCATCTGCAAAAGCTTTTGTATTCAAAACATAACCACCATTTACTGCTCCAAAGTCTTTTAGATTCACACTGTAATTCGGAATTACAGGCTCTTGGATTTCAGCCATTTTAAACTCAATATTTTTATACGTGTCAGCAGTTTTTTGTGCCGAAGCTGTATTGAAACTCAAAGCAAAAGAGGCTAGGGCTACACATAAAAGGTTAATTCGGTTAGTTTTCATTCTTATTTGTATTATAGTTAAAAGTTTTTCAGGAAATCGATTTACTATTAATTCAGTTTTTTATCATGTGAATTTTTATTCAATAAATAAAATTATAGTTTTTTAATTTGAAATATTCAATGTAATCGATTACACAAATCTATTAAAAAAATAATATGAAATGACATTTTAGAAGAGTTTATAACAGATTTTTTATGAATTTAACTTTTTTTGATTGGGAAATTAGAAGATAATTAAAAGCCAAATTTTCAAAGTTAAGGTCTCAAAGTCTATATTACAGGAGGGTACAGGATGCCTGTCATTTTATATTCTTTTAAATTGTCCCAATTATTTGGTAAAAGTGTTAAAAATACATTTATTTGTAAAAATTATAGCGCTTTAAATAAATGCCTCGTAATTTTATCTAAAGAAAAAAATCAATACTATAAATAATGCATTTAATTTCCTTCAACAAATTACTGATTGTTTTTTTACTGGTATTCACACTTTCGGCAAGTGGAGCTGAAATCTGGGTGTCGCCATCAGGAAAAGATTCAAACCTCGGAACAAAATCAAATCCGCTGGCAACGGTTCACATGGCAATGCGAAAAGCCAGAGAACTTCGTCGTTTAAAAGATCCATCAATAAAAGACGGAATTCGAATTATAGTAATGAATGGAACGTATTATTTAAACGAACCTTTATTTGTACGACCAGAAGATTCTGGAACAGCAGAAAGTCCGACAACAATTGAAGCCGATGTAAATGCAAGACCCATTATAAGCGGCGGAATCGAAATTAAAAACTGGACAAAATCGACAACCGTTATCAACGGACTTAAAAAAGGATCAGTTTGGGTAGCCGATGCTCCTAAAAAAGCAGGAAGTTTGATTGACTACAGACAGTTATGGGTAAACGGTAAAAAAGCTGTAAGAGCCAAAAATACTGCCGGAACTACAATGGAGCGTATTTTATCATGGAATCATCAGGAACAAACCTGCTGGATTCCGTTTAAGGATAAATCGGTAAAGTTCGAACCGGGAATGGAAATGTTTATCGTGCAATGGTGGTCGAATGCCAACTTGCGTATTAAAAATATCGAAGTACAAAAAGACAGCGCCAAACTTTCGTTTGAAGAACCAGAAAGCCGTATTCAAAGCGAGCATCCGTGGCCTGCACCGTGGATTTCTAAAAACAACGGAAATTCGGCTTATTTCTTAAACAACGCTCTTTCGCTTTTAAACGAACCTGGAGAATGGTATTTGGACAAGAAAAATGCTAAAATCTATTATATTCCAAGAGCTGGAGAAGAAATTAATTCGGCAATTGTAACTGCGCCTGTTTTAGAAAATCTGGTTGAAGTAAAAGGGACAATCGATTCTCCTGTTCATCATTTTCAATTTAAAGGAATTTCGTTTCAATACAGCAATTGGCTTCGTCCATCGCAGCAAGGTCATGTGCCGTTGCAGTCTGGATTGTATTTGTTGGATGCTTATAAACTGAAAGTTCCAGGAACGCCAAATCAGGCGAATTTAGAAAATCAGGCGTGGGTTGGTAGACCTCGTGCAGCGGTTGAAGTAAATTATGCTAATAATATTCAATTTGAATCGTGCCGTTTTGAGCATTTGGCTTCGACTGGTTTAGATTTAAATAAAGGAACAAATCATAATACTGTAAAAGGAAATTTATTTAAAGATATTGGCGGAAGTGCCATTAATGTTGGAATTTTCTCTGAAGAAGCTTTTGAAGCGCATTTGCCTTTAATCATAAAAGATGAAAGAGAAATGTGTTCTGATGAAGTGATTTCAGATAATTTGATCACCAACGTAACCAATGAAGATTGGGGAACTCTGGGAATCAGCGCTGGTTTTGTTCGAAATATTACAATTGAACACAACGAAATTTCAGATGTTTCCTATTCTGGTATGGCAATGGGTTGGGGTTGGACGCACACGCCAAACGTGATGCAGAACAATAAAATTTTGGCGAATAAAATTCATCATTATGCCAAACATTTACATGATGTTGCTGGAATTTACACGCTTTCGGCTCAACCTGGCAGTCGAATTGAAGAAAATTATATCGACAAGGTTTACAATAGTCCATACGCACACGATCCGTTTTTATGGCTGTATTTGTATACTGATGAAGGAAGTGAAGGTTTTACGATTAAAAACAATTGGATTGCCGAAAAGAAAATACTTAAAAACCATAATGGTCCAAAAGGGAATATTTGGGAACACAATGATCCGTATGTAAGCACTAAGATAAAAGATGCTGCGGGAATTAGAGCGCCTTATAAAGATTTAGAAAAAGAAGTCGTAATCGATGAAAAATGGGGATTGCAGGAAATGCCAAAACCGTATGCGATTGAATTGATAGGTTCTGATTTTGATATCGAAAAAATTAAATCAACTTTAACTGGATTTAGAATCGTTGGTCAGGAATTGTACCAATGGAAAAATCATTTGGTGATTTACGGAAAAATGAATCAGCCGGAAAGGACAAAACGAAAATTAGCTGGAGCTTTTCCTTCTTTAGAAATTAAAATCTATGAGGATTTGGTTTACGACTTCCAAAACTTCGAAAGATGTAAAGATTCCAAACCTGCATCAGATTGGGAGAATATTATTTTAACAGCGAATCTTCCTGCTGATGAAAAACTGCAAAAAGAATATGTGGAGTATCATAAAACACAATTCGAAAAATGGCCAGAAGTAGCCAAAGGTTTCTGTAATGCCGATTTCCAGCAATTGCAGGTTTTCAAAAAAGACAGACAATTGATCTTGGTAATCAGTATTCCGAAAGGAGAAAGTTTGGATAAACTAAATCCGAAAACAACTGAAAACAATCCGCGTGTAGACGAATGGAACGCCTTAATGAAAAAATACCAATCAGGAATTGAAGGCGCAAAAGCAGACGAAACCTGGATTTTCTTAAACAAAGTAGAAACGAAATAATATTTTGCCACAGATTAAAAGGATTAAAATGATTTTTTCTAATCTGTGAAAATCCTTTTAATCTGTGGCAAAAAAATCTAAAATCTAAACTCAACAATCTAAAATAACCACACCTCATGTTAAAAATAGCCATTCTGGGACTTGGAGAAGGACGAAGCACAATGTCGGCTGCTATCGAAAGTTCAAAACTAGAACTTGTTAAAATATGTGACCGAAATGAAGAATTGTGCAAGCAACGTGCAAAAGAATTCGATTTTCATTCGTACACAACCAATTACGACGATTTATTAAACGATTCGTCAATTGATATTATTGCGATTTATACGCCAGATCATCTGCATGCACAACATGTAAAACAAGCTTTGTTGCATGGAAAACATGTTGTTTGTACCAAACCTTTTATAGACGATCTTTCTGATGCTAAAGAGCTTTTAGAATTAAGCAAATCAACTGGAAAGAAAGTTTTTATTGGTCAAAGTTCCCGTTTTTTCGAACCAGCAAAAAGACAAAGAGCCGATTATGAAGCAGGTTTAATTGGAGATTTGATTACCATTGAAGCACAGTATCACGCCGACCATAGATGGTTTTTAAAGAAAGAATGGTCACTTTTGCAATCGTTTAAATGGCTGTACGGAGGTTTGAGTCATCCTGTAGATTTCATCAGATGGTATTTGCCAAATATTCAGGAAGTGATGGGGTATGGAATGATTAGCAGTAACGGACAAAGTGCTGGATTGAAGAATGAAGATACGATGCATTTTATCTTTAAAGCAACCGATGGAAGAATTGCTCGTGTAAGCGGTGTTTACACTTCGCCAACACAGCCAGCACAACGCGACAGCGGAATGAGTACGATTTTAAGAGCTACAGAAGGAGCTAGCCAAGCTGATTATCACGAATTACGCTATGCGATTACAGATAGAACTGGCGAAGAAAAAGTGATTACTTGGGGCGACAGTACAATAAAATATTATTTCCGTTTTGAAGGACAAAGTCATCACGGCGGCGAATATCAGAATTATTTAGAATATTTTACAGATAGTATCGAACAAGGTTTTGAAGCTTATCCAAACATGGAAGAAGGAATTGGAACTGTGGCTTTGTTACAAGCAATGGATAAATCTTTGCAAACAGAAATGCCGGTTAAAATTGCCGATATTCTTAACGAATACGGACTATGAACAGCATTTACGATAAATTAACCACGCTCGATTTTGTGATTGTAGCGGGTTATTTAGTGGCTTTATTAGTCATTGGATATGTGGTAAGTATGAAACAGAGAAAGAAAAACGAAACGCTTTTTCTGGCTGGAAATTCATTAAACTGGTACAGCATCGGGTTTAATATGTGGGGAACCAATGTTGGGCCTTCGTCGTTATTGGCTTTTGCGAGTATTGGTTACGCTACGGGAATTGTAGCAGGAAATTTCGAATGGTACGCTTTTGTATTTTTACTGCTCTTGGCAATGGTTTTTGCGCCAAGATATATTGCAAGTAAAGTAAGCACGATGCCCGAATATATGGGAAAACGCTACGGCGACAGTACGCAGAATATTTTGGCTTGGTACGCTTTGGTAAAAATTTTGGTAAGCTGGCTGTCTTTGGGATTATTCAGCGGAGGCGTTTTAGTACGTCAGATTCTGGGAATTCCGATGTGGCAGAGCGTTACCGTTTTAGTGATTTTCTCTGGAATTTTTACATTTGCGGGAGGATTAAAAGCAATTGCAAAAGTGAATGTTTTTCAAATGATTCTGCTGATTGTAGTTTCCCTGACACTTTCTTTTTTAGGCTTGCAAAAGTTGGGCGGAATCGATGTTTTAATTGCAAAAACGCCTTCTAATTTTTGGAATTTAGTTCGTCCTTCAGATGATTCGCATTATCCGTGGCCTGCTATTTTGTTAGGATATCCTGTAGCAGCTGTTGCTTTTTTCTGCACCGATCAATCGATGGTGCAGAGTGTTTTAGGAGCTAAAAATCTGGAGCAGGGACAATTGGGCGTAAACTTCATTGGATGGCTAAAAGTTATGGCGTTGCCATTGTTTATTCTTCCTGGAATTTTATGTTATGCGTTATATCCCGAATTAGGAAGCAATTCAGACTTAGCTTATATGACAATGGTTACCAATCTTTTCCCAAGCGGAATGAACGGTTTGGTAATTTGTGTGATGATTGCGGTTTTGGTGGGAACAATTGGTTCTTCGTTAAACGCTTTAAGCACCGTTTTCACGAATGATATTTATGTAAAGAAAATAAACCCATCGGCTACGATTCAGGATCAGATTAAAATTGGCCGATTAACAATTGCTGCTGGATGTGTATTTGCGATTCTTATTGCTGTTGCGATTGATAATATTAAGGGACAGAATTTATTCAACATTTTTCAAGCCGTTTTAGGTTTCTTGGCGCCTTCGTTATCTGTTGTTTTCCTTTTGAGTGTTTTCTGGAAACGCACTACGAAAAAAGCCGTAAATGCAACACTTTCTTGGGGTTCTGCTTTTAGTTTGTTTGTTGGGGTTTTGTATCTATGGATTTTTCCAGCCGATAAATATCCCGTTTGGCCTCACTTTTTGTTGATTTCGTTTTACATTTTTGCGGTACTTTTAATTACAGCAGTTATTATTTCTTTAACCGATAAAAATCCTGAAGTGAATGTTTCAGATGAAACTGATATTCCTAAAACTAGTAAAAAGGTGAAGCTTTTGTTTGGTTTGTTGGGATTGGTGATTTTGGTTTTGTATTTGGTTTTTAATGGGAATTAAATTTTCTTTAAACTCTTATAATTTAAAAACGCTTCTTTGATAAAAGGAAGCGTTTTTTTTATGCTTTTAAAAAAATTACACACAATACAATAACTCTAAAAAGAAAGTAAATACTTGTTAATAGTTAGGATAAAATTGTAAGTTTGCTCTGAGAGATGACTTTTTTGAATTTAAGAAAATAGGAATCTTGCAGTAAAATTTGAATGGATTTAAAATGAACTATAGTTTAAAAGTTCGGTTTATACAAGAACTTTTGATTATCTTTGCTAAGTTGGTATTATGAGGATTATTGGGAAAAAGACGATTTTAAAAATTAAAAAGAAAAATATAGGTAATAAAAAACTATGCGATGAAATTGATAAGTTAATTCTTGATTTAGAAAAGTTTAATTCTAATGAAAATACCATTTGCGAAATTAGAAATGATGCAGATTGTGTGCACAGCGACGGTTTTTATTTCTTCAATATTAATATTCATAGGACACTTATATTGATTGAGTTTGATGATGATGGTGAGGCTACAATTATTTGGGCAGGAACGCATCTGGAATATGAATCAACATTTAAAAATAACAAAGCGACTATTGAAAAATGGTTGCGAAAAAATAGCTATATAGAATAATGAAAACACATTTTGATATAGAAAAAATAGTAGAAAGAGGCATAATCACAAACGAACTAGATTACGAAAGAGCTCTTATTGCTGACCGAAGATTAAGGCTTCTGGCGAAAGATAATACACATTTTAAAAACTTAAGATCTAATTTGCGTGACATTATTGAGAAGTATGAAAGTTTGGAATGGAATGATGTAAATGAAATTACTGATGAAAAACTTTTGGAAAGTGACAAGTCTGAACGCATAGCAGAACTTGAGAGATTATTTCTTGAAAATAGAAAACAAATAATAAGAAAGAAACTCAAAGAACTTGAATTGACTCAGGAAAACCTGGCTTTAATTTTAGGTCATAAAAGCAAAACTTATATGTCTGAACTTATGAATGGTATTAAACCATTTACGTTGAGAGATTTAATTGTTATAAATCGATTATTAAAAATAGAAATAGCAGTGTTGATACCAGTATTCCTTTCAAAAGAAGATCAAACTAAAGTACAAGATGCTGTAATAAAATTAGGTAAACCAAAGGTAAAGCTAACCAGTGCTGATTTAGCTTTTTCGTAAATTTTTATTTTTAAACTTATAAAAAAGCGCTTTCCTAATAAGAAAGCGCTTTTTTATGATTTATTTCCAGTAGAAACCAACAACTCCCGAATATCAACCTTCAAATATTTAGAAATCTCGTAAAGCGTTTCAATAGAAGGTTGAATTTCATTTGTACACCAGCGAGAAACAGTGGTTTCTGTTTTTCCTAAATGACTTGCTAAATCTTTACCATTTCTATTTTTTTCTGCCAAAACAGATTTTATTCTATTCAAATTTATTTTTGACACATTTCTAGTTTATGAATTCTCCTGCAAATATCGCAAAATTTTAAAGACTTGAAAATCAAAGTTTAATAAATTAAAATTTACATTTAATGTAAATTTATTTTCTTTTAATGTTTGTTTATGGTAATTTTGTGTAAATTATCAATAAGTATGAAGCAAGAAAATATAACTCAACAATCGGTAAAAAGACGATTAAAAATACAGCCAAAACATATTGCAAGATCATATCATCGATACGTTATATTTCCAGAAATACGTCTTTGCGGAAAATGGCTTCAGAAAATCGGTTTTAATTACGGGAATTTCGTAACGATTGAACATCAGCAAAATAAAATCATTATTACAGCCAATAATGAAATTGAAACGAAATAAAAAACACATAGCTTTCAATCGAGAAAACTATGTGTTTTATTATGAAATGAAATGCCTTTTAAGACAATACAAATACTATCCCCGATAGCTATCGGGGCTATGTGTTTAAAAAATTATTCTTGAGTTTTCTTTTTCTTCTCCAAATTAGGCAAGAATCCAGTAATAATACCAATCAAAGGCAGAAACGCACAAATTTTAAATACATATTCTATACTTGTAGCATCGGCAATTTTTCCTAAAATAGCAGAACCTAAACCACCCATTCCGAAAGCAAATCCGAAGAAAAGACCCGCTACAAGTCCGACTTTTCCAGGCATTAATTCAGTTGCATAAACTAGAATTGCTGAAAACGCCGAAGAAAGAATCAATCCGATAATTACAGATAATGTTCCAACCCAGAATAAAGAAACGTAAGGCAACATTAAAGTAAACGGAGCAACACCCAAAATAGAAACCCAGATTACGTATTTTCTGCCATAACGATCTCCAATTGGCCCTCCAATTAAAGTTCCTGCAGCAACAGCGCCCGAGAACAAGAATAAATATACTTGCGATTGCTGAATCGTAATATGGAATTTATCTATCAAGAAGAAAGTATAATAACTCGTAATACTGCTCATGTAGAAATACTTAGAGAAAATCAGAACCAATAAAATAACTAACGAAGCAATTACTCTGTTTTTAGACAAATGATGCGTCTCGATTTGGTGAGAAGCTCTATTAGCATTTCTTTCCGATAAATGTGCCGTGTACCAAATCGCAATTTTGTACAAAGCAAAAACACCAACTAATGCGATAATACAAAACCAAGCTATATAAGATTGTCCGTGCGGAATAACAATAAATGCAGCTAATAAAGGTCCGATCGCACTTCCTGCATTTCCTCCCAATTGAAAAATAGACTGCGCCAAACCTCTTTTTCCGCCCGAAGCCAAATGCGCTACACGTGAAGATTCAGGATGAAAAATCGAAGATCCAATTCCGATTAAACTTACGGATAATAATAAGTTGATAAAACTTGAAGCGATCGAAACAAAGAAAAGTCCAACCATTGTAAAACACATTCCAACAATTAGCGAATAGGGTTTTGAGTTTTTATCGGTATACATTCCCACAAATGGCTGTAGAATAGACGCTACCATTTGGTAAGTCAAAGTAATAATACCAATTTGAGTAAAACTTAAACTAAAATTATCTTTCAAAAGCGGATAAATTGAAGGAACAACAGCTTGTAAAAGATCATTAATTAAATGAGAAAAACTAATGATAAATAAGATGGAATAAGTGGTTTTTTTAACTATGTCAGGATTTGCTTTAATAGTGTCCATGTGGTATTTTTTGATTTTTAAATTAGACTAAAAAACAACAGCTGTATTATTTTTTGCAAAGATTAAAAGAATACTAATGTCAGAATTGCTATATTTGGACAATGAATAGTCAATATCGGACATATAGAGTAGCAACGGATTTTGGATATCAAGTAGATTCCTCGATCCCAGTTATAGGTTATACTGAAACAGTTAACAACGAAATGTGTATCTCCCACTCGCATCCAAGAGCACAATTGATCTACGCAACTCGTGGCGTAATG
The DNA here is from genome assembly GCF_027111275.1 of Flavobacterium luteolum. Classification (NCBI taxonomy): domain Bacteria; kingdom Pseudomonadati; phylum Bacteroidota; class Flavobacteriia; order Flavobacteriales; family Flavobacteriaceae; genus Flavobacterium; species Flavobacterium luteolum. Next base: position 91,642 of record NZ_CP114286.1, on the reverse strand, counting down.
AATGTTGTGGTGGGCAATAACATTTGGGTTGTAAATCCGTTGCAAGGCCTTTGGATTCCAAGCGGAGTAGAGCATCAAGTTACTTTTCAGAAAGACGTTAACTATTACAGTGTTTTTATTGATCCTTCTGCAATTGGAGGATTGCCAGAAAAGAGTTTTTCGTTTGATATTCCGATGTTTTTAAAGCAATTGGTTTTCAAAATTATTTCTTTTGGAACAAGTGGCAACTTAACAGAATCACAATTAAGAATCATTTATGTCTTTTTAGACGAACTGGCTCTAATAGTGCCAAGCGCCACTTTTTTGCCTACTACAAATGATGAAAGGCTACAGAAAGTGGTAGAACTTTTAATGAGTGATGTTTCGAGTAAACAAACAATTGATTATTATGCCGAGCTTTCTTTTATGAGCAGCCGAACTTTATCGCGATTATTCATAAAAGAATTGGGAATGAATTTCAGCGATTGGCGCACCAGAATGAAATTACTTGAAGCCATTAAAAGATTAGGCGAAAAACAATCCATTAAGGAAATCGCTTTAGATTTGGGTTACGAAACAGCGAGTGCTTTTATTTATATGTTTAAAAAGCATTTGGGCAAAACGCCTTCTAACTATATTTTAGAAGATGAAAATGAATCTGAAAAGATGATTGCTTAGATTGTTAGCCTAAATTAGAACGCGGATAAAACGGATTCGCTATCGCGAGGACGCGGATTTAGACGGATTTTTTCTTTTAGTTATCCAAAATAACACAGTCTTTGTCATTTCGACGAAGGAGAAATCTCCACGAGAAGCTCGACAAAGATTGGGTTTTCGTTGCGGAGTTAATTGCGAAGATTTCTCCTTCGTCGAAATGACAAAAAAGGATAAATAATTAAAATCCGTTTTTCATCCGCGTCCTCGCGATAGCGAATCCGTCTCATCCGTGTCCCATAAAATTCTAACATCATTTTTTTTAGTACTAAAAAAGTGATAAGTCATAATTTTTCCCTTAAAAATTTATCAAGAATCATAGTTTTTTATGAAATAACAGGATACTACAGGTTGTGAAATGTAAAAATAACACTTATCTTTAGTCCCAAAATAAACTAACTATGCTAAACCGCTTTTCCATTTTTAAGACTTTACTTCTTTTTGTTGCCCTTTTTTGTTGTTCGCTGTCCTCAGCACAAGAAAAACCAAAAGAAGCGACATGGATCTGGTATCCAGGAGATTTTGAAGTTTGGTTAAGCAATAAAATGCAGGTTAGACGTACAGAACGCGAAGCCGTATTTCCTCCGCTTTGGCAATATTACAGTCCGTATGCTTTGGTTACTTTTCAAACAGAAGTAGATATTCCACAACCAGACGAAGTGAAAATTTACTCAGAAGGACCTTTTCAATTACTTTTAGATGGCGTTCAAATTTACGGACAGCCAAAATCAATATCAGTTCCTGCGGGAAAACACAAAATTTCCTTTAAAGTTTACAATCAGGAAGTGTTGCCGGCTATTTATATTAACGGAAGATACATTAAATCTGATGCTTCGTGGAAAGTAACCAACGAAGATAAACTTTGGATTGATGAAACTGGAAAAGCACAGCAATCTGGTACGCCGTGGGTTCCTGTTGGTTCTTGGAATTTTAATTCGCCAGAAAATAAACCTTCGGGTTTTAAACTAACAACTAAACCTTTGAGCGCTACAAAAACAGAAAAAATAGGAGCGGGTCAGTTAGTTGATTTTGGAAAAGAAACTTTCGGTTACATTAAAATACATGGTTTAAAAGGAAAAGGCAAATTAGCGCTTTATTATGGTGAATCTCGTGAAGAAGCTTTAGATTCTGCCAAATGTGAAACTTTAGATCATTTATCTTTTGACGGAAAACAGTCTGAAACTTATACACATGACGGTTCAAAAGCTTTCCGTTATGTTCAGGTGCAAGCAGATGCAGGGGTAAAATACGATTCTATTTCTATGCTTTATGAATATTTGCCATTAGACTATCGTGGCGCATTCAAATCTTCGGATGAGCAATTGAATAAAATTTGGGATGTGTCGGCTTACACCATGCATTTAACGTCTCGTGAATTTTTTATCGACGGAATCAAACGTGACCGCTGGGTTTGGTCTGGCGATGCGTATCAAAGTTATTTAATGAATTATTATTTGTTCTTTGATTCGGCTTCGGTAGAAAGAACATTGTTAGCACTTCGCGGGAAAGATCCTGTAACGGCTCACGTCAATATCATTATGGATTATTCGCTTTATTGGTTTGTTGGCGTTTACGATTACTACTTGCACACAGGCGATACAAAATTCATCAAAACTTTTTATCCAAGAATGAAATCACTAATGGATTTCTGTTTAGAAAGAAGAAACAAAAATGGATTCCTGGAACCATTAGAAGGCGATTGGGTTTTTATTGATTGGGCAGACGGACTTCCAAAAACGGGAGAAGTGAGTTTTGAGCAAATGCTTTTAGCAAGAAGTTTAGAAGCAATGGCTGTAAGTGCTGAAATCGCTGGTAAAACCGAAGACCAAAAGCAATATCAAAAATTAGGAAATGATTTAAAAACGAAATTATTTGATGTGTTTTGGGATAAAAAGGAAAACGTAATGAAACACCAGCGTATCGACGGTAAAATTCAAAATATTGTAACTAGATACGCTAATATGTTCGGTATTTTCTTCAATTATTTTAATGAAGAACAAAAACAAAGCGTAAAAAAGAAAGTACTACTAAATAAAGATGTTCTTCAAATTACAACACCGTACATGCGTTTTTACGAATTGGAAGCATTATGCGCAATGGGTGAACAGAATTACGTTTTAAAAGAAATGAAAGATTATTGGGGCGGAATGTTGAATGAAGGCGCAACTTCTTTCTGGGAAGAATACAATCCGAACAAAAAAGGAACGGAGCATTTAACGATGTACGGCCGTCCTTACGGAAAAAGCCTTTGCCACGCTTGGGGAGCAAGTCCGATTTACTTATTAGGGAAATATTATTTAGGTGTAAAACCAACTGCGCCGGGTTATTCCCAATATGAAATTAAACCAAATTTAGGAGGATTAAAGTGGATGGAAGGAAAAGTGCCAACACCAAACGGAGAAGTTGCCGTGTATTGCAGTACCAAAGAAATCAAAGTAAAAGCAGGCGAAGGAGAGGGAAAATTGATTTTTGAAAGTGCCAGCAAACCCAAAACAAACTCTGGAACGATTACAGAATTAGCAAAAAACAAATATCAATTGATTGTAAAACCGAATATGGAGTATAAAGTGAGTTACAAAGCTATTTAGTAATGAGTGATTAGTTCCTAGTAATTAGTTCTTAAGGGTATAGTTTATAACGTCGAGTTTGTCATTCTCAGGAATGAGGAATCACACTCGTAAAGACAAAGATTGTCACGTACAGTTTGTCATTTCGACGAAGGAGAAATCTTCGCAAGTAGCTCCGCACCGAATGTCGCCAATCTTTGTAGAGTTTCTCGCGAAGATTTCTCGTTCCTCGAAATGACAAGATTGAAGAAATTCAGAGTTAATAAAAAATAAAAAAACCAATGTTTTCAAAAAACACAAAATACAGCTTCAAATTAAAAACAGCATTCTTAATGCTATTAACCGTCTGCATCCAAGCCACAGCACAAACCACCGCATGGAAACCAGCATCATTTGAAATTGTAAAATCCAATTACAAAACTTTCAAAACCATACAATATGCTCATGTATTTTCAGGAAGCAAACACAATATCGTTCGTTTTGCTCCAGAATTACAAGGGTTAACGGGTATTGAACTTCCTTTAGATCATTATAAAAACGGAACTAATGCTCCATTGCAATTAAAGTTTAAAGAACCAGTAACGGTTTTAATTGGTGTTTTTCAGGATAAAAATGCAGAATATCTACAAGCAAATCAAATTGGAAATAATAATGAGATTCTTGAAAATGGAGTTACAATTACAGGTTTACCGCCAGTAAGTGTGTATGCAATTCCGTACGGAAAAGGAACTCACACTATTTTGCCAAATCAAAAAGGATTATTTGCTGTTTTGGGAGTTTTGAAAAGTGACCAGCAGTTGAATGCGAGAGATGTTAAATTACCAGACGGAAAACTTTGGAATCCAACTTTTATCGTTGAAGGATTTTCAGATGAAAAACCACTTTTCGATATTATCGGCGGAGAAAACAAACCGGTTATAGATGAAGGAATGTCTGGAACAGAAGGAATTCAGGGAGGTTTTGAAGGCGGACGTGTGGTGAAAGTCGGAGATACGTATCATATGTTTCCAACCGAAAGAGCAGGTGAAAAAGGCGTTGATTACTATTATGACCGTGTAAAAACCAAAATAGGGCATTGGACAAGTAAAGATGCAATTCATTGGAAAAGAGAATCAACTATTTACCAAGCAAGCGGAACTTATGCAGTAACAGAAGATGATAACCCGATGAATGATCGTCGTGCAGCTATTTGGTCTTATATGCCAATTTTCAACGAAAAAGCAAACAAATGGTATGGCTATTATTTGGCGTATACGGTAAGTAAAGAAATAGAACCAAATCATTCATTCGGAAGAATTTGGCGTTGTGAATCAACGGTTGAAGGAATCAACGGAATTGGCGGACCTTACAAAGATATGGGAATCATCATGGAACCTGGACTAGATTCTCAACCTTGGGAAGGGCGTCAGGGTGTGGCTTCCTTTTTCCCATATAAAGTAGGCGATAAATACTTCGGATTTTACAGCGGTGCGTATCCGTTCAATTCATGGGCAGATTATCCGAAGAAATCTGGAAAAGGCTGGTTTGTAGCTTTAGCCGAATCTAAAAGTTTAGAAGGCCCTTGGTTGAGAATGAATAAAGGTTTGGAACCAATTAAGACTATGCATCCGTTATTCGTAGAAAATCCAATTGTGAGTCAATTACCAAACGGTCTGTACATCGCGATTTTCGACGGAGGTCCAGACGGTTGGGGACATCATTTACCAAATATGATTGCGTATTCATTATCTGCAGACGGAATCAATTGGGCAGAAGCACATTATTTACCAATCGAAACCAAAGTTGCTAAATGGTGGGATATTATGCGAACTCCACTTTGTTTAATTCCAGAAGGAAATGACGTTTACACCATAGTATATAACGCCATCGACCTAAAAAGAAGATTTCATCCAACAGGAATGGTAAAAGTAAAACTGAATAAAGACGTTATGGAGTCTAAATTAAAAGAGTTGAAGAAATAGAAGAGAGTGGGAAGATGAAAGATGCAAGAAGCAAGATTTTAGAATATAGAATATAGAGAATAGAGTATAGAAAATTGAACTTTGCGAGTCTGCTCCCGATGGCTATCGGGATTGCGAGATTGAATCGTTCGAAAACAAAAAAAACTTAGTCCCGATAGCTATCGGGATAGCGCCTAAAAGGCAAAAAAAAACATAAAAATGAAAATTAAATATCTAATCGTAGCCATTTCAGCACTTGCTATAACCAGCTGTGCGACTAAATACAAGAAAAGAGAAATTACCGATAGCGTGATGCAGGAGATTTACGAGGAAATCAAAACGCCTTATAAATACGGTTTGGTAATGGTTCCTACCGACAACTCATATAAAATGGATTGTCCAAGTGTATTTAGAAAAGACGGAAAATGGTACATGACGTATTTAATTTACGATGGAAGAGGTTACGAAACTTGGTTGGCAGAAAGTGACAATCTTTTAGATTGGAAACATCTAGGAAAAGTAATGTCATTTTCAGAAAATGAAAAACACTGGGATGTGAACCAAAAAGCAGGATATATTTCGTTGCAAGATCCAACTTGGGGCGGAAGCTACGAATGGGAAAAATACGATGACAAATACTGGATGAGTTATTTTGGCGGAGATAGTAAAGGTTATGAAGCTGGCGTTTTATCAATCGGAATGGCTTATACCAAAGAAGCACCAATAAAACCACACGAATTTCAGAGATTAGAAAATCCGGTTTTGACTCCAAAAGACAAAGACGCTAAGTGGTGGGATAATAGTACGATGTACAAAAACAGCGTGATTCGTGATAAAGACAAAGTTACAGGACACAATTTCATCATGTATTACAATGCCCGTGGCGATAGTATCAATCCTGCAAAAGGTGCTGAGCGTATTGCGATGGCAGTATCAAACGATATGAAAACATGGAAACGTTATGGCGATAAACCTTTAATCAATCATCATAAAGGAATTTCTGGAGATGCTTATATTCAGCGTATTAATGATACTTGGGTTATGTTCTATTTTGGAGCTTTCTGGACGGGATGGAATCAAGGTGCCTTTAACCGTTTTGCCGTTTCAAATGATTTAGTAAACTGGACCGACTGGAAAGGAGATGATTTAGTTAAATCTTCTGAACCTTATGATGATATGTTTGCGCATAAATCATTTGTAGTTAAACATGATGGCGTGGTTTATCATTTTTACTGTGCCGTTAACAAAGCAGAACAAAGAGGAATTGCCATTGCAACGTCTAAAGATTTAGGAAAAAGCAAATTGAATTTTGTGGCACCGCCGGAGAAAAAGGTAAAGAAGAATTAAGTATAGAGAATTAAGTATTAAGATATAACGATTTCTAGACCTGACAGGTTTTTAAAACCTGTCAGGTCTAATAACTAAAAGATAATAAAGACACAGTTTTGTCATTTCGACGAAGGAGAAATCTCCACAAGTAGCTCCACACAGAATGGTTACTAATCTTTGTAGAATATTATGCGAAGATTTCTTGTTCGAAATGACAAAAACACTTAAAAACAATATAAATAAAATGTTCAAGTCAAATCATATTCTACAATTTTTCAACTTTCGACTTTGCTTCGCCAGTTCGCTTTTCAAGCTCGGGTCGACTTTCGACTTTTTGACTGTAATTTTACTATTCACAACTTACACGCAAGGACAATCCGTAACAGGAGAACCAGCGGGAGTCCCAGAATTGCATAAAAAATACGAATTTGCTCCTTGGGAAGATCCAACAATTACGAGCATCAACAGACAGCCATCGAGAGCAACTGCTTATTCGTATGCAAGTGTCGAAGACGCACTAAAAGGCGACAGAACCAAGAGCCGAATCCAAATGCTAAACGGCGATTGGGATTTTAAATATGCTGTAAATATAAAAGAAGCCTCAAAAGATTTTTATAAAAATACCGTTTCAGGTTGGGATAAAATCGAAGTGCCTTCAAACTGGGAAATGAAAGGATACGATAATCCAATTTACAAAAGTGCAGTTTATCCTTTTAGACCTATAAATCCGCCTTATATTCCTAAAGATTATAACGGAGTTGGTTCATATCAAAGAAGTTTTACCGTTCCAGAAAACTGGAAAGATATGACCGTGACTTTACATTTTGGAGCCGTAAGTTCAGGTTTTGAGGTTTGGTTAAACGGTGAATTTTTAGGGTATGGAGAAGACAGTTTTCTGCCATCAGAATTTGATATTACACCTTATTTAAAAGCAGGAGAAAATGTAGTTTCTGTTCGTGTAATACGTTGGACAGACGGTTGTTATTTAGAAGATCAGGATCATTGGCGCATGAGCGGAATCCAACGTGAAGTTTTCATTATGGCTGAGCCAAAACTGCGTATTCAGGATTTCTTTGTTCAGACTAAATTAGACAAACAATATACAGATGCAATTTTTAAACTGCGTCCCAGAGTTGAGAATTTGACAGGAGCAAAAATTAAAGATTATACGATGAACGTTCAATTATATGATGCCAATAATACGGCAATGTTCAAAGAACCGCTTCAAAGACCTGTAATTGATTTAATTAACGAAAGTTATCCTCGTTTGGATAATGTACGCTTTGGATTCTTCCAAGAAACCATCAAAAACCCAAAAAAATGGAGTTCAGAAGAGCCGAATTTGTATACGATGGTCATTTCTATAAAAGATAAAAACGGAAATGTTACCGAAGCCAAAAGCTGTAAAGTGGGTTTCCGTTCGATTGAATTCTCGAAAGAAAACGGAAAAATGCTCATCAACGGAAAAGAAACCTACGTTTATGGCGTAAACCGTCACGATCATCATCCAACAAGAGGAAAAGCCGTTACGAGAGAAGATATCAAACAAGATATTACAACGATTAAAAAGTTCAATTTCAACTTTATACGTACAAGTCATTATCCAAATGATCCTTATTTCTACGAATTATGCGATCAATACGGAATTATGGTTATGGACGAAGCCAATCAGGAAACACACGGAATAGGTGGTAAATTAAGCAATGATCCACTTTGGACAAATGCTTACATGGAACGTATGATTCGAATGGTCGAAAGAGATAAAAACCATCCATCAGTTGTAATGTGGAGTTTAGGAAACGAAGGCGGAAAAGGACCAAATCATGCTGCAATGTCGGGTTGGGTTCACGATTTCGACATTACACGTCCCGTACATTACGAACCAGCACAGGGAAATGCCAAATTAGACGGATATATCGATCCGCTTGATCCAGGATATCCAAAAACAATCGATCACGCTTATCGTTTCGAAAATCCGCAGGATGATTCGTATGTTGATATGGTTAGCCGTTTCTATCCTGGCGTTTTTACACCGAAATTTTTAGTAGATCAAAAGAAAGATACTCGTCCGATTATTTTTGTGGAATATTCTCATGCAATGGGAAATTCAGTTGGAAATTTAAAAGAATTATGGGATGAATTCCGTTCGCTTCCGCGAGTGATCGGAGGTTGTATTTGGGAATTTAAAGATCAAGGAATCTTGAAATTTGATTCGAGATCAGGCCAGAATTATTTTGCTCATGGAGGAGATTTTGGCGAAAAATACCATGATGGAAACTTCAATACAAAAGGAATTGTAGATTCTAACGGAAAACCAAAAGGATCTATTTTTGAAAACAAATGGGTGTATCAGCCAGCGGTTTCGACTTTAAACGGAAATCAATTAGAAATTAAAAATCGTCAGGCAGTTAAATCTTTAGAAGGATATATTCCGGTTTTAAAAGTGTTGGAAAACGGAAATGCAATTAAAACTCAGATTTTAAAACCGTTAAAAGTAGAGGCAGGACAATCAACGATATTAGACATCAGTTCTTATCTTCCAAAAATGAAAGCTGATGCCGAATATATTTTAAATATAGAATTCCAGCTTTCAAAAGATGAATTATGGGCTTCAAAAGGTTACGTTGTTGCGGAAGATCAGTTTATATTAAAAAAGAAAGAAGTTGTTTCTCCAGAATCGAAAAAAGAAACGCTGAACGTTTCTGAATCAGATTCTGATTTTAAAATCAAAGGAAAAACATTTGATATTACAATTGGAAAAACAAACGGAGCTTTAAGTTCGTATATTTTTAACGGAGAAGAACAAGTTTTTGCACCGCTATTACCCAATTTTGTTAGACCACTTACAGACAACGACAAACGTGGATGGAAATCGCAAAAGTTGTTGAAACAATGGTATAAAGCAAAACCAAAATTGGTTAATATTAAAATTGACAAATCAGCTTCGGAAATCAAAATAACAAGTGATTACGAAGTCATAAAAGACAGCGCAAGTGTAAAAGTAATTTACAACATTTTACCAAACGGATTAATAAAAGTCGATTACAGTTTAAAAGCTTCAAACAAACTGCCGAACATTCCAAAAATCGGAATGCAGATGGGAGTTCAGAGAAAATTCGATCAGATTTCATGGTACGGAAAAGGGGAACTGGAAAATTACAGCGACAGAAGTTTCGGTTCGTTTGTTGGGAAATATTCGCTTCCAATAAATGATTTTATCGAACATTATCCAAAACCACAAGAAAACGGAAACCGATGTGATGTAAGATGGATGGCATTGAGCACTCCACAGAAAAGCAACGGATTTTTGGTAGTAAACGATACCAAAGTTTTAAGCATGAGCGCATGGCCGTATACACAGGAAAACTTAAGTTCATCTGGTCATACATACGATTTGAAAGATCCAGGATTTTTGACTGTAAACATCGATTTAATTCAAATGGGAGTAGGAGGAAACGACAGTTGGACGATTGTAGCACAGCCATTGGAACAATATCAGATTAAATCTGGAAATTATGAGTATAGTTTTTATTTGACGCCTTTCAGCGGTTCAAAAAATGAATTGGAAAGTAGTTTGAAGAAATTTAAATATTAGTAATTGATAATTAAAAATTAGGAATTAAAAAGTACAGTTTGTCATTTCGACGAAGGAGAAATCTTCGTAAGAAACTCCGCAAAGATTGGACTTTCGTTACCGAGCTACTTGTGGAGATTTGCTTCGCCTGTTCGCTATCGCTCGGGTCTCCTTCGTCGAAATGACAAAAAGATGCGATATATCAAACCCGACAGGTTTCAAAAACCTGTCGGGTTTACAAACGAAATAAAACAAAGAATAATGTTTCAAAAAAAACACGTCTTTTTTATTTTTCTCTTAGCGAGCATCGTCTCTGCACAGGAAGTCCATAAAAAAGAAACCTCTTTTCAGCCAACATTAGAATCCTCAAGACCTTGGGTGTATTGGTATTGGATGAAATCTGCTTATTCTAAAGCAGGAATTACAGCCGATTTAGAAGCTATGAAACAAGCTGGGATTGCAGGTGCTTATTTAATGACCATAAAAGGGCCAGCCAATCCGCCATTAATAGATCCGCCGGTTTTACAGTTGACGCCTGAATTTTGGGATATGATTCATTGGGCATTCAAAGAAGCAGATCGTTTAGGGGTAAAACTAGCTTTTCATGGAGCAGACGGATTTGCCGTTGCTGGTGGGCCTTGGATTACACCAGAAATGTCAATGCAGAAAGTAGTCTGGTCAACGACTGAAATTTTAGGTGGAAAAAAAGTGGTGTCGAAATTGCCAATTCCAACACATTATAAAGACTATTATAAAGACATTGCCATTTTTGCTATTCCGATAAAAGAATATCAAATCACTTCGCAGGTGCAACTCCCAAAAGTGACAACATCCAACAATACAGATGCATCTTTTTTGGCTGATCCTAAAAAAGATGAAAATTTCAAGTTTGCTGATGCAGGTTGGATTCAGTATGAATTTGCACAGCCTTTTAGCTGCAAATCTATTGTAATTGAAACCAAAGGAAGAGATTTTCAGGCACAACGGCTTATTGTAGAAGTGAGCGATGACGGAGTTAATTTTAGGTTCCACGAAAGAATGATCGCACCACGCCACGGTTGGCAGGATATGGATTTCCCGAATACACATACGATTACACCCGTAACAGCAAAATATTTCAGATTTGTGTATGATCCAAAAGGAACAGAACCTGGAGCAGAAGATTTGGATTTTGCGAAATGGAAACAGAATCTGAAAGTGTGTAAAATTACACTTTCGAATCAATCACTGATTAATAATTACGAAGGAAAATCAGGCGTAATCTGGCGTTTGACTCCGCAAACTACTGAAAAAGAAATTCCAAATTCTGATGCATTCAAAAAATCAGAGATTATCAATATTTCTAATTTTGTTGATATTGATGGGAATTTGAATTGGAAAGCACCTAAAGGGAAATGGAAAATTATCCGAATGGGACACACTTCTACAGGACACGAAAATGCAACAGGCGGAGCAGGGAAAGGATTGGAAGTAGATAAATTTAATCCAGAATTGATTCGTTTTCAGTTGGATCACTGGTTTGGAGAAGCCGTTCGCTCTGCTGGTCCTGAACTGGCTTCAAAAGTTCTGGAAATCCTCCATTTTGACAGCTGGGAATGTGGAAGCCAAAACTGGTCTTCGGTTTTTCAGGCTGAATTTAAAAGGAGACGTGGTTATGATATTGTAGAATATCTTCCGGTTATGGCTGGAATTCCAGTAGAAAGTACCGATTTTTCAGAGAAAGTTTTATACGATATTAGAAAAACAATCGCCGATTTAGTTGCCGATAATTTTTATGGTACGATTGCTCAGATTGCTAAAGAATATAATGTTAAGCTGAGTGCAGAAAATGTAGCGCCAGTTGTTACAAGTGACGCATTACTTCATTATAAATATGTCGATTATCCAAGTGGAGAGTTTTGGCTAAAAAGCCCAACGCATGACAAACCTTTTGATATGGTTGATGCTATTTCTGGCGGGCATATTTATGGAAAAGATATTATTCAGGCAGAATCTTTTACGGCTCTGCGAATGGATTGGGACGAACATCCGGGAAATCTAAAAACGACTGCAGATCGCAATTATGCTTTAGGGATCAACCGTTTATTCTACCACGTTTTTGTGCATAATCCGTGGACGGACAGAAAACCCGGAATGACTTTGGATGATATCGGGACTTTTTTTCAGAGAGACCAAACTTGGTGGAAACCCGGAAAAGCATGGTTTGATTATTGCCAAAGAGTGCAGTTTCAGTTGCAAAAAGGAAAACCAGTAATTGATCTGGCAGTTTTTATTGGAGAAGATTTTCCTTCCCGTTCTTTTGTTCCAGATCGTTTAGTGCCGTTTATTCCGAATGTGTTTGGTGCGGCAAGACTTGAAAGCGAGAAAATCCGTTTAGAAAATGAGGGTCAGCCAACGGCAAAAATGCCAAAAGAAGTGACCTATTCTAAAAATATAACCGATTTATCACAATGGATTAATCCGCTAAATGGTTATCAATATGATTCGTTCAATGCCGATGTTTTAATTAATCGTGCGAAAGTAATAAACGGAAAAATTTCGTTTGATGGCGGAATTGAATATGGAGCTTTATTCTTTCCAGGAAGTCATAAAATGGCACCAAATGAGATGCTTTCTTTGGCTTCCGCCGAAAAAATCTTGCAACTGCTAAAAGATGGAGCAACCATTTTTGTGGATGAGAAACCAAACCTTCAGCCAGGAATTCAATCAGAAACCAATCAAAAGAAATGGCAGAATGTAATTGATGAAATTTGGAATAATGCCAATTCATCAACATGGAAAATCGAAAAAGGTACAGTTATCAAATTACCGTATTTAGGAAATGATTTTTCTTCCATCGGAATTACACAAGACGTTTATTTTCCAAATTTAAATAGAGCCGATTCAGAAACATTGGCTTGGGCGCATCGTAAATCGGATACTGAAGATATTTATTTCATTTCCAATCAAAAAGGAGAAAAAAGAACATTCGATGCTTCGTTTAGAATTTTAGGAAAAGTTCCGCAATGGTATAATCCTGTGACAGATCAAATGTCAGATTTAGACAGTTGGATGATTTTAGATGAAAGAACAATTGTTACGATAACATTAGAGGCCAACGAATCTGGTTTTGTGATTTTTAAAGATGAGATAAAAGAACTTATAAATGAAAATTACAAAAAAGTATCGCAATTTGAGAAAGTTCAGACTTTAGATGAGAATTGGAAATTACAATTTGATCCTGAATTTAAAGGACCGAAAGAAATAGTAAAAACAAATAAACTTTTTGACTGGAGTACCTCTGAAAATGATCAGATTAAGTATTATTCGGGAACTGTTATTTACAAAAAAGAGTTCGTTTGGAAAGGAAAAGACATTAATAAAATCTGGTTGGATTTAGGTGAAATCTCAAATATTGCCGAAATCAAAATCAACGGAAAAGATTGCGGAACGCTTTGGACTTTTCCTTTCAAAACAGACATTTCAAAAGCTTTGCAAAAAGGAAAAAATACGATAGAAATAAAAATCACAAACACTTGGGCAAACAGATTAATTGGTGATCAAAAATTGCCAAAAGAAGAGAGATTGACATGGACAACAGCGCCATTTAGATTAGAAGGACAACCGTTGTTAAAAGCAGGGTTATTGGGGCCGGTTATAATTTTACAGGAGAAATAAATGTTAGCCACAGGTTAAAATGATTATTTGGATTGTCACCCTGAGCGAAGTCGAAGGGCGCTTCAATTGGAATCGGGCTTCGACTTCGCTCAGCCTGACATAACTAAAACTAATAATCTTTTTTAATCCTCTAATCTGTGGCAAAAAATAAACAAAAAATGAAAAAATCAATTATTGCGTTATTAACGATTTTAGCAAGTTTTCAAATCAATGCCAAAATCAAATTGCCAGCATTGTTTACTGATAACATGATGTTACAGCAAAAATCCAATGCGCCAATTTGGGGCTGGGCAGAAAAGAACGCCAACATCGTAATCAAAACTTCGTGGGATTCTAAAACCTATAAAGTAAAAGCAGACAATTCTGGAAAATGGAAAACAGAATTAAAAACGGTTTCTTTTGGTGGGCCATACACGATTGAAGTATCGGAAGGAAACGAAAAAGTAACCATCAAAAATGTTTTGTTGGGAGAAGTTTGGCTTTGTTCAGGGCAATCGAATATGGAGATGCCATTGAAAGGGTTTCAAGGACAGCCTGTTAAAAATGGAAATGAAATTATTGTAAGATCAACCAATAAAAACATTCGTTTAATTACGATTCCAAGAGCAACAGTTTTGGAGCCTTTACAAGATTTTGAAGGAAAATGGGAAGAGGTTTCTCCAAAATCGACTTCAAATTTTAGTGCAACAGCTTGGTATTTTGGATCGCTTTTGCAGGAAGTTTTAAATGTTCCGGTTGGTTTGATTCATGTTTCTTACGGCGGTTCAAGCATGGAGGCTTGGATGAATCAGGAAATGCTGAAAGATTTTGCAAGTGCTAAAATTCCGACTACAAAAGAAGAATTGGCAAAAGATCCAAATCGTGTTCCGACAACTTTATTTAACGGAATGCTTTCGCCTGTAATTGGTTACGGAATCAAAGGCTGTATTTGGTATCAAGGCGAGTCGAATTACGAAAGAGCTTCTGAATATACCGCTTTGATGAAGAAAATGGTAAGCAGTTGGAGAACGTTGTGGAATCAAGGAGAATTTCCTTTTTATTTCGCTCAAATCGCACCGTTTAATTATGCTTCTTTTCATCCAAAAGATTATTTAGAAAAATACAATTCAGCTTATCTGAGAGAAGCTCAGTTTAAGGCTTCGAAGGAAATTCCGAATGCAGCAATGGCGGTGTTAATGGATGTCGGAGAAGAAAACAACATTCACCCTATGGATAAGGAAAAAGCAGGAAACCGTTTGGCTTTTCAGGCTTTGGCAAGAACGTATGGAATTGAAGGTTTCGAATTCGAAAGTCCGAAATACAAATCGATGGAAATAAAAGACGGTGCTGTAACGGTTTCTTTTGATGATGTTGCAAATGGAATTACATCTTATGACAAAGAGGTTTTAGGTTTTGAAATAGCAGGAGCAGACAAAGTTTTCTATCCAGCAAAAACTGTGGTAAGAAGAAAATCAGTGGTTCTAACTTCTGACAAAGTAAAGAATCCAGTTGCAGTAAGATATTTATGGAAGGATTTCGCTAAAGCAGAATTGTTTAGTGCAGGAGGTTTGCCGGTTTCTTCATTTAGAACCGATGAGTGGTGATTTATAATGGTTAATTATGAACTGTTAATTGTGAATTGTAAATGATTAATGATGAGTTTAACGACTAGTTTGTCATTTCGACGAAGGAGAAATCTTCGCAAGTAGCTCCGCAATCTTTGTCGATCATACAACGAAGATTTCTCCTTCGTCGAAATGACAAAAAAACTTTAAAAAGAGTAAAATTGAAATACATAAAATACATACTTCTCTTCACGACGCTTTGCCTTAAAGCGCAAATCCCTACGCTTGATAATTATAATCAGGTTTGGACAACGCAGAGCCAGAATTCGTCAGAATCGATGCCTTTGGGTGGCGGTGATATTGGTATGAATGTCTGGGTAGAGAAAGGTGATTTGTATTTCTATTTTTCCCGAAGCGGAACTTTTGACGAACATAATACTTTATTGAAGTTAGGTCGTGTAAAAGTGACTTTAACGCCGAATCCTTTTGAAGGAAAAGATGGTTTTCTTCAGGAATTAAAATTGAAAGATGGTTATGTTTTGGTTGCGCAGAATGATACAAAAATCAAACTTTGGGTAGATGTTTTTAAACCGATAATTCATGTTGATTTAGAAAGTAAAAATCCGTTGAAAATGACAGCTTCGTATGAAAGCTGGCGTTATCAAAACCGCTATCCGAAAGGAAAAGAAAACAACGCTAATTCTTATAAATGGGCGCCTCAGGGGGAAGTTATTACGTATAAAGATTCTATTTCGTTTGAAAATAACGGTATAAAATTTTACCATAGAAATCGAGAAAACACTGTTTTTAATGTGGCGGTGAAACAGCAGAAAATGGAATCGGTAAAGGACCAAATGTTAAACCCGATTGCGAATCTGACTTTTGGTGGATTCATGAAAGGCGATAACTTAAAATCAGATGGAACATATCTTGGGAAATATCAAGATACCGATTTTAAAGGTTTTAAATTAACAAGCATAAAACCATCCAAAAAACATTCGTTAGAAATTTATTTAAATACCAATCAATCTGATTTTTATACATGGGATAATGGATTGAAAAGTTTGATTTCGGCAAACAAAAACACAGCAAAACAAGCAGAAAAAAACACTCAAAAATGGTGGAATACTTTCTGGAATCGCAGTTTTATTTTCACTCAAAAAAATCAATCGACTGCTAAAGATTCAGTGTATCAAATCGGGCAGAATTATCAGTTGTTCCGATACATGCTCGGATGCAATGCGTACGGGAAATATCCAACCAAATTCAATGGCGGACTTTTTACGGTTGATCCTGTTTACACCAATAAAGATCTGAATTTTACGCCCGATTTTAGAAATTGGGGAGGAGGAACTATGACAGCTCAAAACCAGCGATTGGTTTATTTTCCGATGGTAAAAAGTGGCGATTTTGATATGATGAAATCACAATTGGATTATTATTTGAGTTTGCAGAAAAATGCCGAATTAAGGAGCAAAGTTTACTGGAATCACAATGGAGCATCATTCACAGAACAATTAGAAAACTTTGGACTTCCAAATCCAGCTGAGTACGAATGGAAACGTCCCGCAGATTACGATCCGGGAATGGAATATAATGCTTGGCTGGAATATGAATGGGATACTGTTTTAGAATTCTGCCAAATGATGTTGCAGCAAAAGGAATATACAGGAGAAGACATTCAAAAATACAATCAATTTATTATAAGCTGTCTTCGTTTTTTCGATGAACATTATCAATATTTAGCAAAGCAGAGAGGTAGAAAAGCTTTGGACGGAAACGGGAAATTAATTCTTTTTCCAGGTTCTGGTGCAGAAACGTATAAAATGGCGAATAATGCCAATAGTACAATTTCGGCATTGCAGATAATTACAGAAAGTCTTTTAAACCTTTCGGGAAGTCAATTGTCTAAAGAAGACATTGAATATTTAAAAGCATTTCAAACTAGAATTCCGCCTTTGAATTTTGGGCAGATTGAAAATCATAAAGTTTTGCTTCCTGCCAAAACATGGGAAAGGGTTAATAATTCGGAAGTGCCACAATTATATCCTGTTTATCCTTGGGGAATTTATGGTATTGGAAAACTTGATTTGGAAACAGCGTTGAATACTTGGAAATACGATCCTGATGCTTTAAAATTTAGAAGTCATATAGGTTGGAAACAAGATAATATTTTTTCGGCTCGTTTGGGATTAACTGAAGAAGCGATGAAATACAATACACTTAAAATGGCGAATTCAGAAAGACGTTTTCCAGCTTTTTGGGGACCTGGTTTTGATTGGGTTCCAGATCATAATTGGGGCGGGTCAGGAATGATTGGCATGCAGGAAATGCTTTTGCAGGAAGCAGACGGAAAAATCTATCTTTTTCCAGCGTGGCCAAAGGATTGGAACGTTCATTTTAAATTACACGCCAAACAAAATACCACAATTGAAGCCGAACTCATGAATGGAGAATTGAAGGTTTTAAAAGTAATTCCAGAAGAAAGAAAAAAAGACATTATAAATCTGTTAGGAAAATCTGAAGCAGAGAAAACGAAATTAAACTAACTATTGCTAATTAAAATGATAAAGAAATTAATAAGTGCTACAGTTTTGTCCATGCTTTTGACCACAAACGGACAAGCACAATCAGTTCAAAATACTGATAAACAAATTGTAAAAGTTGACTTTGATTTTTTTCAAAGAAGACTAGAAGAAGTTCACGATCCGAGTTATGATTCGTGGGTGATTAATGAAGGAAAAGAAGCTGAAAAATCATTTAATAATATGTCATTTAAGCTAAAAGGAAACTTTACTTCAAAGTGGTATAAAGTTGGAATGAATGCTCCATTTTATAACAAATTAGGAAGTGACGGTTTGGTTACGAATGAAAATTTAGAATTGAAAATCAGCGGATTGAAAGCGGGAAAACATACGCTTTTGACTTTTCATAATGCTTTTGATGTGATTACAGGAAAAACTTTTTCTCCAATCAAAATCTATGTAAACGGAAAACTTCAAGAAACAGTAAATGCAAGTCAGAGAGCCAATGCTAAAATTGATGCTTCAATGGCGTATATTACTTTTAATGCAGAGAAAGGAAAAGATGTAATTGTTCGTTTTGAAATTGATCCAACTTCAAACCCTGATATTGTAAAACAGATTGTAATTAACGGTTTTGAAATTGATACGCCAAATTTAATGAATCAGGCTAGAACTCCTGAACCAAAAAATAGAGACGAACATGTTGAAGTGGGTAAAACTTTTACTCTAAAATGGGACGCTGTAAAAAATGTGGCATCGCATAAAATATATTTCGGTGAAGATAAAAATGCGGTTGAAAATGCAACAGAATCTTCAAAAGAATTTAAAGGAAAACTGACTGAGAAATCGTATACGGTTTCTGATTTATATTCGGGAACAACTTATTATTGGAGAGTCGATGAAGTGGATAATAATGGCGAAGTTACATTAGGAAATGTATGGTCGTTTAAACCTGCTCAATTGGCTTTTCCAGGTGCAGAAGGTTACGGACGTTATGCAGTTGGAGGACGTGGCGGAAAAGTGATTGAAGTAACCAATTTAAATGACGATGGTCCGGGAAGTTTACGCGATGCAATCAATCAGGAAATTGGTCCAAGAACGATCGTTTTTAATGTTTCGGGAAATATAAAACTGGCTTCGAGATTAGTAGCAAATCAGCCTTGTATCACCATTGCGGGACAAACGGCTCCGGGTGAAGGAATCACAATCAGTAGAGCTCCGATTGGGTTGACAGGAAATGATGGTGTAATTCGATTCTTAAAAGTGAGAATTGGAGGCGGAACTACTTTTGACGGAATGGGATTAACAGGTGCTGATTATAGTATTATTGATCACTGTTCGATTAGCTGGACTATTGACGAATCGTTTAGCTCACGTGGTGCGCATCATATCACTTTACAAAGAACTTTAATTTCTGAAGCGTTAAACATTGCGGGACATGATAAATATCCTGCAGGAAAAATGCACGGTTTTGCGGCAACAATTGGTGGAGATATTGGTAGTTTTCATCACAATTTATTGGCGCACAACCAAGGTCGTAACTGGAGTATCGGAGGCGGTTTAAACGGTGATGGTTATTACACAGGAAGATTGGATATCACCAACAATGTGGTTTACAACTGGGGTGGAAGAACAACTGACGGCGGTGCAAACGAAGTAAATTTTGTAAACAATTTTTATAAACCAGGTGCTTCAACTACCATATTTGTAGCTTTAAATGCACAACATGAGGGTGTTGGAAAAGGAATGCAACGTTATTATTTTAACGGAAATATAATGCCGGGTTACTTTGATGAGAAATCTCAGGATAAAGGTAGAAAATCTACTATAAGCCATAATGAGAAAGTAGATTATGAAACTTTTGTAGACAAACCATTTTTTCCTTCTTATGTAGAAACGCAATCAGCGAAAGCGGCGTATAAAAATGTGCTTTCAGATGTTGGTGCCAATCAGCCGTTTTTTGATAAACATGATAATAGAATTGTAGACGAAACTTTAAAAGGAACTTTCACTTACAAAGGCAGTAAAAGCGGTTTAGGCGGTATGATCGATAACGAACAGGATGCAGGTGGATGGCCAAATTTTGTATCAGAAACTCGTCCGACAGATTGGGATACAGATCATGACGGTTTGCCAAACTGGTGGGAAAAAGCTTTTGGCTTAAACGAAAATTCGAAAGCTGGAGATTTCTCAGATGCCAATCAAGATACGGACAAAGACGGATTTACTCAATTGGATAATTATTTAGACTGGCTGGCGCAGCCTCATTATTTTGTGAATTCGGGAGATAAAAAGACTTTAAGTGCTCCAGATTATTTTAAAGGCTATGAAAACAAACCAGTGTATACTTTCTCCGATCTTAAGAATGGAAAAGTGGTTTTAAAAGGAAAGGAAATTCAGTTTACAGGTGTTGAAAAAGGATTTGCTTCTTTCGTGCTAACAGTAAAAGATGCAGACGGAGATTCAATGAGCAGAACCATTAATTTCTTTATTAAATAAAAAAAATGGGTTTGCCACGAATTACACTAATTTCCACGAATTAGTTTTTTGCCACAGATTAAAAGGATTAGCACAGATTATTTAGTATAAAATCAATTTAATCCTTTTAATCTGTGGCAGAAAAAAGAAAAAAAGTGCAATTAGTGTAATTCGTGGCAAACAAAAAATAAATTCAAAATGAAAAAGAACATCATCATATCCTCTTTATTTCTTTCGACCGTAATCTTTGCACAAAACAAAGGTTTGGTTGCAAATTCAGAAAGTCCGTATTCAAAATTGCAAAGCGTAGGCTTGCAAGACGTAAAATGGACAAACGGTTTTTGGAAAGAACAATTTGATGTAGAAACCAAAAATACGTTGCCGTATATGTGGGATTTGTATCATAACGATGAGATTTCGCATGCTTACAAAAACTTCGAAATTGCAGCAGGTTTAAGCAAAGGAACTTTTAAAGGGCCTTCGTTTCATGATGGTGATTTCTACAAAATTTTTGAAGGAATGGCGGCAACGTATGCCGTAACAAAAGATAAAAAACTAGATGCCGAAATGGATAAGGCTATTGCGCTTTTCGCGAAAGTACAGCGCAAAGACGGTTATATTCATACGCCGGTTTTAATTGATGAACGCTGGGGAACTTTAGGCCCAGAAGAAGTGAAAAAACAATTGGGTTTTGAGAAATACAATATGGGACATTTAATGACTGCAGCTTGTATTCATTATCGTGCCACAGGAAAAACAAATTTCCTGAATATCGCAAAAGGTGTTGCTGATTTCTTGTATGATTTCTATAAAAAAGCTTCACCAGAATTGGCTCGAAATGCCATTTGTCCGTCTCATTATATGGGAATTGTCGAAATGTATAGAACGACCAAAAATCCGAAATACTTAGAATTGGCTAATAATCTAATTGATATTAGAGGAACTACAAACGACGGAACCGATGATAATCAGGATAGAGTTCCGTTTAGACAGCAAACAACTGCAATGGGGCACGCTGTAAGAGCAAATTACCTTTATGCTGGAGTTGCCGATTTATATGCCGAAACAGGTGAAAAAAAATTGTTAGACAATTTAGAATCCATTTGGGATGATGTAACGTATCGTAAAATGTACATTACGGGAGGTTGTGGTTCTTTATACGATGGAGTTTCGCCAGACGGAACTTCTTATGATCCAACTGTAGTACAGAAAATTCACCAAGCCTACGGAAGACCTTTTCAATTGCCAAATGCAACGGCTCATACCGAAACCTGTGCTAATATTGGAAATGTGTTATGGAACTGGAGAATGCTTCAAATTACGGGAGATGCTAAATATGCTGACATCGTTGAATTAGCATTGTACAACAGTGTGCTTTCGGGAATGGATCTAGATGGGGAAAAATTCTTGTATAACAATCCGCTGAATGTTTCTAATGATTTACCGTTTCACCAGAGATGGGGAAATGAACGTGAAGGTTATATCGCATTATCCAACTGTTGTGCACCAAACGTAACGAGAACAATTGCCGAAGTTGGAAATTACGCTTACAATATTTCGAAAGAAGGTTTGTATGTCAATTTATACGGAAGTAATCAGTTGAAAACAAAATCTTTGAATGGTGAAGAAATCGAGATCGAACAACAGACCAATTATCCTTGGGACGGAAAAATAACGTTGAAAATTGTAAAAGCTCCAAAAGATTTACAAAATTTCTTTTTAAGAATTCCGGGCTGGAGTCAGAATGCTGAAGTTTCTGTTAATAATTCGAAAATTACAGATAAGATCGATGCTGGAACCTATTTGAAATTAAACCAAAAATGGAAAAAAGGAGATGTGATTGAATTGAATCTTCCAATGCCAGTTGAGTTAATGGAAGCGAATCCGTTGGTTGAAGAAGTAAAAAATCAGATAGCTGTAAAAAGAGGGCCATTAGTTTACTGTTTAGAATCAGATCAGCTTCCTGCGAAAATAAGTGTAAATGATGTGGCTTTAAATTTGAAATCGAAATTTACAACAAACAATTTCATATTGAATAATAGAAATTTAGTTAGTATTGATGCTGAAGCTAATATAAATTCTAACAATTCATGGAATAAATCTTTATACAAACCGCTTTCTTCTAAAAATGAGGATACTGTACAAGTAAAATTGATTCCGTATTTTGCATGGGGAAATAAAGGAAAAGGCGAAATGACGGTTTGGATGTCGCACTAAATTTTGGACGCGGATGAAACGGATTGCCCTTGGCAAAACGCGGATTAAAACGGATTTTAATAACCACACAGTTTGTCATTTCGACGAAGGAGAAATCTTCGCAAGTAGCTCCACAAAGTGAATCACCAATTTTTGGCGAGCTTCTCGAGAAGATTTCTCCTTCGTCGAAATGACAAAAAACGAAATAAATAAAAAACATATGAAATACATTCTAACCTTATTTTTAATTACAACACTTTCTTTATCAGCTCAAACGGTCGATAACAAATTAGCATTAACCGTTGCTCAAGATGGTTCTGGTGATTTTAAAACCATTCAGGAAGCGGTAAATAATGTCAAAGACAATTCAGAAATACGAGTTGTAATAACAATAAAGCCAGGGAAGTATGTTGAGAAATTGGAAATTCCGATTTCAAAATCCTTTATCACTTTAAAAGGAATTGATAGAAACAAAACCATAATTTCATTTGATGATTATTCTGGGAAACCGCTTCGCGAACCAGATCCATCGGGTAAAAAAGAATTCGGAACTTCAACTTCTTATTCTTTTTTAATT
The DNA here is from genome assembly GCF_027111275.1 of Flavobacterium luteolum. Lineage (NCBI taxonomy): Bacteria > Pseudomonadati > Bacteroidota > Flavobacteriia > Flavobacteriales > Flavobacteriaceae > Flavobacterium > Flavobacterium luteolum. The sequence continues at coordinate 68,562 of NZ_CP114286.1, read as the reverse complement.
AAAGGAAATGATTGCAGACTAGAAGACCTTACTGTCGAAAACACAGCTGGAAGAGTAGGGCAGGCAGTGGCGCTTCACATAAAGAGTGATAGAGTTGTGGTGAAAAACTGTAATCTTTTAGGAAATCAGGATACGCTTTATCTATCTGAAGGAAATACACGAACCTACTTTGATAACTGTTTCATCAACGGTACAACCGATTTTATATTCGGAGCTGCAACGGCTTATTTTTATAAATGTACAATTGAAAGTTTAATCAATTCATATATCACAGCAGCTTCAACTCCGCAAGGGCAAGCTTATGGTTTTGTTTTTGCTGATTGTAAGCTTATTGCAAATGACAAATCAGTAGACAAAGTATTTTTAGGAAGACCTTGGAGACCTTACGCACAAACTGTTTTCATTAATACTGATATTGGTTCGCATATTATTCCAGAAGGATGGAATGCGTGGATCGATACTCGTTTTCCTGATAAAGATAAAACAGCTTATTATGCAGAATTTGGAAGTAAAGGTTCGAGTGCAAAAAATATTTCTCAGCGAGTATCATGGTCACATCAATTGAAAAAAGAAGATCTTAAAAAATACAATCGAGATTTAGTTTTAAACGGATGGGATCCGAATAAATAGCGCTTTAATTTTACCCAAAATACGGAATCTTAAACAGAACAAAATTTTAATTTAACAAAAACCCGCTGACATCAATGTTTAGTGGGTTTTTTGCTTTTTTGAGGTTAGCAAAAAATGGATAAATTATCCTTTAAATTTCGTTGGTCAGAATTTACTTTTAAAAAATATTTTTTTTAGTAAAAATTATTAAAACTTTTTTTATGCTATCTTGTAACTATCCTGCTTATTTTTTTGTAGGTTTTTTATCGTAAAATAAATATGCTTTTGGTATTTATCTCTATCGTTTTCGTTGAAAAAGCGTTTTTTATAAGCTCTTATTTATCAGGCATCAATGTGATAATTTTGAAGAATAAATACTATAAGTCTATTTTTGATATAAATCTTATTGTTTTTTAATTAAAATGAGTTTGTAAATTTTCTTTTAAGCAAACATTTGTCTTAAATATTTAGGTTCGTTTATTTTTTCCATTCGTTTTTTATTAATATTGTTTTTTTAGTCATATTTTTTTTGACATTCTGCCATTAAAACAGGATAGAGCAGGACGGTTGTAATCTATCATCGTCATATTTTTGGAATATTAAAATAAATGTGTTTTTAACATTTAATAATCTTTATTAAGATTTCTTTAAGTAAAGTTTTATTATAATTAAGACATGTTTAAAACATGACTAACTAACATTAATAACCTAACCAAAAAAACATTTATGAAACAAGCACTTATAAAAAGATGTAGTTTTCTTTTGTTTACACTGATGAGTGTATTGAGTTATGCTCAAAGTAATCAAGTTACAGTAACAGGAGCTGTTACCGATAATTTATCTGGTCTTCTTCCTGGAGTAAACGTAACTGAGAAATCTACAAAGAATACAGTTACAACAGATTTTAATGGTAAGTATCAAATTAAAGTAAAACCTGGCGCTACTTTGGTGTTTTCATTTATAGGAATGAAAAAATTAGAAATTGCGATTAATGGGCGTACTGTAGTAGATGCTAAATTAGCTGAAGATTCAAACGAACTTCAAAATATAGTTGTTGTAGGTTACGGTACTCAGAAAAAAGAAAAACTTACTGGGGCAATTGCAACGATTAATGCTGCAGATGTTCAAGATTTACCAGTTTCTAACTTATCTGATGCTTTGAAAGGATTAGTTCCTGGATTAGCTGTTATAGATGGAGGAGGACGTCCAGGTGATGCTGCTTCTTTACAGATTCGTCAAACTTTCAGCTTTTCTAAAGATGGAGGATTCAATACACCATTAATTGTTATTGATGATATGGTGCAGGTAGATCCTGTATCGGGTTTCCCTACCTTAGATGCTTTTAACCGTTTAGATCCTTCTGAGATAGAAAGTATTACCGTATTAAAAGATGCTTCGGCAGCTATTTATGGTTCTCGTGCTTCTCAAGGTGCAATCGTTGTAAAAACTAAAAGAGGTAAAGCTGGTGTTACTAAGTTTTCATACTATAGCCAGTTTGCAGTAAATGATGCTGTGAGCCATAGTAAAACTATGAGCGCTTATGAGTACGGACTTTGGTCAAATAGATTTCTATCAGTTAAAAATTTAAGCAACAATGGAGTAGGTTATTTTTCTGATGCTGAATTGGAGCAAATGAAAGGCTTAAATTATGATTGGTTAAAAGAGGCTTGGAAACCTGCAACTCAAGATAAACATACTTTGACTGTTACTGGAGGTAATGAAAAAATGACCTATTTTGCTGGTCTTAACTATTTTACTCAAGGAGCAAACTTAGGTAAGCAGGATTATCAAAAATGGAATTTCAGAACTGGTATTAATGCGAAAATTTCTAATTCATTAGATTTTTCTGCAGCAATTGCTACCAATTCTGGAGATATAGAAAAATCATTTACAAAAGCTTCGGCTAATATTAATGATAGCAGTTACGGAAGTATTGCTGGTGGAGGAGAGCAAGCAGATTACGGTTATTTGCTACATATGCCAAAATATATTCCTTGGGAAACTGTAGTGGACGGAAAAGATTACTATATGTCTCCTTTTCCTAAAACTACTAGAAACTTAGGAAGTGCAAATGCAAATACAACAATTGCAGGATGGAACTATTTTGCAACTTTAAACAATGGTTCTAAACAAGTTTCGGATGATTTCTCATACAACGTGAACATGTCTTTGAACTATAAAGTTCCTTTTGTAAAAGGACTATCTCTTAAAGGTACTTTTGCAAGAACAGAAAGCACTGGATATACAGAACAAGTTCAGTTGCCATTTGATTTAGCTAGAATTAAAAATTACGAACTTCAAGATCGTCACTTAGCTAGTGCAGCTGTTCCAACAACTGCTTCTACAGGAAATTATCAAATTGATACTAACGTTCGTAACTCTCGTGTGTACTATAACACTTCTCTTAGCAGAAATAATCAAACTAACTTTTTTGCAAATTATGCTAGAGTATTTGGTAATCATGATGTTAGTGGTATGGTTGGTATGGAGCGTACAGAGGCTGAATACAGAACAACACGTTTAGCGTATGAAGGTACAGGAAAAGATTATGCTGGAACTTATCAGACAGCTGGAACAATTTCTCCAAACTCAATTAATACAAAAGGAGAATCAGGAACACTTTCTTATTTAGGTAGATTCAATTATAGCTATAAGTCTAGATATTTGTTAGAATTTCTTTTCCGTAGTGATGCTTCAACAAAATTTGCTCCTGAAAACTACTGGGGATTCTTCCCTTCTGTTCAGGCTGGATGGATTATGTCTAAAGAAGATTGGTTTACTAAAGCATTGCCAGGCATAGATTTTCTTAAACTTCGTTATTCTATTGGTAAAACTGGTAAAGATAACGTACAGGCTTGGAGATGGATGCAGTACTATGATGTTATAGTTGATAAAGGTTCTGTGTTTGGAACTGGTGCTACTGGTGGATCTTTAGGAGGTGGTGTTACTCCAAAAGTTAATCCAAACAGAAATGTCGGTTGGGATACAACAATCAAAAATAACATTGGACTTGATGTTAATGTATTGAAAAATAGATTACAAATTAATACTGACTTTTATTATGACAGAACAACAGATATGTTAACCAACATGGCAGGTGCTGTTGGGGTGCCAATTTCAGTTGGTGGTGGTTTTGCTGAACAAAATTATGCTGCTGTTGATGCTTGGGGACTTGAGGTGAGTTTGAACTGGAGTGATAAAATCAAAGATGATTTTAGTTATAATGTTGGAGTAAACTTTGGATACTCAGATAATAAAGTAAAAAAATATCCAGACCAAGCTTTACAACATCCATCATTTAATGTAACGCAAACAGGGTCTTCTTCTTTCTTCCCATACTGGGGATTCAAAACTTGGGGCGGAACATCTACAGGAGACGGAATTTTACGTACAGATGAAGATATTGCAAACTACTGGGCTTATCTATCAGAAAGAGCGGCTGCGGCTGGAACAACACCAAGCTTCAATAAAATTACAACTATGGCTGGAATGGTTAAAGGTATGTTAGCTTATGAAGATGTTGGTGGAGCATTTGATCCTGCAACTGGTAAACAAGCAGGACCTGATGGAAGAATCGATAAAAATTTAGATTATCAGAAATTAGTAAATGCAAATAGAACTTATGGTTTTACTACTAATTTAGGTATGAAATATAAAGGATTTTACGCTAGAACTCAAATTTCTACATCTTGGGGTGGATTCCGTGAACTTGATGTAGTAAAACAAGGAACTGCAACAGCACACAACATGTGGGCTCACGAAAGCTATTGGACAGATATGTACGGTCCTGATAATGTAAATGGTAAATATCCTAACTTGGCATTATATGATGATGAGTTGGTTGGTGCTCCTTCAAACTTCTGGCAATTAAATAATTTCCGTTGTTTTGTTCGTAACTTAACTGTAGGTTATGGTTTACCAAAAGACGTTTTAAATAAATTAAATATCAGCAGTTTAGCAATTGGTGTAACTGGAAATAATCTTTGGGATTTCTACAATCCATATCCTAATCATTATCGCAATATGTATGATTCATCGTATGATACTTATCCAACTTTGAGAACTTGGTCTGTTAACTTAAGTGTATCATTCTAATAAAAAATAAGTAATTATGAAACTAAGAATAAACTCAATATTAACTCTTGTAGTATTACTTATAGTTAGTGCTTCATGTAGTGACAATTTTCTTGAGGACAAGAAAAATTTTGGACAAATTGATGATTCATTTTATCAAAGTCAAGAGCGTACAAATTGGTATATAAACAATTTATATTACGACTTTTTCTATGCGTATAAATCTCCGCAGGCAACTTTTGTTGGTCAATACACAGATGCATACTCTAGATTAACTGAAGAAATAGGAGGGATTACAGACCTTGTAAATCCAACCAAGACATTAATAAATTCTGATGATGCTACAAATTATTTTGGAACCAAATTAGAAGATAAAATTAAAAACGAGCCTTACAATCGTATTAGAGACTGTAATAGTTTCTTAGAAGATGTTGATGTAAAAGGATCTACTTTAGATAAAACATTTCGTGATCGTGCAAAAGGTCAGGTATATTATTTAAGAGCAATTCAGTATTTTGATTTAATGCGTATGTATGGTGGTGTACCTCTTGTTACTTCAACACAAGGAGCATCTTCTACAGATGAAGCAATAAAATTACCAAGAGCTTCTGTTACTGAAGTAGTAAAACAAATTGTAGCAGATTTAGATATGGCAGCTTCATTATTGCCGGGTAACTGGCCAGATGCAGGTGCAGATTATGGACGTTTTACAAAAGGAGCTGCTTTAGCACAAAAAGCAAGAGTATTGTTAACATACGCTAGCCCATTGTTTAATAAAAACTGGGATGGTTCTACAGAAAGATGGGAGGCTGCATTACAAGCTGGTTTAGCTGCAGAAGCTCAATTGACTGCTGATGGTTATGGTTTATATGGAACCAATGCTAAACAATGGAATGATATGTTTACATTGGAAGGATTTAATAAAGAAGCAATTGTAGTGCAATTATTAGGAAACGGAGCAACACTTTCTGTTAGTAATAACAATTCATGGGAAAAAGCGATGCGTTTAGTTAGCCAAGGTGGTACTGGAGCATTTGAAGCACCAAAAGAAATGATTGACTTGTTTCCAATGTCTGATGGAAAAAGACCAACAGCTGCAAATGGGTACGATCCGTTCTTATTCTTTAAAAAACGTGATCCTAGATTTTACAGAACATTTGCTTTCTCTGGAATGAAATGGGGATATGCAGAAAATGCAAATAGTGTAGCTTGGTCTTACCGTTGGTTAGATTCTGCAGATAAAGATAAACCATATTTTAGTGATAACAATCAAGAAAATAGCCCTGCTTACGTAAGAAAAATGTCGAATGTTACGGCATCAAATGCTACTAATTTCCAATATTCTGTAACTAATATTATCGAGTATCGTTATGCGGAGTTATTATTGAATATTGCTGAATGTTATGCTGCAAAAGGCGACATTGGTAATGCAGTGAATTACATTGGAAAAGTTAGAGCTCGTGTAGGAATTCCAGCTGCTGATAACTACGGAATTGGTATTTTAGCTGATAAATATGCTGCGATTGCGGCTTGTTTATATGAGCGTAGAGTGGAATTAGCTTACGAAGGAAAGCGTTTCTGGGATGTACAACGTTGGATGCTTTATAGCGACGAAGCTCTTCCAGGAATTAACGGAGGTACAGTTTCTAAATTAGGTTTGACGCCAATTAATGGTACACAACGTACAGGTTATTATTTACAGTATAATAAAACAGCTAGTAAAACAGATCCGTTGACTAGTGCACGTGCATCAATTAGTGTAGATCCAGATGCAGCGAATTTTAGTACTCAAATTGATGCTTTAGCAACTTTTTATACTACTAATTTCACATTCACAAATTTATTGACTCCTTTGGATAACGTAAATAATGCTGCTGCTCAAATTAAGTTTAACCCAAATTATTACATAATGGGATTACAAACTAGTATTCTAACTCAGAATACTTGGTTACAGCAAACAGTTGGATGGAACGGCGGAACTGCAGGAACATTCAACTACCAAGAATAAATTTAACTATTAAGAAACAGAAAATTATATAAAGCTTTTCACCTGTATTCGTCAAAAGATACAGGTGATTTGTTTAAAAAGAATTACCACAACTAGAAATTAACATGAAAAATTCCGCATTATTTATCGCATCATCTCTGCTTTTTTTAGGAAGTGCAAAATGTTTTGCTCAATATCCGAAGATTAGTCCAGAAGTTCAGGCTCAGGAAAAAGCGATCAAAGAAGAAGCTCAAAGACTTTCTGATGAAGCATGGACAAAAGCTTTAGTAGTTATTGAAGAAGAAGCAAAACATGGAAAACCTTATATTCCGTGGGCTGCAAGACCTACTGATTTACCTCAGGCAGAAATTCCAGCTTTTCCAGGTGCTGAAGGTGGTGGAATGTACACATTCGGAGGACGTGGCGGAAAAGTTTACACGGTAACAAGTCTAGAAGACCGTGGACCTGGAACTTTACGTGAAGCCTGTGAACAAGGAGGAGCGAGAATAATAGTGTTTAATGTTGCTGGAATTATCAGATTAAAAAGTCCGTTGATTATTCGTGCGCCTTACATTACAATTGCAGGTCAGACTGCTCCTGGTGATGGTGTTTGTATTGCTGGAGAATCAACTTGGATTGATACGCATGACGTAATTATCAGACACGTGCGTTTCCGTCGTGGAGAAACTTTCGTAGGACGTCGTGACGATGCTATTGGAGGAAATCCTGTTGGAAATATTATGATCGATCACGTTTCTGCAACTTGGGGATTAGACGAAAATATGTCAATTTACAGACACATGTACAATCCAGGGCCAGGTTACCCAGATATCAAAGTTGGAACGGTAAATATTACAATCCAAAACAGTTTATTCGGAGAAGCTCTTGATACTTACAATCACGCTTTCGGAAGTACTTTAGGAGGAGAAAACTGTTCTTTCATGAGAAATATGTGGGCAAACAATGCAGGAAGAAACCCTTCTATTGGTTGGAACGGAATTTTCAACTTCGTTAATAACGTAGTTTTCAACTGGTACAACAGATCTACAGATGGCGGAGATTATACTGCTAATTACAATATCATCAACAACTTCTATAAACCAGGTCCAGTAACCGATTTAACACAGCCAATCAGCTACAGAATTTTAAAACCAGAATCAGGAAGAAGCAAATTGCCTTACATGGTTTTTGGTAGAGCTTATGTAAACGGAAACGTTGTTAATGGAAACGAAAAAGTGACTAAAGACAACTGGGATGGTGGAATTCAGTTAGAGAATAAAAAAGGGGAATTAATGACGTATGATGAAGCAAAAGAATACTTCTCTAAAATGAAAGTAGATAAAGCTTTCCCGATGCCTTGGTTCAACAAATTCATGACTGCTGAAGAGTCTTATGAATTCGTTCTTAAAAATGTTGGAGCTACTTTGCCAATTAGAGATAAAGTGGATGAAAGAATCGTAAGAACAGTAAAAACGGGAGTTCCTGAGTATGCTAAAGGATTAGAGAAAAAGACTTTCTACCAATTCGAACACAGACGTTTGCCTATGGATTCTTATAAAAAAGGAATTATTACAGATGTTTCTCAAGTTGGAGGATATCCAGAATACAAAGGAAAACCTTATGTAGATACAGACAAAGACGGAATGCCAGATGCATGGGAGAAAAAATACGGTTTAAACCCGAACGATCCATCTGATGCACAAGGAGATTTAAACGGAGACGGATATTCTAATATTGAGGATTACATCAATGGTGTAAATCCTGCGATAAAAGTAGACTGGAAAGATTTAGCTAATAACAAAGAAACATTAGTTAGACCTTTATTAGATTTAAAATAAGGAACAATTTTTGAAAACATTCTTGTTTCAGAGTAAACAAGAATGTTTTTGAAAAGAGCCTGAAAGGCTCAAAGCAACAACAAAGGACAAGGTCCTTTGACAATAGAATGGAAGCGAAAAAGCCCTGAAAGGGCGAAAGCAATTAATGAAATATAGGCGCAAAGGCTTGTGCCCTTTCTGGGTTTTGCTATATGATTTGTTTGTAATTCATAGGATTTTATCCTACGGTGTTGCTTAAAGGCCGTTGGCCTTATGATTGAGTTAAAAAATAACTAGAAAAAGAAAGACAATGGCACTAAATAAAATAAATGCTGGGTTATTATCGCTTGTTTTTGCATTTTCAACTTTAAATGCGCAACAGCATTTAGATCCTGAATATGTAAAAGTTACCAACGAAAGAGCTGTAAAAATCGTTACCAAATTAGATTTGAAAAACGAAGCAAAAGAAAAAGCAGTTTCAAATATTATCGCACAGCAATTCAGAGATTTAACTGAAATCCAAGATGGAAGAGATGCTGAAATCAAAAAAGTAAAAGAAGATACTTCTTTGGCTAAAGAAAAGCAAAACGAAAAAATTGATAAACTGAAAGCAAAGGCAGACGAATCAATTGCAAAACTGCATAAATCTTATATCAAAAAATTAGGCAAAGAATTGTCTGAAGATAAAATCACTGAAGTGAAAGACGGAATGACTTATGGTGTGCTTCCAATTACGGTTGCAGGTTACAACGATATGCTTCCGAATTTGACAGCAGAACAAAAAGACTATATCTACAAAGCTTTAGTTGAAGCTAGAGAACATGCAATGGACGCAGGTTCTTCTAAAGAAAAACATGGCTGGTTTGGTAAATACAAAGGAAGAATCAACAACTATTTATCAAAACAAGGTTACGATTTAAACAAAGAAAGTGCCGACTGGCATAAACGTATCGAAGAAAGAGAGAAGAGTAAAACAAAAGATTCTACGGCAAAAGAATAATCTCTTAAAAACTAAGTGCTATTAACTAGACCACACAATTCAATGCAAAATATTTTTCCCAACCGTACTTTAAAAAGAACATTTATGGCGTTGTCATTTTGTTCACTTGTATCATCGGCGTATGCCCAATATCCTGTAATTCCAAAAGACGTTCAAGCTAAAGCAGATGCCCTTTTAGAAGCTGACGAAAAGAGACTTAGCGAAATCTGGAATGCCAACTTACATATCATAAAAGAAGAAGCAAAACAAGGGAAACCATATTTGCCTTGGGCTTCTTATCCAAAAGATTTTGTTCAAGCAGATATTCCTGCTTTTCCAGGTGCTGAAGGTGGCGGAGCCTACACGCAAGGTGGACGTGGAGGAAAAATATTCGTAGTGACGAGTTTAGAAGATAGTGGAAAAGGAACTTTTCGCGAAGCTTGTGAAGCTGTTGGAGCAAGAACAATTGTTTTTAATGTTTCGGGAATTATCCATTTAAAAAGCAGAATCAGCATGCGTGCACCTTACGTGACAATTGCTGGACAAACTGCTCCTGGCGACGGAATTTGTATTGCAGGAGAAACTTTAGAGATCGACACACACGATGTTATAATTAGACACATGCGTTTTAGACGTGGGGCAACAGAAGTGACAAGAAGAGATGATGCGCTGGGAGGAAATGTAATCGGAAATACTATAATTGACCACTGTTCTGTAAGCTGGGGATTAGATGAAAACATTTCTTTATACAGACATCAATTTGCACCTAACGCAAAGTCGAAATTGGAGAAATTGCCTGCTTGTAATATTACGATTCAGAACACTATTTCAGCAGAAGGTTTAGATACTTATAATCATGCTTTTGGAAGTACAATTGGCGGATTAAATAGTACTTTTATGCGCAACTTATGGGCCGACAACATTTCAAGAAATGCTTCTATCGGAATGTATGGAGACTTTAATTTTGTGAATAACGTAGTATTTAATTGGTGGAATCGTACTCTGGACGGAGGTGATTATCGTTCGATGTTAAATATCATCAATAACTATTTCAAACCAGGTCCAATAACACCTGCGAATGAACCTATTGCACATAGAATTGTAAAACCAGAATCTGGATATATTGAACCTAAACAATACGGAAGAGCTTACGTTTCAGGAAACTTTATTGTTGGTTTTCCTGAAGTTACGGCAGACAACTGGAATGGAGGAGTACAATTGGAAAATCTTCCAGAAGCGGAAACCAAAGAATTTTTAGCAGCAATAAAACAGCCAAAACCTTTTTCTATGCCAAAATTCAATATCATGTCGGCAGAAGAAGCTTATGATTTTGTTTTGACGAATGTTGGAGCAACAATTCCGAAAAGAGATGCAGTTGATGAAAGAGTGATCAAGCAAGTTCGTACAGGAAAAATTGAAGTAAAAGACGGTTTAGAAAATTCAATTGGAAAAGAATATATCAAAAGAAGATTACCAGCTGATTCTTATAAAAAAGGAATCATTACACACCCAGATCAAGTTGGCGGATATCCTACTTACAAAGGGAAAGCCTATAAAGATTCAGATAATGACGGAATTCCAGATGCTTGGGAGAAAAAATATGGCTTAAATCCAAATGATGCTTCAGATGCTAATAAAGATGCTAACGGAGACGGTTATACCAACATCGAAAAATATTTTAACGGAATCGATCCAAACACTAAAATTGATTGGACGAAAATCGAAAATAATACGGATACTTTGGCGAAATTAAAGTCTTTATTACAATAATTCAACATAAAGCATACACCCAAAGTTTGTCATTCCAAGGAACGAGGAATCACACTAGAAACTCCGCAACAATCTATAAATCCCGTGTGAGATTTGCTTCGCCTGTTCACTATAGCTCGGGTTTCTTTCGTCGAAATGACAAGATTATAGAAATGCTTAACTTTAGAAAATTGAAAAATATACTAAAAGTGAATTTCATTAAACAAAATATAGTCCCTTGCTTCAAAAACACATTAGTAATAATGTGTTTTACTATGTCTATGTGTGGCAACATCACAGCCCAGAACAATTTCCCAGACATTATCAAAACCAAAGAAGCAAAACTTTCTTTCACAGCTGATAATCAAGGAAATCAAATCCCAGATTTTTCTTTTGCAGGATATAAAAACTCTGAAGTTGCCATTCCGAATTTGGAAAACAAGATTTTTGTTTCTCCACAAGAAGAAGATGCAACACAGAAAATCCAAAATGCAATTGATTATGTGAGCGCATTAAAACCTGATAAATCAGGATTTCGTGGAGCAGTTTTGTTAGACAAAGGAACTTTCAAAATTAGTGGAACATTATACATTAGAAAATCGGGAGTTGTTCTAAGAGGAAGCGGCAATACGGAAAACGGAACTGTACTTTTAGGAACAGGTTTAGAAAGAGAAGCTTTAATTAGAATTTTAGGTTTAAACGATAAAGTGTATAAAGATTCATTTGAATTTGCAAACGGTTACACGCCACTTGGAACACAAAAAATTCAATTAAAAAATACAACAAAATTAAAAGTTGGAGACGAAATCGAAATCAGTAAACCTTTAACGGATAATTTCATTAAAGAAGTTAATATGCAGGATTTCGGGGGAGAAACTTCATGGATTGGCTGGAAAAAAGGGGATTGGGCGACAACTTGGAATCGTGTCGTAACCAAAATAAACGGAAACGAAGTGACTGTAAATGCTCCAATTACAATGTCTTTAGATGATGTTTTCGGAACTTCGAAAGTAACTATTTATTCTTGGCAGGGAAGAACTGAAAATAACGGAATTGAAAATATCTTAATAAAATCAACCTACAATCCTTCAAATTTAAAAGACGAAGAACACCGTTGGCAGGCTATTAGCATTGAAAGCGCTAGAAATGCTTGGGTAAAACAAGTTAATTTTAAACACTTTGCAGGTGGAGCCGTTACGGTTTTAAAAACAAGTCAGCAAATTACAGTTGAAGATTGTATTGCAACAGAGCCAATTTCAGAAATCGCTTCATTTAGAAGACATACTTTTTATACTGAAGGTCAGCAGACTTTATTTCAGCGTTGTTATTCAGAATTTGGATATCATGATTTTACCGTTGGCGGATTCGGAACAACTGGTCCAAATGTGTTCGTACAATGCGAATCACATTTGCCATTCGAAAACAGCGGTGCAATTGGAAGCTGGGCAACTGGAGTTTTATTTGACATTGCCAATATCGACGGAAAAGCATTAAGCTATAACAACAGAGAACAAGGAGGAAGAGGAGCTGGATGGACAGCAGCAAATTCTGTAATTTGGGAATCGTCAGCATCAAAAGTAGAATGTTATAGTCCGCCAACAGCACAAAACTGGGCTTTTGGAGTTTGGGGACAATTTGGAGGAAACGGACATTGGAAAAACGTAAACGAACATATCAGTCCAAGAAGTTTATTCTACACACAACTAGAAGCTAGATTAGGAAAACTTCCAGTTCAGCCATTTATCTATGATTTAGGTTCTGAAGCTTCTTCAAGTCCGAGTGTAGAAGTCGCTGCAGAATTGACTAAAAACTCTGCTACAACGGCAAAAAGTTTACAAGAATTGATTGCAGAAGCTTCAAAAGCAAATCCGATTAATATTGATAATAAAGGTTTAAAAAATGCAAACGATTTAAAAGTTGCATTAAATAGAACTGAAAAATCGACTTCAATAGTAACAGCAGAAAACGGCTGGCTAACTTTTGAAGGAAAAGTAATTGCAGGAAAACAGACCAACGTTGCTTGGTGGAGAGGTGATCTAACCGATGATTTTGTAAACAAATCAACACCGCATATTACTCGTTTTGTACCTGGGAGAACAGGAAACGGATTGACTGATAAAGTACAGGAAACCGTAGATTATTTGACTAAAAATAATATCGTCGCTTTAGAGCATAATTATGGTTTATGGTACGACAGAAGAATGGACGATCACGAACGTGTTCGCCGAATTGATGATGATGTATGGCCTCCGTTTTACGAACAGCCTTTCGCAAGAAGCGGAAAAGATTTTGCTTGGGATCATCTGAGTAAATACGATTTAACAAAATTTAATGATTGGTACTGGAGCCGTTTAGCGCAGTTTGCAACACTTGCAGAACCTAATGGACAAATATTAATCAATCAGCAATATTTTCAGCACAATATTTTAGAAGCCGGAGCGCATTGGGCAAGTTCACCTTGGCGTTCTGCTAACAATATCAACAGTACAGGATTTCCGGAGCCACCGCCTTATGCAGGAGACAAACGTATTTTTATGGCGGAGCAGTTTTACGATATTACGAATGCTCAAAGAAGAAAATTACACGAAGGTTTCATCAGAAAATCATTTGAAAATTTTCAGGAAAACAGCAACGTAATTCAGTTAACAAGTGCTGAATATACAGGTCCGCGACATTTTATGGAATTCTGGTTAGACCAAGCCCAAAAGTGGAAAGACGAAACGGGTAAAAAAGGTTTAATTGGTTTAAGTGCTACAAAAGATGTTCAAGATGCTATTTTAAATGATGCTAAAAGAAATAAAACCGTTGATGTAATCGACATTCGTTATTGGTATTACAAAGAAGACGGCTCAGCTTATGCTCCGCAAGGAGGTGTAAATTTAGCACCAAGACAACATGCGAGAAAACTAAAAACAGGAAAAGAAACCGACAATCAGGTATATCGCGCTGTTCGTGAATATCGAGAAAAATATCCTGAAAAAGTCATTTTATATTCAACAGACGGTTCTTCAAGATTTGGATGGCCAGCTTTAATGGCCGGAGCTTCATTGCCAAATATTCCGAAAATCGAATTGCCTCAGTTTTATGCCGCTTTAAGCGAAATGAAGTTAGTTGATGGAAATACGTTTTCAGATAATCTTTGGAAACTGGAAAATAAAGGAAAAAGTTACCTTTTCTATTTGAAAAACGACCAAGATGTCACAATTGATTTATCAAACGAAAAAGGAACATTTGAAGTATTTGCAATTAATGCAACAACAGGAAATATAACGAAAAAAGCAAATATCAGCGGAGGAAAACAAATGGTAATCCCACAAGCTGAAATAAAAGAAAAAGTGCTTTTCTTAATTAAGAAATAGTTAGCCACAGATTTCACAGATTAAAAGGATTAAAAATAAAATCTGCCTAATCTGTGAAATCTGCGGGGAAAAATATAAAGACAAAGCTTGGGAAATCCATTAAATCAGTGAAATCTGTGGCAAAAAAATAAGAACACAATTCAAAAACAAACCAAAATGAATCTGAAAATTAAATCTTTATACGCTCTTTGTATAAGCTTTATGTTTACAGCACAAAGCGGATTTTCGCAATCTGCCAAAACAAAAGCATCTCTGCCTGAAATCAAAGTTTCTAAAAATCAGCATTATTTTGTTACTGAAAACGAAAAACCATTTTTCTGGTTGGGCGACACGGGCTGGCTGGCATTCGGGAAACTGGACAGAGCAGGCGTTGATAAATATTTCAAAGACAGAAAAGAAAAAGGATTTAATGTTGTTCAGGTAATGGTTTTGCACAACATCAATGCCGTTAACGTTTATGGTGACCCCGCTTTAATAAACGAAGACGTTTCAAAACCCTTGATTACGGCAGGAAATGATTTCAAAAATGCAAAGCAATACGATTATTGGGATCATGTAGATTACACTTTAGACGTGGCTCAGAAAAACGGAATTTACGTTGCAATGGTTCCAGTTTGGGGAACAAACGTTTCAAAAGGAAATAAAGTTAGCAAAGAACAGGCTACTGAATATGCTAAGTTCTTAGCTAATAGATATAAAAACAGAACCAACGTAATTTGGTTAAACGGTGGGGATACACACGGAAACGAATTCCAAGATATCTGGAATGCCATCGGGAATACTTTAAAAACCAACAATCCAAACCAGTTAGTGACTTTCCACCCGTTCGGAAGAACTGATTCTTCAGAGAATTTTCACAATGAAAAATGGCTGGATTTCAATATGTTCCAATCAGGACACAGAAGATACGATCAGGATTCATCAAAAACGAATTTCAAAGAAGACAATTACAAATTTGTGCTTAGAGATTTCGAATTAAAACCAACGAAACCGACACTTGACGGAGAACCATCTTACGAAGGAATTCCACACGGTTTGCACGACACTTTACAGCCAAAATGGACCGCAAACGACGTTCGCCGTTACGGATATTGGTCAGTACTTTCAGGTGGTGCAGGTTATACGTACGGACATAACGCTGTAATGCAAATGTTCAGAAAAGGCGATAAACCAGCTTACGGAAACAAAGAATTATGGACATCAGCCATTAATGCGCCTGGAGCAAAGCAGATGGTTTTTATTAAGAAATTAATGGAAGAAGTGCCATTTTTAGAAGGAATTCCAGATGTTTCTTTAGTGGTAAATCAAGGAGAAAAATACGATTATATTCCAGCGATAAGAGGCGAAAAATATGCTTTACTATACACTTATAACGGAAGAATTATAGAAGTAAAACTTGGAAAACTTGCTGGAGATAAATTCGAAGCAACTTGGTACAATCCAAGAAATGGCAAGAAAACCAAAATCGGAACATTTGATAATAAAGGAACTCAAAATTTTCAGCCAGAAGGTAAAAAAGAAGATGGTAATGACTGGATTTTGATTTTGAAATCTACTAAGTGATTAGTGAAAAGTAAAAAGTAATTAGTGAAATGCAATTCGTGAGTAAATAATCACGAATTATCCACAATCTTGTCATTTCGACATAAGGAGAAATCTTCGCAAGAAACTCTACAAAGTTGCTCAACCGTGCGGAGCTACTAATTAGGATTTCTCCTTATGTCGAAATGACAAAAATGAGAGTAAAAATCTGTGCTAATCATTTTAATCTGTGGCAAAAGAAAAAAACAAACTATGAAAAATATACTAATAATACTCTGCTTCATAACCGGATTAAACACCGGCTTCGCTAACGAAGGCTGGTTAAACATCCTTAACGAAGGCGGAAACAACAAAGGAATAAAATGTACTCAAGCCATTCAGAATGCAATTGAAAAAGCATCTAAAAACGGCGGAGGAACGATTTTTTTTCCTGCTGGAGAATACTTAACTGGAGCACTAACATTAAGAAGCAACATCACGATTCATTTAGATTCTGGAGCGCTTTTAAAGTTCTCAGAGAACTTCGATGATTTTCTGCCTTATGTAGAAATGCGTTACGAAGGAATTGTAATGAAAAGTTTCCAGCCATTATTTTATGCAAAAGACGTAGAAAATATCACCATTACAGGAAGAGGAGTAATCGACGGACAAGGAAAAGCATGGTGGAATGAAGTGTATAGAATTGAAACGGCAAAAGAACCATTGCCTCCAACCAAATACCAAACCATGTGGGAAGAGCAAAATAAAGGCCTTTACACAGAACCGTATTATAAGAGAACAGTTGATAAAAAGTTTTTCAGACCATCTTTTTTCCAAGCTTACAACTGCAAAAATATTTTAATCGAAGGCGTAACCTTTAAAAATTCACCATTTTGGACAATTAATCCAGAATTCTGTGATAATGTAACTGTTACTGGAATTTCAATTTTCAATCCGCATTCGCCAAATACAGACGGAATCAATCCTTCTTCGTGTACTAATGTTCACATTTCAAACTGCCATATCAGTGTTGGAGATGATTGTATCACGATTAAATCAGGAAGAGATGGTGACGGACGTAAATACGGAAAAGCAACAGAAAATGTAACCATCACAAACTGCACGATGTTAAGCGGTCACGGTGGAGTGGTTATTGGAAGTGAAATGTCGGGTGGAATCAAAAAAATCACAATATCAAACTGTGTTTTTGATGGGACAGATCGCGGAATCCGTATCAAATCGGCACGTGGAAGAGGTGGTGTTGTAGAAGATATTCGCGTCGATAATATCGTAATGAAAAACATCAAAGAAGAAGCTATCGTATTGAGCCTTTTTTACGATAAAGGAACTACAGTTGAACCTGTAACCGAGAAAACGCCAATTTTCAGAAACATTCACATGAGTAATATCACGGCTTCAAACGTAAACAAAGCAGGACAAATTCTGGGAATTACCGAAATGCCAATTCAAAATATCACGTTCTCTAACATCAATATGGACGGAAAAGAAGGTTTTACAGTAAGTACGGCGACAGATGTTGAATTTCACGATGTAAAAGTGAACGCAACTGTGGGTTCGTCTTTTAAAATATCAGATTCAAAAAATATTATTTTAGACAATGTTGGATCTTCAACAGCCATAAAAGGAGTTCCGGTTATCAAATTAGACAATGTTTCAAATGCGTTAATCAACAATAATTTTCCGTTTAATCCAACCGATATTTTTATCGAAGCCGATGGAAAAGACTCTAAAAATATTTTCTTGAAAAACAATGTTTTAAACAACGTTACAACGAAAATAAAAAAAGGAGCTTCTTTAGATAAAAAAGCAATTACAGAATAAAAACTGGTGAGCCAACTTTGTCAAAGTTTCAAACTTTGACAAAGTTTAAACGGAAAATAAAATGAAAAAAATATTCATCATACTAACCCTTTCGCTTTTTGCAATTAGCTATTCGCAGAAAAAGAAAGATTTATATCTTTTTACGTCGTTTAGAGAGCCCGCAACAGAAGGTTTATATTTGGCATACAGCGAAGACGGTTACAACTGGAAAGGATTAGAAGGATCGTTTTTAAAACCCGAAATTGGAGCCAGTAAAATCATGCGTGACCCGTCAATCACAAAAGGAGCAGACGGAACCTATCACATGGTTTGGACAACCGACTGGAAAGGTGGAAATGGTTTTGGTTATGCAAGTTCAAAAGATTTGATTCATTGGTCAGAACAGCAATACATTCCCGTAATGAAAAATGAGCCAGAAGTCGTAAATGTTTGGGCTCCGGAAATTTTTTATGATGATGTAAAAAGAGAATACATCATTATTTGGGCATCGACAATTCCGTTCCGATTTGAAAAAGGAGTAGAAGAAGAGAAAAACAATCACAGAATGTATTATGTAACGACAAAAGATTTCAAAACGTTTTCGGATACAAAATTATATTACGATCCAGGTTTCAGCGTAATTGACTGTGTGATTGTCAAAAAAAGCAAAAAAGATTATGTTTTGGTTTTGAAAGACAATACAAGACCCATGCGAAATATAAAAGTAGCTTTCGGGAAATCGCCTTTAGGGCCGTTTGAAAAACCTTCAAAACCTTTAACCGAATATTTATCTGAAGGTCCGACGGTAGTGAAAGTGGATAAAAACTGGTTGTTGTATTATGACAATTACGGTTCAAAAAATTATAAGGCGTTAAGTACAGCAGATTTTGTTCATTTTGAAGATGTATCCTCCAAAATAAGCCTCCCCGAAGGACATAAACACGGAACGATTACGACAATCTCTGCAGACGTTTTAAAGGGATTAATTGATAGAAAATAAATTATATAGCCACAGATTAGACAGATTAAAATGATTTTTAAATTATTAGTATTTAATTAAAAAATAATCTTTTTGATCTGTGCAATCTGTGGCAAAAAAATAAAATACCAATGATTACTTTCCAAAATATAAAAACCAACATCATCACAGCCACAATCCTTTTGGCTTGTACCGCTGTAAATGCACAAAACGATACTGTGCGTTATGTTGGCAAAACACTTTCAAATATCGATTACCATCACGGACAATTAAGTCCAGCAGTTGGAGTTCACGCTACGCAAATTATGCGTGCAAGCCGTGAACATCCTGAAAAAGCAGATGGTTTTGGATGGACGTACAATCACCAGCCGATGATGGCATATTGGAATAATACCTTTTATCTGCATTATTTAAGCGATCCTTCAGGTGAACATATTCCACCAAGCCAAACTTTATTAATGACTTCTAAAGACGGTGTAAAGTGGACAAAACCAGAAGTAATTTTCCCAATTTACCGTATTCCTGACGGATGGAAGAAAGAAGGCGTTGAAGGCGTTGCCAAAAATTTGGATGCAATTATGCACCAAAGAATGGGCTTTTATACATCAAAAGACAACAGACTTTTTGCTTTAGCGTATTATGGAATCGCAATGGATGAAAAAGATGATCCAAACGACGGAAAAGGAATTGGACGTGTAATCCGTGAAATCAAGAAAGACGGAAGTTTTGGCGAAATTTATTTCATTAGATACAACAAAACTTGGGACAAATCGAAATCGAAATTCCCATTTTATACCACATCAAAAGATAAAGGTTTGAAAAAGGCTTGCGAAGAAATCTTATCAGAACCATTGGTTTTACAGCAATGGGTAGAAGAAGCCGATCGTGACGATGAATTAATTCCGTTACAAAAACCTTATAAAGCCTTTAGTTATTACCATCTGCCAAACGGAAATGTAGTGGGTTTATGGAAACATGCTTTAACTTCTATCAGTAAAGACGGGGGAAAATCTTGGGATTATATGCCATTGCGTGCTCCGGGATTTGTAAACAGCAATGCTAAAATCTGGGGACAAAAAACTTCTGACAACCGTTATGCAACACTTTATAATCCGTCTGAATATCGTTGGCCTTTGGCTATTTCGACAAGTGATGATGGATTGAATTACAAAGATTTATTATTGGTTCACGGAGAAGTAAGTCCGATGCGTTACGGCGGAAACTACAAATCAGCAGGCCCTCAATATGTTCGCGGAATTACAGAGAAAAATGGAACTCCGCCAGACGGAAAAATCTGGGTGGGTTATAGCATGAACAAAGAAGATATTTGGGTGGCATCGATTCCCGTTCCGGTTACTTCGGTGGTTACTGAAAATGTAAATGATGTTTTTAATAATCTTCCTGACGGACAAGAACTAAAACTATGGAATACATATGATCTTTCATGGGCATCAACAAAAATCGAAAAGAAAGCTGATGGCAAAAAATGGCTAACTTTAAGAGATCAGGATTATTTTGACTATTCACGTGCTGAAAGAGTTATTCCTTTTGCTTCAAAAATGGAAGCTGTTTTCACAGTAAAACCAGAGCAAAATAATCACGGATTATTACAGATTGAATTCCAAAATAAACAAGGTTTACCATCGGTAAGATTGATTTTTGATTCGGATGGAGAATTAAAGGTAAAAAATGGTGCGCGTTTGAGTTCGGTTACAAAATACGAAGCAAACAAAGCATATACAATAACAGTTAAATTAGATGCTAAAAACCGTCAATACACTATAAAAGTAAACGAAGGAAAAGAATCAACAAAGATATTTTATGCGCCAACAGACGGTTTCGAGCGAATCATGTTCCGAACAGGAGAACAGAGACATTCGCCAGATCCAGATACAGCGCCAGATACAGACGATTACGATGATCTGCCTCAAACTGGGAAATTAATTCCAGAAGCAGTATTCAATATCGAATCTTTGATTACTAGAAAGTTGTAAAGAAAAAATAGCCACGACCCGAGCGATAGCTAACGGGCGAAGCAATTCACGAATTATTTTATAAACGTTGCGTAATTTTTGCCACAGATTAAAATGATTAACACAGATTATAATCCAATTAATCCTTTAATCTGTGGCAAAAAAAAAAGAGAAATTAAACGCAAAGAATAATTAGAGAAAATTCGTGATCCCGATAGCTATCGGGAGTGGCAAAAAAAAAATATACAAAGTGAAGTTTTTTAAAAGCATATTATTAGCCGTTTGTCTTCTAGTAACTGTAGTTTCTAAAGGACAAATTTTACCTGTACGTTTAACAACAGAAATGGCTGAAAATCCATTAGCAGTAGTTCAGAATCAGCCGAAATTAAGCTGGCAATTGGTTTCAAAAGAATCCGATGCCTCACAAGTCGCTTATTTGATTTTAGTAGCTTCATCGGAAGAAAAACTAAAAATGGATGATGGGGATGTTTGGAACAGTGGAAGAGTAAATACCGATAAAAACCTGCATATCGTTTATAATGGAAAACCATTAAAAAGCGAAACCAAATATTTCTGGAAAGTTAAAGTTTGGAATCAGGCTGGAAAAGTTTCAAAATGGAGCAAAACAGCTTCGTTCAGAACTGCTTCGTTAGAATCAGATTTAAATCCGACTTGGATTGGAGCGATTACCAAAGCCGACAGCCATTTACCAGAAGGAAGAAACTACCACACAGCCACTTTCAACAGAGAAAAAAAGAACTCGTTTATCAATGCATCCGATTCGCTGGCACGCAGAAGTATCATGCTTCGCAAACCTTTCGAAATAGAAAAAGCAGTCAAAGAAGCAGTTGTTTATATTTCAGGTTTAGGGCATTACGAATTGACTATCAATGGGAAAAAAGTAGGAAACAGCCAGTTTGCTCCTTTGTGGACAGATTATGATAAAACGGTTAATTATAATGTTTACGAGTTAAGTGCAAAAGAATTTCAAAAAGGCGATAACGTAATTGGTGTTTTGTTAGGAAACGGAATGTACAATACGCTTGCTGAAAGATATACCAAATTCTTCGTAAGTTTTGGTCCGCCGACTTTATTCTTTAAAATGAAAATCAAGTATAATGACGGTTCAGAAGAAATTATAAAGTCAGATAGAACTTGGAAATACAGCAAAAGTCCGATTACCTATAACAGTATTTTTGGAGGAGAAGATTACAATGCTAATTTAGAACAAAAAGGTTGGAATTGTAAAGGTTTCAAAGATAGAGATTGGAAAAAAGTTGTCATTCAGGAAGCGCCAAAAGGTGTTTTAAGACCGCAGACAGCACCGCCAGTTACCATTCAGAAACAATACGAAGTTAAAACCGTAAAAGAGCTGAAACCAAATTTCTATGTTTTTGATATGGGACAGAATCTTTCAGGATTTCCAACTATCAAAGTAAAAGGAAAAAGAGGACAAACGATTCGTGTTTGGGTGGCTGAAGGATTAAATGAAGAAGGAACAATTGCTCAGGGAAGATCTGGAAAGCCATACTATTACGATTACACTTTAAAAGGAGACGGAACAGAAGAATGGACGCCAAAATTCAGTTTCTACGGTTATCAATATGTTCAAATTGAAAATATTAATTATAAAGAAGATAAGAATGCAGCGATTCCAACTTTGGTTGATTTAAAATCGAATTTCATTTACAATTCGGCTGGAGAAGCGGGAAGTTTTTCATGTTCTAATGAGATTTTCAATAAAACACACGAATTGATAAATAATTCGATCAAAAGTAATTTCCAAAGTGTTTTTACCGATTGTCCGCAACGTGAAAAGTTAGGCTGGCTAGAAGAAATTCAGTTAAATGGACCTGGATTAATGTTCAATTATAATCTTCAGACTTTCCTTCCTGCAACGATGCAGAATATTTCTGATTCACAAAGAGACAACGGTTTAATTCCAACCATTGTTCCTGAATATGTCATTTTTGGAGGCGATTTTACCGATTCTCCAGAATGGGGCGTTACAGGCGTAATTCTGCCTTGGATGTATTATGAATATTATGGAGATGCTTCATTATTAGAAAAGTATTTTCCTGTAATGAAAAACTATGTGGATTATCTAGGAACAAAAGCAACAAATCATATCGTTTCACACGGATTAGGCGATTGGTACGATTACGGAACGCATCCAGCAGGATATTCTAAAAATAGTCCGATTGCACTTTCTGCGACTTCTCATTACTATTATGGCGCTTATTTAGTGGCAAAAGCATCAAAATTATTAGGAAAAACGGAAGATTTTGAGAAATACAATGCTTTGGCTTCAGAGATTAAAACAGCTTTCAATGCGGCATTTTTTAACGAAGAAACCAAACAGTATGGAACCAATAGTCAGTTTAGCAATGCTGTTCCGATTTTTATGGATATTGTAGAACCGCAGTATAAAGAAGCGGTGATGCAAAATCTTTTAGCTGATATTTCAGCAAAAGGAGATCGTTTGACAACGGGAGATGTTGGAAATCGCTATTTATTCCAGACTTTGGCAAGAAATGGCGAAAACGAAACCATGTACAGAATGCATAATCATTATGATGCGCCGGGTTATGGTTTTCAGATTAAATTTGGCTTGACCACTTTAACAGAGCAATGGGATCCGAGAAAAGGAAATTCGTGGAATCATTTTATGTTAGGACAAATTGAAGAGTGGTTTTATCAAAGTTTAGCCGGAATTATGTCCGATCCTGAGAAACCGGGATTCAAGCATTTCTTTATTCAGCCGGAAGTGGTTGGCGATATGACTTTCGCGAAAGCGGACTATCAATCGGTTTATGGAAAAATTGCTTCTTCTTGGGAAAAGAAAGAGGGCAAATTTATTCTGACAGTTCAGATTCCAGTGAATACAACTGCGACAATAAAATTGCCGGTTGCTAAAAATTCGGAAATAAAAATGGATGGCAAAAGATTTAAGACAGGTTTTGATGAAAATGCTCAAAAGCCTGTTTTGGAATTAGGATCTGGAATTTATACAATAGAATGTCAATTGTAATTATGAATTATGAATTATGAGTTATGAATTGTAAATAAACTCGAAAAAGTAGAAAAAATCAATTTGTTTTCCTCCAGCTAAAGCAGGAGGCAAATCAAAAAAATGTAATAATGAAAAAAATAAAATACATCATCTTAGTTTCCATTTTTGTTTTGACATTTGCCAATGGGCAAAGCACTTCTGATACTAATTTTAGAAAACCAGTTTCAGAAACTTTAAAGAAAATAGAAACTCTTTTTAACGTCACAATCAACGACGACAGAGGTTTATTAAAAGGAAAAGAACTGGATTATGCCGATTGGAGAATTGAACCTGGAAATCTGCCACTTTCGCTGACTAATATTCTAGCGCCGTTTGAATTGATGTATTTCAAACAACCCGATGGAACCTACATCATACGCAAGTATGAAAACCATAAAGTTTCGGTAGATAAAGGAAAGGAACGCTTGTTTTACTTAGAAAGCCTTTATTCGACGAAAGAACAATGGGAGAAACGCAAAACGGAGTTAAAAGCTTGTATGATTGAATCATTTGGTTTGGATAAGGCGCCCCCTACACCGAAGTCTAAACCACTTTTAACTCCAAAAAGAATTTACAAAGATTACAGTGTCGAGAATATTGCATTAGAAATTTTGCCTGGTGTTTATGCGACAGGATCGATTTACAAACCGTATCCGTTAAATAAAAAAGCAGCTATTATTTTAACTCCTGATGGGCATTTTGGCGACGGAAGATATAGAAAAGACGAACAGTACCGTTGTGCTATGATGGCAAAAATGGGAGCAATTGTGGTTGGTTACGATTTGTTTGCTTGGGGAGAATCGTTACTGCAATTTCCAGAAGAAACGCATAGAAACAGCATTGCATCTACGGTTCAGGTTTTAACTGGAATTCGTTTATTGGATTATTTGGCAACGGTTAAAAATGCCGATATGACAAGAGTTGGTGTTACTGGAGGTTCTGGCGGAGGATCACATACGATGTTTTTAGCCGCAATTGATGACAGAGTAAAAGTTTCTGCCCCGGTTGTGATGGTTTCTTCTCATTTCTCAGGCGGTTGTCCATGCGAAAGCGGACGAGGAATTCACTTATGCGGAAACGGAACTAATAACGCTGAGATTTCTGCAATGATGGCTCCAAAACCGCAATTGATTGTCTCTGATGGAAAAGACTGGACATTGGCAGTTCCGGAATTGGAATTTCCTTTTATCCAAAGAACGTATGAATTGTACGGAAAGAAAGATTTAGTCGAAAATGCTCATTTTGCAAAAGAAGGACACGATTTCGGAATCTCAAAACGTATGGCTTTGTATCCGTTTATGGCGAAATATTTAAACTTAGATTTGAATAAAGTGAAGAATGACAAAGGTGAAATCGACGAATCGACTTGTGTAATTGAACCAAAAGAAAAGTTGTTTGTTTTTGGTGATAAAGGAGAAAAACTGCCGAAAAATGCTTTAAAAGACATCAACAAATTATATGAAATGTTCGGAGAAAAAAATCTGAAAGTTTACGAGGTTAAGAAGTAATAGAGTTTGCCACTAATTTCACGAATTGGCACGAATTATTTTTTTGCCACAGATTAAAAAGATTAAAAGGATTTTTTTATCTCCTTAATCTGCAAAATCTTCGGGAGTAAAATTTTTTCACGCAGATTTGCTTCGCCAGTTCGCTATCGCTCGAGTTGCAGATCTAGCAGATTTTTAATCAGTGGAAATCCTTTTAATCTGTGGCAGAAAAAAAGAAATAAAAATTAAAAAAGAAATTAGTGCAATTCGTGTAATTCGTGGCTGAAAAAAAATATACTATGAAGTTAAAAATTAAAATAACAGCAATCTTTATCGGAATTTTTTCCTTGACTGCAAAAGCACAAAATGACCTAAAATTATGGTACGATAAACCCGCATCCATCTGGAACGAAGCTCTGCCTTTAGGCAACGGACGTTTAGGCGCAATGGTTTTTGGCGATCCGGCAGTTGAACGTTTGCAGTTGAACGAAGAAACCATTTGGGCAGGTTCTCCAAATAGCAATGCTCATAATAAATCTATAAAAGCACTTCCAATTGTTCGTCAGTTAATTTTTGATGGAAAGTTTGATGAAGCGCAGGATTTGGCAACGCAGGAAATTATGTCGCAAACGAATGACGGAATGCCGTATCAAACTTTTGGGAGCGTTTATATTTCATTCGCAGGACATCAAAAATATACCGATTATTACCGTGATTTAGACATTAGCAATGCTACAGCGAAAGTAAAATACAAAGTAAACGGTGTTGAATTTACGAGAGAAATTTTAACCGCATTTTCAGATCAGGTTATTGTGGTGAAACTTTCTGCTAGTCAGCCGGGACAGATTACTTGTAATGTTTTCATGAACAGTCCGATTGATAAAACGGTTGCTTCGACAGAAGGAAATCAGATTATACTTTCAGGAGTTGGAACTAACTTTGAAGGCGTAAAAGGGAAAGTAAAATTTCAAGGCCGATTAACGGCTAAAAACAAAGGTGGAGACATCGATGCCAGCAACGGCGTTTTAAGCATCAACAAAGCCGATGAAGTAACTTTATACATTTCGATTGCTACGAACTTCAAAAACTATCAGGATATTTCGGGCGATGAAATTGCAAAAAGTAAAGACTATTTAGCGAAAGCGGAAACAAAAGATTTTGAAACTATAAAGAAAGCGCATGTTGATTATTACCAAAAATTCTTCAACAGAGTTGCTTTAGATTTAGGTTCAAATGATTTAGTTAAAAAGCCAACAAACGAAAGAATCAGAGACTTTTCGAAACAGTTTGATCCTCAATTGGCAAGTTTGTATTTCCAATTTGGACGTTATCTTTTAATTTCAAGTTCACAGCCAGGCGGACAGCCAGCCAATTTACAGGGAATTTGGAATGATATGGTGACTCCGCCTTGGGATAGTAAATACACGACAAACATCAATGCCGAAATGAATTACTGGCCTGCACAAGTAACCAATTTGCAAGAAATGCATGAACCATTTGTACAAATGGCAAAAGAGTTAAGCGTTACAGGTGCAGAGACAGCTAAAATGATGTACAATGCAAATGGTTGGGTTTTACACCATAATACTGATATTTGGCGTGTTACTGCTCCGGTAGATTCAGCTGCTTCGGGAATGTGGCCGACTGGCGGTGCTTGGGTTTGTCAGGATTTATGGGAAAGATATTTATATACAGGAGATAAAAAATATTTAGCAGAAATTTATCCAATTATGAAAGGTGCTGCGGATTTCTTTTTAGATTTTATGGTTATAGATCCAAACACAAAATATTTAGTTGTTGTTCCTTCAAGTTCGCCTGAAAACACGCACGCAGGCGGAACAGGAAAAGCAACAATTGCATCGGGAACTACAATGGATAATCAGTTGGTTTTTGATTTGTTTACGCACGTTATCGAAGCTTCGGCTTTGGTTTCTCCAGATGCTGTTTATGTGAAAAAAGTTAGCGATGCTTTGGCAAAAATGCCTCCAATGAAAATTGGAAAACACAATCAGTTGCAGGAATGGCAGGACGATTGGGATAATCCAAAAGACAATCACAGACACGTTTCGCATTTGTACGGATTGTATCCAAGTAATCAGATTTCGCCAATTAAAACGCCTGAATTATTTGAAGCAGCCAAACAATCTTTAATTTACAGAACAGACGAATCTACAGGCTGGTCGATGGGATGGAAAGTGAATTTATGGGCGAGATTATTAGACGGAAATCATGCTTATAAATTGATTCAGGATCAATTGCATTTGGTAACAGCAGATCAAAGAAAGGGAGGAGGAACGTATCCGAATATGTTAGATGCGCATCAGCCGTTTCAGATTGATGGTAACTTTGGATGCACAGCCGGTTTTGCCGAAATGCTGATGCAGAGTCAGGAAGATGCGATTCATTTACTTCCTGCTTTACCAACAGTTTGGAAAGACGGAAGCATAAAAGGTTTGGTTGCTAGAGGCGGATTTATAATTGATATGACTTGGAAAAACAATAAAGTTTCGGAGTTGAAAATTTACTCGAAAATAGGAGGAAACTGCCGTTTGAAGGTAGAAAATACTTTGAAAGGCTCTTCGCTTAAAAAAGCAAAAGGGAAAAATTCAAATCCACTCTTTTATGATGTGGAAGTGAAGAAACCGATTATTTCTAAGGAAGCAAAACTGCCTAAAGTGCAATTGCCAAATTACAATATTTACGATGTGAATATGAAAGCAGGGCAGACGTATACTTTTACGGGGAATTAAAATAATGAATTAAACCCGAGAGGTTTTACAAACCTGTCGAGTTTACGTACAGTTTGTCATTTCGACGAAGGAGAAATCTTCGTTAGAAGCTCGACAAAGATTGGTGACTTGATTTGCGGAGTTACTTGCGAAGATTTCTCCTTCGTCGAAATGACAAGATTGAGTAAAAAGAATTAAATAAAAACAGAATATGTTACAACATTTCAAACATAAAATAATTACGCTTTCAGTTGTCGTTGCTTGTATAAACAGCAGCTGCAAATCGAGTGTGGATCATTCACAAAAAGGAAAATCGGTTATCTTAAAAGAAGAAAACTTCAAACATTATGTGGATTATTTCAACACAATGGAAGATGAAAACTTAAAGTTTGCGATTCCGAATGACAGCGCTTGGGCGTGGATGGAAAAGAATATTCCGTTGTTTGAATGTCCGCAGCAGAATTTTGAGGAAATTTATTATTTCAGATGGTGGAGCGTTCGTAAGCACATCAAAAATACTCCACAAGGGTTTGCGATTACAGAGTTTTTGGTAGATCGTTCGTATGCCGATAAATACAATATGATTAGTTGTGCTTTGGGGCATCATATCAACGAATTTAGATGGGTTCATGATCCGAAATACATTGAGCAGGATGTGAAACTTTGGTACCGAGGAAATGATGGAAAACCAATGAACAAATTGTATAAATTTAGCAGTTGGACAGCCGATGCTTTGTACAATCGTTATTTGGTAAATAAGGATGAAAAATTCTTATTGGATTTGTACCCAGACATGGTTACAGATTATGCAGTTTGGGAAAAAGACCGCCAGCGTAAAGATGGATTATTTTGGCAGCATGATGTGAAAGATGGAATGGAAGAATCCTTAAGTGGCGGACGAAAAGTGCAAAATGCAAGACCAACGATTAACAGTTATATGTACGGAAATGCTGTAGCGATTTCTAAAATGGCTGAAATGAAAGGAGATAAGGAAACAGAAAACAAATTTAAAGCGAAAGCTGACGTTTTACAGCAATTAGTAGAAACGAAATTATGGAACAAGAAAAGTGAGTTTTTTGAAACCTTGACAGAAAAAGATACTTTAGCACAAGTTCGAGAAGCAATCGGATTTATTCCGTGGTATTTTAATCTTCCAGAGCAAAATAAAGGTTTTGAAAAAGCTTGGGAACAGATTAAGGATGAAAAAGGATTTTCGGCACCATTCGGTTTAACAACAGCAGAAAGAAGAAGTCCGCGTTTTAGAACACATGGAACAGGAACCTGCGAATGGGATGGTGCAATTTGGCCTTTTGCAAGTTCACAGACTTTAACGGCTTTAGCGAATGTTTTGAATAATTACAATCAGAATTTTGTAGCCAAACCTGATTATTTCAAACAGATGGAATTGTATGTTCAGTCGCAATATTATAGGGGAAAACCTTATCTTGGCGAGTATTTGGACGAAACAACTGGTTATTGGTTAATGGGCGACAGAGAACGAAGCCGTTATTATAATCACTCGACTTTTAACGATTTAGTGATTACTGGTTTGGTTGGTTTACGCCCAAGAGCTGATGAAAAGATTGAAGTAAATCCGTTGATTCCGCAAGAGAAATGGGATTGGTTTTGTTTGGATAATGTTCTGTATCACGGCAATATTATTACCATTCTTTGGGATAAAACAGGAGAAAAATATAAAAAAGGAAAAGGTTTTAGAATCTTTAAAAACGGAAAGGAAATTGCGGTTTCTGAGAAATTGGAGAAGTTAGTTTCTGAATAATTTTAAACCCGACAGGTTTTTAAAACCTGTCGGGTTTAGCAGATAAAGTTGATTTAGTTTAGAATAAAATTTGGAGAAAACAGTATTAAATTATTCAATCAAAGGTGGTGTATTTCATATTGTATGGAATATGGTATTTGTGGTTTTAGGGATTTACTTTTTATCACTTATAAATGTTGAAAAATTTACATTTAAATTTAGCAATTTAATATTACCAATTGTCGCTGTCTTGTTTATCATCGTTTATGGAAAAAAAGCGGTAATGACGCTCTTTAATTTTCATAAAAAAATAATATTCTCGCAAGAAGGATTAGAACTTAATGAGATTTTTTATGAATGGAAAGATATTGTATTTCCAAGAGTTATTGTCAAAACAGAACACACAGCAAAGTACAATTTGTCATACAAGGAGTTTTATCTCACTTTTGTTCATAAGCAGAAAACGATCGAAATAAAAATAGATGATTACGATGTATCTGAGAATGAAATTAAAGAACTTCTAAAAAAATATACTCCAAAGTTTACACCAAGCAATATGAGCGAAAATAAAATAGTTTATCAACCTATACATGATTTTGACCAGATCATCACTTTAGAGCAATATTACGATCTTGAACATGAGGATTCAGAAGAAGCGATAAAAGACATTCAAAAATTGGCGGTAAAAAATCTAGAGCCAGTAAAGCGTTTTTGTGAAAACAATCTTTATACACAGCCCGATAAAGTTAGATTTGTCTACTATGCATTGAGTGAGGATGAAGATCTTGATAAATGGGCAGATTTTCTTTCAGATGAATTCAGAAGGGTTTACCAAATAGGATTAGATCAAAATAATGTTAAAGAGCTTTCTTCTGTTATTAATGAGATTATAGTCGAAACAATAGATTCTTATGGTGCGGAAAGAGTTAGAGAAATATTGCTTAAAGGTTTAGATCATAAAGAATTTGAAACTCGTTTGAATGCTTTGGAATTTCTTCCTGATTGGATTGATGAACAAGTTTTAAAGGCTAATCCAACCATTGTATCGAAGCTGAGACAAAAGCTGAAAGATCCGGAGTGGAAAATACGCTGGGAAACAAGTAAGTTATTAGAAAGGAATAAAATAGCGTTTGAGAGTTTAAGCACATTGGATAAATTAAGACGATTTATAAATTCTTAACAATCTAGTTGTGAGCTTCGGAGAAGCTTAATATTTATAGCGAAATAAAGATCCAAATGATAAAAAGCTCCAGCGGAGCGATATCTATAGAAAATTATGTCAGCTCGCTGGGGCTTATCAAACTAACTATTATATAATCTATAAATATATTGTCCCTCTGGGACTTGACTTTATTTAAACAATACCATGAAAAAGTTTTTTTTACATCTTACCTTAATCATTTCACTTTTCACAGTTTCGGCGAAAGCCCAAACCAAAATCAGTGTAAGTGATTTAAAATGCGAAATGCTGACCAATCCTGAAGGAATTGACGTTTTACAGCCAAGACTAAGCTGGAAAATAAAAGCGGAGGTAAATGATGTAAAACAAATTCATTATCAAATTTTAGCTTCTTCATCTTTAGAAAAACTAAATGCAGGAAATGGAGATTTGTGGGATAGCGGAAAAGTGCAAAGCGATGAATCGGTAAATGTAATTTATAACGGAAAAAAGCTAAAAGATCGACAAGATGTTTATTGGAAAGTAACGATTTTTACAAATAAAGGCGAAGTTCAATCGAAAGAAAATGCACATTTCAGCATCGGAATTTTAACGTATGCAGATTGGAAATCGACTCGTTGGATTGGGTATGAAAAAACTTCTTCTGGAGATAGTATTTCGCAATATTCCAGATTATCAGCGAGATATTTAAGAAAAGAAATTGATCTGAAAAAGAAAGTCAAAAGTGCCAAAGTTTATATCATGGGAATGGGCTTGTACGAGCTATACATTAACGGAAATAAAATTGGAGATCAGGTTTTAGCGCCCGTTCCTACGGATTATACGAAGAACGTGAAATACAATGTTTTTGATGTGACTTCACAATTGCAAGAAGGTAAAAATGCATTGGGAACGATTTTAGGAAACGGACGTTTTTTTACGATGCGTCAAGATTATAAACCTTATAAAATCAAAACTTTTGGGTATCCGAAAATGGCTTTACAGTTGTTTGTAGAATATACAGACGGAAGCAAAGAGGTAATCAGGACAGATGATACTTGGAAAATTACAACTGACGGTCCGATTTTATCCAACAACGAATACGACGGTGAAGAATATGATGCCCGTAAAGAAATGAAAGGCTGGAATACCATTAATTTTAATGATAAAAAATGGCTTTCTGCGGAATATGTTCAAGAACCGGGCGGATTCTACGAGGGACAGATGTCGGCGAATATGAAGGTGAAACGTGAAGTAAAACCGATTTCGATCAAACAGACATCAAAAGGAACTTATATCTTAGATATGGGGCAAAATATGGTGGGTTGGTTGCAATTGAAAGTAAAAGGAAACGCTGGCGACAAAATCACTATGAAATTTGCTGAATCTTTACAGCCAGATGGTTCGTTATATATTGCGAATTTACGTGATGCCAAAACAACTGATATTTATACTTTAAAAGGCGAAGGTGAAGAAATTTGGGAACCACGTTTTATTTTTCACGGTTTCAGATTTGTTGAGATTTCGGGTTTCAAAACAAAACCGACTTTAGAAAATTTTGTTGGAAAAGTCGTTTATGATGATATTGCCACAACAGGAACTTTTGATTCTTCAAACCCAATTATGAATCAGATTTTTAAGAATGCTTGGTGGGGAATCAGCGGGAATTATAAAGGAATGCCAATCGATTGTCCGCAACGAAATGAGCGTCAGCCTTGGTTAGGAGACAGAACAACGGGGGCTTACGGTGAAAGTTTCTTATTTGATAATCAGACTTTATATGCAAAATGGTTAGATGATATTAAAAATTCACAAACTATTGATGGCGGAATTCCAGATGTTGCACCAGCTTTCTGGCGTTACTATGGCGATAATGTAACTTGGCCGGGAACGTATATTACCGTTGCCGATATGCTGTATCAGCAGTTTGGCGATAAGAGAGTTGTTGAAAAACAATATCCGTCGATGAAAAAATGGATGGATTATATGGAAGAAAACTATTTGGTCGATGATATCATGACCAAAGACAAATATGGCGACTGGTGCGTTCCGCCAGAATCGTTAGAATTAATTCGTTCCAAAGATCCTTCTCGTTTAACGGATGGCGAATTGATTTCGAGTGCTTTTTATTATCAGCTTCTAAATATCATGAAAAAGTTTGCTGTAATCGCCAATGCTGAAAATGATATTAAACATTATGATGAATTAGCTTCAAGAATAAAAAAAGCATTCAACGCTAAATATTTTAATGCTGCCAAAAACAATTATGCCAATAATACCGTAACAGCCAATTTACTGCCTTTGACTTTCGGGATGGTTCCAGAAGAATTGCAGCAAAAAGTTTTCGAAAATCTTGTACACGAAGTAGAAGTGACTAAAAACGGTCATGTAAGTACGGGAGTTATCGGAACACAGTTTTTGATGCGAACATTAACCAATTTTGGTCGTGGCGATTTGGCTTTCAAATTGGCCTCAAACAAAACCTATCCAAGTTGGGGTTATATGGTCGAAAATGGCGCAACAACCATTTGGGAGCTTTGGAACGGAAATACTGCCGATCCAGCAATGAATTCGCAAAACCACGTCATGCTTTTAGGCGATTTACTGATTTGGTATTACGAAAATATGGCGGGAATCAAGAGCAATCCTGAAACTCCGGGTTTCAAACAAATTATTATGAAACCAGATTTTAATGCTGGATTGACTTATGTAAATGCTTCATATGAATCGATTTATGGAACAATTAAAAGCGATTGGAAAAAAGATAAAAAAGCTTTGGTTTGGAATATTACGATTCCTGCAAATGCTTCTGCGTTAGTGTATCTACCAACAACGAATGTTTCAGCAATAATAGTGAATAAGCAAAAGTTAACTCAGTTTTCTACTTCTATTAAAACGGATAATAATACTATTGTAACATTACCGTCGGGTTCCTATGTTTTGAGTGTGAAATAAAGAAGTTTTTTCGTACTATTGTGAAGTATTGTAAAAAGTGATTTATGGATGCCATTAAAGTTTTTGAAGATAAAAAAGTACGAAGTCATTACGATATCGATAATGAAATTTGGTATTTTTCTATAGTGGATATTGTTGAGGCATTAACGGATTCTAAAAACCCGACAGATTATTTAAAAAAAATTAGAAAGAGAGATGTTGAACTTGGAAGTTACATAGGGACAAATTGTCCCCAGGTAACAATGCTGACTAATGGGAAAAAGCGTAAAACATTGGCAGGCAACGTTGAGAATATTTTTAGAATAGTACAATCCATTCCATCTCCTAAAGCTGAACCGTTTAAACAATGGCTAGCAAAAGTTGGTTATGAACGTATTCAGGAAATTCAAGATCCGGTGCAAAGCATTGATCGGGCGAGAGAAAACTGGAAACAACATGGAAGAAGCGAAAAGTGGATTCAGCAACGCATGATGGGACAGGAAACCCGAAATAAACTAACTGATTATTGGAAAGAAGCGGGTATTGAAGAGAAAAATGAATTTGCAATTCTAACTAATATTATTCATCAGGAATGGACTGGTCTTTCAGTGAAAGAACATAAAGAAGCAAAAGGCTTAAAGTCGCAAAATCTTAGAGACCACATGAGCGAGGCTGAACTTATTTTTACTGCACTGGCTGAACTTTCAACAAGACAAATAGCTGAAAATGATGAAGCAAAAGGATTAATCGAAAATGCGGTGGCAAGCAAAAAGGGTGGAGCAGTGGCAAAAAATGCACGAGTTGAACTGGAACAGCAAACGGGTAAAAGTGTAGTGACAAATGATAATTTTTTGCCTCCTGCAGACGAGAAAAAGACTTTGCCTAGGAAGAAATAATATTTTTTTCTCAAAAAATGAACGCTTAGAAATATTACTTTGATACAATAAAAAAATAAATGTGATTACGGATATTACGTTTTCGTCAGGAAATTTTGTAATTAGCGTTAAATAATTTACATTTTTAATAATTCGGGACAGTACAGGATACATTGTTAATTTTTTAGTGTTATTTTTACACTTAATAAATATTTTTACCTAAAAAAATGTTAGGTATGTATTTATAGTCAGAAAAAATAATTCATAATTTAATTAAGAATGAAGTTAGCAAAATTAGCATTTGTCTTGTTTGGACTTTTCCTTTTAGGAAGTTGTAAATCTGCTTTAGAGAAAAAGACTTGGAAAGAAGGTATTTTAGTAGATGAATTTATTTATGATAAAGCACCTTATCCGTCTTGCCACGCTGTTACAATTGTTGAAGCTACAAATGGTGATTTAGTTGCCTCATGGTTTGGAGGAACTCACGAAAGACACCCAGATGTTTGTATTTATGTGGCCATTAAACCAAAAGGAAGTGATAAATGGGGAGAAGGTTTAAAAGTTGCTGATGGTGTGATGAAAGAAGGCCCAAGATTGCCGACTTGGAATCCAGTTTTATATCAAATTCCGGGAGGCGATTTAATGTTATTCTACAAAATAGGACCAAAACCATCAGAATGGTGGGGCGTAATCAGAACTTCATCTGATGGTGGAAAAACGTGGTCTGAGGCTCAAAAAATGCCAGACGGTTTCTTAGGGCCAATCAAAAACAAACCAGTTTTATTAAGCAACGGAACATTATTATGTCCGTCAAGTATCGAAGGCGACGGTTGGAGACTTCGTATGGAATCTACTCCAGATTTCGGAAAAACTTGGGTAATGGGAGATACGCTTCCAAGAGGAAAACAAAAAATAAATGCAATTCAGCCAAGTATTTTGTTTCATAAAGATGGAAGTATTCAGGCTATTGGAAGAACTAGAAACAGAGCGATTTTCAGTACATTCTCAAAAGACAACGGAAAAACTTGGTCGGATGTTGAGCTAATCGGACTTCCAAATAACAACTCAGGAACTGATGCTGTAACACTTAAAGACGGCAGACATTTGTTAGTCTATAATCACGTACTTCCTCCAGGAAAAGAAGCCAAAGGGCCAAGAACGCCTTTGAACGTTTCTGTTTCTAAAGACGGAATTAATTGGAATGCTGCTTTAGTTTTAGAAGATTCAAAAATCAGCCAATATTCTTATCCTTCAATTATTCAAAGTTCAGACGGAATGGTGCATATTGTTTACACTTGGAGAAGAGAAAAACTGAAATATGTAAAAATCGATCCAAGTAAATTGGTTGCACTTCCAATTAAAAACGGAATCTGGCCAGGTGAAGAAGGAAAAGTAGTTACAGCGGTAAAAGCGGAAGAAGAGTAAAATAAAATTCGCCACGAATTTCACTAATTTCCACAAATTTTTAAAAAATAGTAATTCGTGGAATTCGTGGCGAAAAAAATATAAAGCCACAGATTAAAAGGATTAAAATAATTTTTTATTCTAGGTAATCTCTAAAATCTGCTCAATCTGCGAGGGTAAAAAAAATTCCCGCAGATTTAGCAGATTGAACAGATTTTTTTAATCCATTTAATCTTTATAATCTGTGGCAAAAAATATATAAGTATGAAATCTAAAAGAAATTTAATTGTTGCACTACTTGTTGTTCTATCAACAACATTTAATAGCTGTGCAACGGCTCAGTCTTCTAATAAAAAGCAAAAATACAAAGTTGCCGTTTGTGACTGGATGATTTTAAAAAGACAAAAATTAGGCGCTTTTGGTTTAGCTGCTGAAATAAAAGCTGACGGAATAGAACTCGATATGGGAGGTTTAGGAAATAGACCAACTTTTGATAGTAAACTGGGAGATCCTGTCGAAAGACAAAAATTCTTAGATAAATCGAAAGAAACAGGAGTTGGAATAAGCTCAATTGCGATGTCTGGATTTTATGCACAGTCTTTTGCGACAAGAGAAATCACACCAATGATTACGGATTGCATTGAGGCTATGAAAAACATGAAGGTAAAAGTGGCTTATCTTCCGTTAGGAACACAAACCGATTTAGTTAAGAATCCTGAATTACGTCCAGAAGTGATCAAAAGACTGCAATGGGCAGGAAAAGAAGTAGGGAAAATAGGCGGTGTAATTGCGATTGAAACCTCTTTAGACGCGACAGAGGAGAAGAAACTTTTAGACGAAGTCGGTTCAAAATACATTAAAAGTTCTTTCAATTTTGCAAATGCTCTAGATAATAAAAGAGATATTTCATCAGAATTGAAAATATTAGGAAAGAAATATGTAGCACAAATTCACGCTTCCAACACCGATCAGTTTTGGTTAGAAAATGATAAAGCGATTGACATGCCAAAAATCAAGCAAACTTTGGACGAAATGAAATGGAGCGGATGGCTAATTGTAGAGCGTTCTCGCGACGTCACACAAGTGCATAATGTAAAAGCCAATTATGGAGCAAATGTGGCTTATTTGAAGAAGATTTTCCAGAATTAAACAATAAACAGTGATCAATATGTAATCGTTAAACAACACAATTTTTCACTATAAATCTGCCGAATTTGCTAAATCTGCGAGAGATATTTTTCACTCAGATCGGGCAGATTTAGCAGATTATTTTTAGAATGAATACCCAAAAACAGCATACTATGAAATATTTACAATTACTTTTTTTATGTCTTTACGTCTCTTTCGCGACAGCGCAGAACATCACAGTAGTTAGTGATCCGAGTTCGGCAAGAGCAAAATTTGGAGCAGAGAAATTATCAGAAACACTTTCAGCAAAAGGATTCAGTGTAGCTTCTTCTGATAAATTCAAAAAATCAAAAGATAAAGTAATTGTAATTGGAGAAAAAGGAACCGATTTCTGGAAGAAAAACGCTAAAAGCGCTAAAATCGACGATAGCAAATTAACTAAGAAAGAAGGTTTTCAGATTCGTACTCAAAATAATGTAATTTATATTGAAGGAACAGATGCAAGCGGTGCTTTGTATGGTGCTTTAGAATTAACAGATAAAATTAAAGCTTCAGGAAAACTTCCTTCAGAAATCAATATTGACGACAGTCCAGAAATGGTTTTGAGAGGCGCTTGCATCGGAATGCAGAAGCCTGTTTATCTTCCAGGTCGTGATGTTTACGAATATCCATATACACCAGAAACTTTTCCTTGGTTTTATGATAAAGCTTTATGGGTGAAATACTTAGATATGCTGGTAGAAAATCGTATGAACTCTTTGTATTTATGGAACGGACACCCTTTTGCCTCTTTAGTAAAATTAAAAGATTATCCGTTTGCAGTTGAAGTCAGCGATGAAGATTTCAAAAAGAATGAGGAAATCTATAAATTCTTAACAGTTGAAGCCAATAAACGTGGAATCTGGGTAATTCAGATGTTTTATAATATTATTGTTTCTAAGCCTTTTGCAGAGCATTACAACATTAAAACACAAGATCGTTCAAGACCTATTACGCCTTTATTGTCTGATTATACTAGAAAATCTATCGCAGCATTCATTGAAAAATATCCAAATGTTGGATTAATGGTTTGTCTTGGAGAAGCAATCAATACCGTTGATGATGACGTAGAATGGTTTACCAAAACTATTATTCCAGGGGTTCGCGATGGTTTACAGGCATTAGGAAAAACAGAAGAACCGCCGATTATTTTGCGTTCTCATGATACTGATGGACCTTTGGTAATGGAAAAATCACTTCCATTATACAAAAACCTTTATACAGAAAGTAAATATACAGGAGAATCTTTAACGACTTACACGCCGGGCGGGCCTTGGGGAGAAACGCACAAACAATTGAGTGCTCTTAAATCAATTCATATTGAAAACGTTCATATTTTGGCAAACTTAGAACCTTTTAGATATGGTTCGCCAGATTTTATTCAGAAAACCGTAAAAGCGATGCATAGTGTTCATGGCGCAAATGCACTGCATTTATATCCGCAGGCATCTTATTGGGATTGGCCTTACTCGGCAGATAAAACAAAATCAGGAGAACGTTTATTAGAAATGGATCGCGACTGGATTTGGTACAAGGCTTGGGCAAGATACGCTTGGGATAGCAAAAGAGATAGAAATGAAGAAGTTAAATTTTGGGATAATGATTTAGCTGCAAAATTCGGAACTACTCAAGAAGCAGCAAATAACATTTTAAAAGCTTACGAAGAAACGGGAGAAATTGCCCCAAAAACATTAAGACGTTTCGGAATTACAGAAGGAAACCGTCAGACTTTATTGTTAGGAATGTTCGAAAGTCAGTTGGTCAATCCGTCAAAATGGAGAGTATATCCAGGATTCCACGAATCATGCGGACCAGCGGGCGAATTGCTTTTAGAATATGCTAAAAAAGAATGGAACAAAGAACCACATTCGGGCGAACTTCCAACACAGATTATTGCTGAAATTACAGAACACGGAAGATTGGCCGTTGAAGCAATAGACAAAGCAGAAGCAAGTGTAACCAAAGATAAAGAAGAATTTGAACGTCTTAAAAATGATATTCATGCTTATAAGGCTTTCGCCGATTTCTTTTCAGAAAAAGTAAAAGCAGCTTTATTGGTTTTAAGATACAGTTATTCGAATGATATTACCGATTTAGATAAAGCTTTGCCTCATTTAGAAAAGAGCATTGAGTATTATGAATT
This sequence comes from Flavobacterium luteolum, assembly GCF_027111275.1. Classification (NCBI taxonomy): domain Bacteria; kingdom Pseudomonadati; phylum Bacteroidota; class Flavobacteriia; order Flavobacteriales; family Flavobacteriaceae; genus Flavobacterium; species Flavobacterium luteolum. The sequence continues at coordinate 28,985 of NZ_CP114286.1, read as the reverse complement.
ATTGGTAAAACTGACAAAAGATACGTATTACTATGCCAATAGTATGCAGACTGCTCAACGCCGAATCCCGATTGGAGGAGACGATGGAAACAATAAAACTTGGGCAGAATTGTTGCCGCATTACGAACGTGAATTGGCTAATTTTAAAAGAAATCTAGAGAAGCTAAAATCTTCAAAAGATGGTAAAATAGAGACAAAAGAAGGTAAACCATGGAAAACCGCTGATGTAACTTTTATAGATGAAAAACCAGGAACTTATCTAGTTAAAGTAGGCACAAAAGCGTACGGAACAGATATTTCTGAATTGACTAAAATTGCTCCAGAACTTCAAAACCTAAGAGGATTCTCGTTTGTAGAAAACGATCAAAACGAAAAAGGAACACATTTGAAGTTTAGAAATACAAAAGCGGTTAAATTAGTTGTCGGGTATTTCAATTCAGATCAGAAGAGATTTTTATTGCCGCCAAGTTTAGAGACAGATGCAGCAGGAAATGCGCACGGTCAAGCCGAAGTGATTTTGGCAAGTGCAATGAATTTAAAAGATTTGCCTCGTGTAAACATTCATACGTATACTTTCCAACTTGGAGAAAATAAATTAGATTTAGGAAAAGGAAAAGTATTGATTTTAGGTTTCATCGACGCAGATCAAACCATAACACCACGCGATGTTGGATATATTGATGCAGGAGAAAAAGCAGCTATTGACTGGTTGTTTTATTAAAATTATAGGCAAAGTTAAACCTGACGGGTTTTTAAAACCCGTCAGGTTTGCTCGCAAAGTATAAACTCAATCTTGTCATCCCGAGGAACGAGGGATCTTCGCAAGAAACTCTACAAAGATTGGCGACATTTCTATGCGGAGTTACTTGTGAAGATTTCTCCTTATGTCGAAATGACAAAAAGTTGAGTAAAATAAAAACTTTAATAACCTTATATTACTTATATGGTTTAATAAGAAAATATGAATAGAATAGTTTTTTTTATTTTTTGTTTTTTTTCAAGTCTTTGCTTTGTTTGGAGTCAGAGCAAAGATTCGGGGAAGTTTCGTAAAGAAATTTCGCTGAATTCGTCTTGGGAAACCATAATATTGGATAATCTTCCGCTGAAAGAAGAAGATTTTGTAGAAAATCCAAAAACTGATTCCAATTGGCAAAAGGTTAGTGTGCCTCACAATTGGGATCAGTATTATGGTTTCAGAAGAACAAAACATGGAAATTTACATGGTACCGCCTGGTACAAAAAAACAATAAAACTCGATAAGAAAGACAATTCAAAACAGCATTTTCTCTATTTTGAAGGTGTAAGTTCTTATGCAACCGTTTGGATAAACGGTAAAAAAGTAGGCGAACACAAAGGCGGAAGAACTACTTTCACCTTAGACATTTCCAAAGCGGTTTCTTTCGATAAAGAAAATATCATTGTAGTTAAAGCAGCGCATCCCTCTTTTATTGCCGATTTGCCTTGGGTTTGCGGTGGCTGTTCAGGAGAATGGGGATTTTCTGAAGGTTCTCAGCCAATGGGAATTTTTAGACCAGTTTCTTTGGTAATTACGAACGATGTAAGAATTCAGCCGTTTGGCATTCATATTTGGAATGACAAATCGGTTTCTAAACAAAAAGCGATTCTTCATACCACTACAGAAATTAAGAATTACGGCACTTCACAACGAAATTTAACTGTCGAAAATATCCTTCTTGATACTTCAGGAAAGAAAGTTGCTATCAATAAAAGCGATAACAAAATCAATTCGGGAGAAATAAAGGAAATAGCAACGACACTTCCAGAGATTCAGAATCCGAAATTATGGTCGCCATCCAATCCGTATTTGTATAAATTGGTTACTTCAGTTTACGAAAACGGGAAAATAATCGATCAGTTAACAACGCCTTACGGAATTCGTTGGGTAAGTTGGCCAGTTAGCCGTGACGGAAAAGACAATCGCTTTTTTATTAATGATGAACCAGTTTTTATAAACGGCGTTTGCGAATACGAACATTTGATTGGAAAAAGTCATTCGTTTTCAGACGAAATGATTCATTCCAGAATCGAACAGATAAAAGCAGGCGGATTTAACGCTTTTAGAGAAGCGCATCAGCCTCATAATTTATTGTATCAAAAAGAATTAGACGAAAACGGAATCCTGTTTTGGAGTCAGTTTTCGGCACATATTTGGTATGATACGCCTGAATTTAAGGAAAACTTTAAAATCTTATTACGCGAATGGATTAAGGAACGCAGAAACAGTCCATCTGTAGTAATGTGGGGATTGCAGAACGAAAGTACGATTCCGAAGGAATTTGCAGAAGAATGCACACAGATTATCCGTGAAATGGATCCTTTATCGGCCTCACAAAGAATCGTAACAACCTGTAACGGAGGAGAAGGAACAGATTGGAATGTCGTTCAAAACTGGTCAGGAACTTATGGCGGAGATCCGTTAAAATACCATCTGGAAATGACAACTCAGCTTCTAAACGGAGAATACGGCGCATGGCGTTCAGCGGATTTGCATACAGAAGGTGAGTTTGACCAAAAAGGAACTTTAAGCGAAAACCGTTTTTCTCAATTAATGGAAATTAAAGTTAGAGAAGCCGAATCGGTAAGAGATAAAATTGCTGGACAGTTTAACTGGCTTTTTGCTTCTCACGAAAATCCGGGACGAGTGCAGAACGGAGAAGGTTTTAGAGACATTGACAAAGTTGGCCCAGTAAATTACAAAGGACTTTTTACCATTTGGGGCGAGCCTTTGGATGCATTTTACATGTACCGCGCGAATTATGTTTCGAACAAAACCAATCCGATGGTGTATATCGTTTCGCATACTTGGCCAAGCCGTTGGGAAAAACCGGGAATCAAAAACGGAATCGATATTTATTCGAATTGTGATGAAGTAGAATTGTTTAATGATGTCAATAAAGCTTCACTTGGAAAACTAAAAAATCCAGGAATCGGACAGCATTTTCAATTTAATGATGTCAATATTCAGTACAATGTTTTATATGCTGTTGGTTATGTAAATGGAAAAGCGGTTGCTAAAGATTATATCGTTTTAAATAATTTTCCAAAAGCACCAAGTTTTGATGCTTTAACGTCTGAGAAAACGGATATAACAAAAGCCCAAAAAGGGTATAATTATATTTACAGAGTAAATTGTGGAGGTTCTGAATTGACAGATTCTGCGGGAAATACTTGGTTTACTGATACGCATAAAAATGGACAAAACAGTTGGGGTTCATTATCATGGACAGATAATTTTGAAAAACTTCCAGACTTTTTTGCCAGTCAAAGAAAAACTTTTGACCTAATAAACGGAACAAAAGATCCTGAATTATTTCAAAGTTTTAGATATGGAGTTGATAAATTGCGTTACGAATTTCCAGCTCCAGATGGCGAATATTTAATAGAATTATATTTCACAGAACCTTGGTATGGAACTGGTGGTGGAATGGATTGCAAAGGCTGGCGTTTGTTTGATGTTGCCATCAACGATAATGTTGTTTTAAAAGATTTTGATATTTGGTCAGAAGCTGGTCATGATAACGCTTTGAAGAAAACATTCAAAGTAAAAAGTACAAACGGAAAAATTGTGATTTCATTTCCAAATGTAAAAGCTTCGCAGGCGATTATTTCTGCAATTGCAATTGCGACAAAAGATATTCATGCAAGACCAGCAACCGAATCTCCAAGAAACATTCAGAATTTGGTTTTAGATTCTTATGATAAAACTAACAAAGTAGCTTCATGGCTGGATATTAATTCAAAACAATATTCAGATTCTGATGTTGTTTTTACCGAATTGCCTTCTGAGGTTTTTGGAGCAGATTATTTACAGTTTTCAGCTAATTCTAAAAATAAAGGTTCATTTACTGCTAAAGAAGATTCAGAATTATATCTTTTTATTGATAATAAAAGTTTTAATTTAAAGTCATTTTCGGAGTATAAAAAATTAGAGGAAAAAGTTAAAAATAGTAGTCAAACTGAATTTGAAGTTTTCACTAAAAAAATAAAGAAAGACGAGAAAGTTCTTTTTGATAATTCGGAAACAATTTCTACAATTGCAGTTGTTCCAACTTACGATATGGGCGAAAAAGACGATTCGAGACCTGTTGTAATTATAGAAGCCGAAAAGACAAAAACAACGGGAACAGGAATCGAAAAAGGAAATTTCAAAAAAGCTGATTATATTGAGTTCACTCAGAAGACAAATAATAGCATTGAGTTTGAAGTAAAACCTGGAGTTGCCGGAATTTATTTAATTCGTTTTCGTTTTATGAATAGAAATGAAACGCCATTAAAAGTCAAATTCAAAATGGAAGATGCCTACGGAATTTTAATGCGAAATGATACGATTGAGTTTTTCCCTTCACCAGAAAAATGGAAGATTTTGAATACGACTTCTGGCGGTTATATTAATGCAGGTACATATAAAATAACGCTTGAAGGTGATGATTTGAAGGGATTAATGTTGGATAATTTCGAATTTCAGTAAATGGTAGTTTGCCACGAAGGCACAAAGACGCCAAGGTTTTATTGTAGAGACGCACAGTAGTGCGTCTAACACACAGTATGGACAATTGGAGCGTAGACGCACTGCAGTGCGTCTCTACAGAAAAAAACGATAGAATAAAAAACATATTTATGATTAAACATAAAAACATATTTCAAAAAATTACAATTGCCTTATTGTTTTCGGTATCAGTTTTTGCACAAAAACAAGCCAGAATTGTGGAAGATTTCAACAAAAATTGGAACTTCAAATTAGGAGATTATCCAGAAGCAGTTAATGCCAATTATAATGCATCAGATTGGAAAGCACTTCAATTGCCACATGATTGGAGTATTGAAGGAGCTTTTGATAAAGATGCTAAAACCAAGCAAGCACAAGGATTTTTGCCCGCTGGAAAAGGATGGTATCGTAAAGTCTTTACTATTCCGGCAAGCTGGAAAAGTAAAACTATTTCAATTGAGTTTGATGGTGTTTTTAAGAATAGCGAAGTTTTTATAAATGGGAAATCATTAGGAATTCGTCCAAATGGTTATATCTCTTTTGGTTATGATTTGTCTCCTTATTTAAATTATGGACAGACCAATACTATCGCCGTTAAAGTCGATAACGATGCTCAGCCAAACTCAAGATGGTATACAGGTTCTGGAATTTACAGAAATGTGAGATTGGTGACAACTGAAAAATTACACGTAGGAAAGTGGGGAACTTTTGTGACTACGCCTGAAGTTTCAACAGTGAAATCAAAAGTACATTTGGAAGTTACAATTGATAATGATTTTGATACTGCCAGAGAATTTACATTTGTTACTTCTATTTTAGATGTTAATAATAAAGAAGTGGCAAATAAGATTTCTGTAGAGAAAATTGGGGCTAAAACATTTGAAACGAAGGTGCATAATCTTGAAGTTCTAAAGCCACAATTATGGAATACTGAAAATCCGTATTTGTATAAAGTAATCACAAAAATTTACGAGAAATCTGTACTAGTCGATAATTATGAAACGCCACTTGGATTTAGATTTTTTAATTTTGATTCAGAAAAAGGATTTTCTTTAAATGGTGTTCCAACCAAAATTTATGGCGTTTGTCTGCATCACGATAATGGTGCTTTGGGTGCGGTTGAAAATATTCATGCAGTTAGAAGAAAACTGACTTTGATGAAAGAAATGGGAGCCAACGCTATCAGAATGTCTCATAATCCGCATTCGTTGGAAATGATGCAATTGTGCGACGAAATGGGATTTATCGTTCAGGATGAAGCTTTTGACGTTTGGAAAAAGAAAAAAGTAACCAACGATTACCACAAAGATTGGGATGCTTGGCACAAACAAGATTTAGAAGATTTTATTAAAAGAGATCGTAATCATCCATCGGTTATGATGTGGAGTATTGGTAACGAAATCAGAGAACAGTTTGATTCGACTGGAATTGCGATTACAAGAGAATTGGCTAAGATTGTTAAATCTTTAGACGCAACTCGACCTGTAACTTCGGCTTTGACAGAGAATGTAATTGAGAAAAACTTTATTTATCAGTCAGGAGCTTTGGATCTTTTGGGATTCAATTACAAACACGAAGAGTATAAAGATTTTCCAACTAAATTTAAAGGACAGAAAATATTGGCCTCTGAAAGTGTTTCGGCTTTAGAAACGCGCGGTCATTATGATTTTCCTGATGGAATTAAAGCATGGCCAACAAAATACGGCGCTGCGTTTGACGGAAATGCAGATTGGACGGTTTCGGCTTACGATCAGGTAAAATCGTATTGGGGAGCTACGCACGAAGAAAACTGGAAAACTATTAAAAGTCAGGATTTCATGGCAGGAACTTTTATCTGGACAGGATTCGATTATATCGGAGAACCAGATCCGTATCCATTTCCTGCAAGAAGTTCATATTTTGGAATCGTTGATTTAGCCGGACTTCCAAAAGATGTGTATTATATGTATCAAAGTGAATGGTCGAATAAAACGGTTCTGCATATTTTACCGCATTGGAATTGGAAAAAAGATCAAGAAGTCGAAGTTTGGGCCTATTATAATAATGCTGATGAAGTAGAATTATTCTTAAACGGAAAATCTCTAGGGAAGAAATCAAAACAAAATGATGATCTTCATATCTCTTGGCACGTAAAATTTGAACCTGGAACATTAAAAGCGGTTTCTAGAAAGAACGGGAAAGTAGTATTAGAGAAAGAAATCCGCACAGCAGGAGAAGCTTCAAAATTAGACTTGCAAGCTGATAAAACTGCAATCAAAAACGATACTTACGATTTGGTTTATGTTACAGTTTCTATGACTGATAAAGATGGGAATTTAGTGCCAAACGCAATGGATTTAGTCAATTTTGAAGTAACTGGCGGAGGGAAATTAGTTGGAGTCGATAATGGTTATCAGGCTAATTTAGATTCTTTTAAAGCCAATTCTTGTAAGTTGTTTAATGGAAAATGTATTGCGATTATTCAGTCGAATGGAAAGAAAGAGAGTATTAAGTTGAAGGCGACAGCAGGAAATGGAATTTCGGTTTCATCGATTAAGATAAGTGTTAATTAATTTTATATGTCGCTCCGTTGGAGCTTTGATTCTCTAATCGTTGATTATTTCTATAAATATTAAGCTTTTCCGAAGCTTTATTTTAGATAATTATTCGATTTCAATATTAGCTCTGGAAGAGCGAAATATTTATAGAAAAGTGATTCTCACATAAGAGAAAGCTCCAGAGGAGCGAAATAATATAAACAATCAGAATCCGCTTCAAACTAGAAGCGGATTTTTTCTTTTAAGCATTTAAAATATTGATATATTTATAAAATAATTTAAAAGAAATGACACCAATCTTCTTCGCAAATCAATTAGAATTTAGAAAATGGCTTGAGAGGAACCATCAAAAAGAGAAAGAACTTTTGGTTGGTTTTTATAAAGTTACGAGTAAAAAGCTTTCTATAAGCTGGTCAGAATCTGTTGATCAAGCGCTTTGTTTTGGTTGGATTGATGGTGTCAGAAAATCTATTGATGCGGAAAGCTATACAATTCGTTTTACTCCAAGAAAGCCTTCTAGCATTTGGAGTGCGATTAATATTCAGAAGATAGAAGATTTGACAAAAGCGGGATTAATGACCGATGCTGGTTTGAAAGCGTTTGGTTTTAGAACAGAAAAGAAGTCTAAGATTTATTCGCACGAAAAAGAACCTGTTCCTTTGTTAGATGTTTACGAGAAACAGTTTAAAAACAATGCAACTGCTTGGAAATTTTTTGAGAAGCAAGCCCCTTCTTATAAAAAAGTGATGATTCATTGGATTATGAGTGCCAAGCAAGAAAAAACACAGCTTTCAAGACTTGAAAAAACGATTATAGAAAGTGAAAAACAGAAAAGAGTCTTGTAGCTATTTTGAATAAAATGTTTTACTTTAGTAATCTGACTTTTAGTGAAATATGGAAAAAGAAAATACCACAAAAATAAAAGGGGAGATTTTGCTGGGTATTATTTTTGCCTTAGAATTATACGCCTTGCCTGTACAGTTTTACTTGCTGCTAAAAAATCCTGAATTCACTTTTTTCAGTGCAGCAGTTCGTTTTTTCAGTTTTTTTACCATTACAACAAATACGATCGTTTTTCTTTGCACTGCTTTGTTGCTATTTGGTGGTAAAAGTAAGTCAAATGCTTTTTTCAGAAAGTGTACTACTATTACGGCCATTACAGTTTATATATTGATTGTCGGAATTGTTTTTAATTTACTTCTTCGCTCAACTCTCCATTTAGAAGGGCATCATCTTATTGTAAGCGAAATTTTTCATACGGTCGTTCCCATTTTATTTTTGGTTTTCTGGTTGTTTTTTGTAAGTCCAGAAAAGATCTCTTTTAAAGTTATTTCGTCTTGGCTGATTTATCCAATTATCTACATCATTTACACTTTGTTTCACGGAATTGCAACCGAATTTTATCCGTATCCTTTTATAGACGCAACTAAATTAGGTTTTCAAACGGCAATTATAAACGGATTTTTCGTTTTAATCTCTTTTGTGGTTTTGTCTGTGATTTTGATTTTAATTTCAAAAATTAGAACTAAGAAGATTAGCTTGGAAGACTAAAATAAAATATTCAATCTTCTCGTCAGGAATTAACAAAAAAGGAACTTTCTTCTTTCCTTCTTTCTTCTGAAATTTTTCTACAAACTTCCGAAGACATTAATTTAATAGATCAAAAATATCTTCATTTTTGTATCTAAACTTCACTTTATGGTTGTAATTAATTGTTCTTTAAGTTATTAAAAGATGAAAATTCATTGCCTGAATATTCCGTAATTACTGGACTGACTAATTAATTAGTATAAATATTAATCAATTAGTTTTGCTACTAATTAATTAGTAGTTATATTTGCCAAAAGAATTTCTACTATGATAAAATTAGCCAAACGAGAAGAACAGATTATGCAGGTTTTTTGGGATTTAAACAAAGCCTTCATCAGAGATATTATTCCATTGCTGCCAGATCCGAAACCACATTATAATAGTGTTGCGACGATTGTCAAAATATTAGAAGAAAAAGGGTTTCTAAATCGGGAAACAATAGGGAATATGCATTGCTTTTTTCCGGTAATTCAAAGAGAAGAATATCAACAATTTGCGCTGAAAGATGTTGTGAGTCAGTATTTTGATAATTCGTATCCACGAATGCTTGCCTTTTTTGCTAAAGAGCAAAAATTAACCGAAAAAGAATTGGACGAAATCGTAAACATGATAAAAAAAGATTCGATATGATACCATATATTCTATACACAGCGCTTATTCTTTTTGCTTGTCTTATGTTTTATAAGCTGCTTTTGCAGAAAGAAACTTTTTATAACTTGAATAGATTTGTCTTGCTTGCCTGCATGCTAGTAGCTTTTACTTTGCCACTGCTTCCGATTCCGCAGCAATTCTCTCTTCAAAAACAGAAAGAAACGGCAGCTATTCCTTCCATAAAAAAAACAGTTGCAAAAGAATCAACTGCTGAGCTGAAACCCCTTCCCGTAAATGAAGTTTTAGTAAATGAAACAAAGCAACAATTTAATATGGATTTGGTGCTGCAGTGGATAGTGTATTTGTACTGGTTTGGTGTCATTGTTTTTGCGCTTAATTTTTTGATGCAAGCTGTTATATTATTTTACAGAGCGTACACATCAGAGATTATTCGGGATGGAAAATTTAGAATTGTCGAAATAACAGGCGATAAAGCACCTTGTTCTTTTGCTAATAGTATTTTTATAAATCCTGAAAAATACGAATGGGAAACGTACAATCAAATTTTGCTGCATGAAAAAATTCATATTGAGCAAAAACATACTATTGATCTTTTGCTTGCAGAAATCGTACTTGTTTTTCAGTGGTTTAATCCTTTTGCTTGGCAATGGCGAAAAGCATTAGAAAGTAATCTTGAATTTTTGACTGATAACGAAATGCTACAACAAGGTAGTGTAGAAAAAGAAAGTTATCAATTTAGCCTGCTTAAAGTAGCGGCGCCACAATTTCCTTTGAGTCTTACAACTAATTATAATCAATCATTACTCAAAAAACGAATCATTATGATGAATTCAAAAAAATCAAACGTAAACACAACATGGAAATATTTTTTCCTGTTACCATTATTGGTATTGTTTGCCTGCCTTTTTAATCAACCGGCAGCGCAAAGTCAGACGCTAACTTCGAATATTAAAAACGAAGGAACTAAAGCGAATACAAACACTCAAAAGGGTGATCAAACCGAAGGAAACTGGTTTGCCACAATCAAAGGCAATAAAGTAGAAATGGAATTTAAAAACGACGAGAATAGCCATTCTACTCATACTTATGATATTAGCGAGTTTAGCGGATTATCAAAAGATAAACAAGGAACATTTTCTCTAACGCGTGAAGCGGGAACAATGAACTTTACCGGAAAATTTGACGGAAATAGCGGAATGGGAACGTATAAGTTTGTTGGCAATAAAAATTTCGCCAAAGAAATGGCTGCACAAGGGATTACATTGGCAGATGATACAGATCTTATGGTTTTCTTTGCTGTAAATATAAAAACGTCTTATGTAAAAATGCTACATAAAAAAGGATATAAAAATGTAGACAAAGAACAAGTAATTCCGTTGGCGGCTTTAAACGTAAGTGAAGATTATATCGATTCTATTAAAGATGCTGGAATTGGAAATATAGATATTGAAACGTTGATTCCTTTTAAATCCTTAAACATTGATAAAGCTTTTATTGAAGATATTATTAAATCGGGTTATAAAAATGTTTCACCAGAAAATCTGATCACTTTAAAATCTCAAAATATTGACGGAAAGTATATTAATGATTACCGTTCTTCGGCAAAAACAAAAAAGAATGAAAATGGAGAAGGAGATGAGGACAATATTGTTGCTTTCAAAACTTTAAACATAGATAAAGCTTATATTGATTCTTTTAAGAAAATAGGTTATAATGATCTTTCAAATGACGACTTAATTGCTTTAAAAGCTTTAAATGTAACTCCAGAATATGTTAGTCAATTCGAAAAAGCAGGTTATAAAAACATTTCGTCTGAAAATCTTGCGGCTTTAAAATCGCAAAATATCACAGCAGATTTAGTTAAGGAATATAAGGATTTGGGTTTTTCAGATCTAGATTTAAATGATATTGTGGGTGCAAAAGCGGTTGGTGCAACGCCAACTTTCATTAAAGCTATGAGAGAAAAAGGACATAACTTTAAAGGTATTGAAAAGTATATAGCTTTAAAAGCGGTTGTTGGCAACTAAGCTGATATTGCTTTTGATAATTAAAGCAATACATTTTCTCTGTAAATAAAATATTTCAAGTTGTAAGACTACAATCAAAATATAGTAATAAAGCCCAAATCTACAGATTTGGGCTTTGTTTTTTAGACAGCTTTTAAAATAGTATACTCAATCGAATTTATTTAAATAAAACCATTTCATACCAAAATGCTGTAAAAAATGTTGTTGGTCGAAATTCTATTCGAAAGATTTCAATTTATACTACATTTATGCTTTATAGTCTATTTTAAAGCAAATCAGTAATGAAAAAAATATTTCTTTCCTTATGTCTTTTGGGTATAATTTCTAGTGCTTCAAGTCAGGAATTGACGAATGCTCCAAAGCCTTTTGGACCACTTCCGACACAGAAACAAATCGATTGGCAGGAAATGGAATTTTATGCTTTTGTGCACTTTTCATTAAATACTTTTACGAATAAAGAATGGGGTTATGGAGACGAATCTCCAGAACTTTTTAATCCGTCGCAATTAGACGTTCGTCAATGGGCGCGCGTGGTAAAAGAGGCTGGAATGAAAGGAATTATTTTGGTTGCCAAACATCATGATGGTTTCTGTTTATGGCCATCGGCTTATACAGAACGTTCAGTTAAGAATTCACCTTGGGAAAACGGAAAGGGAGATTTGGTAAAAGAATTGGCTGTTGCTTGTAAAGAATACGATTTAAAATTGGGATTATATCTTTCGCCTTGGGACAGAAATCATCCGCAATACGGCAAACCGGAATACATTACCTATTTCAGAAATCAGTTAAAAGAATTATTGACGAATTACGGAGATGTTTTCGAAATGTGGTTTGACGGTGCGAATGGTGGAGACGGCTATTATGGAGGTGCAAATGAAACTAGAAAAATCAATTCTTTGACTTATTATAATTGGGATGAAACGTATAAATTGATTTACGATATCGCGCCAAAAACGCTAGTTTGGGGAGTTGGACCATCTGAAGCAAGATGGATAGGAAATGAAGAAGGACGTGCCGGAAAAACCAATTGGTCGTTACTACGCCAGAAAGATGAATTGGCTGGAAAAGTACATTACTCTGAGTTTATGTCTGGACATGAAGACGGTGAAAAATGGGTTCCTGGCGAAGCCGATGTTTCAATCAGACCAGGATGGTTTTATCATTCAGTTGAAGATGATAAAGTGCGTTCGCTTGACGAAATGGTCGATATTTATTATGAATCGATTGGACTAAATGCGACTTTATTATTAAATCTTCCTGTTGATACACGTGGTTTGGTTCATGAAAATGACGAAGCAAGATTGAAAGAATTGGTTGCCACTATAAAAGCCGATTTCAAAAAAGAACTATTAGCAGAAACTCAGGTTCAAGCTTCAAACATTCGTGCAAACGATTTTAATTTTGGTCCGCAGAATGTAATCGACGGAAATAAAAATACCTATTGGGCAACAGACGATAAAGTAAAACAAGCTACAGTTGAATTTACGTTTAAAAAGCCAACAGCAATCAATAGAATTTTACTTCAAGAATATATTAAACTGGGACAGCGCATAAAAGCATTTTCTATTGAAGTAAAAGTTGACGGACAATGGAAAACAATCGCCAATGAAACTACTATTGGCTACAAAAGAATCCTGCGTTTAGATCGTGTTACGGCTTCGGCACTTAGAGTAAATATTCTGGATGCAAAAGCTGGATTTGTAATTAGTGCAATTGAGGCTTACAATGCACCAACTTTTGTAAAAGAACCTCAAATTCTTCGCGATAAAAAGGGTTTGGTTACGATTAAATCAGAAGAAGGAAATGCTGTTTATTATTCGCTTGACGGAAAAAATCCTTCAGAAAAAAGCACTTTATACAAAGCACCCTTCGTATATAATAAAGAAGTAGAAATTAAAGCTATTTCAAGAAACACTAAAGAGAAAATCAATAGCGCGGTAAAAACAGCTAAATATGGTGTTTCTAAAGAGAAATGGAAAGTAATTTCGGCTTCGAGCGGTGACAGCAAATCGGTTGAAAGAATTATTGACGGCAATGCTAATACAGAATGGAGTTTTGGAAATGATGAAAACAAACTGCCACAAAGTGTTGTTATTGATATGGGAGAATTGATCAGCATTAAAGGTTTTACCTATACGCCGCAACAAGTTGGTAACAATTTAAATTTGATTTCAAATTATGAATTGTATACAAGTGTAGACAGTTTTTACTGGGACAAACAATCAGAAGGAGAATTTTCGAATATTAAACATAATCCGATCGAGCAGGTTAAAAATTTTACTACAGTAAAAGCAAGATTTTTGAAATTTGTCGCTACAGCTGCTGTCGGGAAAACGCAAACAGTTTCGATTGCTGAAATTGGAGTTTTGGAATAAAAGTCCTTTTTTGGAAAACGAAGTTGTTTTAAAAAGAGCTGATATTGGAATATTTATAAGATTATGTTCTACATTAAAACCCCGGAGGGGTGAAATATTTATAGATTTCCATAAAGGAAATGAAGAAAGCTCCAGCGGAGCGACATATAATACGATTGTAGAAAAATATGTCGCTCCGCTGGAGTTTTAATTTTGTAATCGTTGATTATTTCTATAAATATTAAGCTTCTCCGAAGCATATAAAAAAAGGAGTTGTTTTTTTGAAACTGTCCTATTTTGTCTTTTGCCGAAGCTTAGCCGTTATTAGTCGAATTTTTACTACGAGCGGATAATATAATTCTACTTTTATCTTAGTAATTAAATGGCAAGGCAAATGATTAAAGAAGATATAGGTTTTAGAGAAGCAGGAAAATTTGAAGAAACACGTTTTGAGAAAATTCACAATGTTATTTTCGAGTCCTCGCAAGAAGCTTCTATATTGGTCGCTCGTGAAATTGCTAATTTAATTCAGAGAAAAAACGAGTTAAACGAACCTTGTGTTTTAGGTTTGGCTACAGGTTCTTCACCAATTAAGGTATACGAAGAATTGGTGAGAATGCATAAAGAAGAAGGTCTGAGTTTTGAAAATGTAGTGACTTTTAACTTAGATGAATATTATCCGATGGATGAAAATGATATTCAGAGTTATTATCATTTTATGCACGAGCATTTATTCAATCATGTCAATATTCATCCAGAAAATATTAATATTCCTGATGGTCAGGTTAGTGCCGACGAATTACAGCAATATTGTATTGATTACGAGATGAAAATTATCTCTTACGGAGGTTTAGATTTTCAGCTTTTGGGAATTGGAAGAACGGGACATATTGGGTTTAATGAACCTGGTTCGCACGTAAATTCAGGAACTAGAAGCATTACACTTGATCATATCACGAGAGTCGATGCGGCTTCTTCTTTTTTAGGAATTGATAATGTTCCTAGAAAAGCCATTACAATGGGAATTGGAACCGTTAGAAACGCAAAAAGAATTGTTTTGCTAGGCTGGGGAATCAGCAAGGCAGGAATTATAAAAAAGACTATCGAAGGAGAAGTTTCTTCGCAAGTGCCAGCTACGTATTTACAAGAGCATAACAACACAACATTTGTTCTAGATACAGAAGCTTCATCTGAATTGACAAGGGTTAAAACGCCTTGGCTGGTTAAATCTTGTATTTGGACAGATGAATTAAAATTAAAAGCGGTGGCTTGGTTGAGTGAATTAACCAAGAAGCCTTTCCTTAAACTGACGGATAAAGATTATAACGACAACGGAATGTCGAGTCTTTTGACAGAGGAAGGAACTGCATACGATTTGAACATTAAAATGTTTAATAAAATGCAGCAAACCATCACGGGATGGCCGGGCGGAAAACCCAACGCTGATGATACGTACAGACCGGAGCGTTCCACGCCGGAAAAGAAAAGAATTATCATTTTCAGCCCGCATCCAGATGATGATGTGATTTCGATGGGAGGAACTTTTGACCGTTTGATAGAGCAGGGACATGAAGTTCATGTGGCATACCAAACATCAGGAAATATTGCTGTTTCTAATGAAGAAGCATTAAAGTTTGCTGAGATTTCGAAAGCATTACATCCAGATTCTAGAATGTCTGATAAAGTAATTGAATTTCTTCAGAACAGATCAGGAAATGAGATTGATTCGCCTGAAGTTAGAAAATTAAAAGGATTAATTAGAAGAAGTGAATCTTTTGGTGCAACACGTTATTTAGGTTTGCCAGATTCTAATGTTCATTTTTTAGATCTTCCGTTTTATGAAACTGGAACAGTAAAAAAGAATAATCTTTCGGATGCAGATATCGACATTATGTGTGATATTATTGAAAGAGTAAAACCGCATCAAATTTATGCTGCCGGAGATTTGGCAGATCCGCACGGAACTCATAAAGTGTGTTTAGACAGTTTGTTTGAAGCTTTAAAAATTCTAAAACATCATAGTTTTATGAACGATTGCTGGGTTTGGTTATATCGAGGCGCTTGGCATGAATGGGAATCGTACCAAATTGACATGGCAGTACCTATGAGTCCTGACCAGGTTTTAAAGAAACGACATGCTATTTTTTATCACCAGTCTCAAAAAGACGGCGTAATGTTTCAAGGTGATGACAGCAGGGAGTTTTGGGTGCGAGTTGAAGACAGAAACAGATTGACTGCAGAAAAATACCACAGCTTAGGTTTGGCAGATTATTCGGCTATTGAGGCGTTTAAGCGTTATCATTTCTAAGTGCTTTTGCAGCAATAAAGATAATAGACTATTTCATGGTTTATTTTGGTTAGTTACCTATAATTGAGAGAAAATGCGGTCGTGGTTGGCCGCATTTTCATTTTTATATGTTTTTGTTTTTTTTAACCGCAAAGAGCGCTAAGGTTTACGCAAAGGTCGCTAAGATTTTTTATTCTAAGTCTTGATAAAAACGCAGAGTTCGCAAAGCTATGTATGTAAAAATATAGCCACAGATTATGCAGATTAACACAGATTTTAAAAATCCTTTTAATCCTAATAATCTGTGGCTAAAAAAACTTTGAGTAAATCCTTGCGTGCTTTGCGGTTAAACCTTTATATAGATGAATTAAGGATTTTCTGTTTTACTTCATCAATATAAGATCTTCCAATCACGTATCGAAGTCCTTCAATTTCGATGCTGTTTCCTTCTACGGCATCAATTTTATCAATTGCAATTGTGTAAGATCTGTGGATTCTGATGAAATCTCTTTCTGGCAATAATCCTGTAAAATCTGATAAAGTGCTGTGAATGATAAACTTTCCTGAAGTGGTGCTTATTTTTAAATAATCTTTTAAACTTTCGATAACCAAAATCTCATTCAAGAAAATCTTCTTCATTTTTTTCTTGTCGATTTTAACGAAGATAAAAGGGTTTTCTTTATTGTTTTCCTGAGGAACTTTACTGGTATTGTTAAGCCTTTTGTTAATCTTGTTGACTGCTTTCATTAATCTTGGAAACTCAATTGGTTTTACCAGATAATCCAAAACATCAAGTTCGTAGGTTTCGATTGCAAATTGGTCGTACGCACTCGTAATAATCAATAAAGGCGGGTTTTCTAAACTTTTAATAAAATTAATACCGTCTAAAACAGGCATATTTATATCTAGAAAAATTACATCAATGGTATTGTTCTTTAAGAAATTTAATCCTTCAATAGAATTACTAAAAGTGTTTACTAATTCTAAATCCTCAATCTGTTCAATATAATTTTTAATAACGTTTATTGCCAATGGCTCATCATCGATAATTAAACACTTTATTTTCATTTGTAAATATTATTTAGGCCGATATTTGGTTTTTTGTAGGTATAGTTTTCTAAACCGATAAAAGCTAGGGCTTAAGTGACTTTTATAACTAGTTTAACGACAAAAATATTCTTTTTATTTTTAAATGAAAGCTTATAGTCATTTTTATTATATCCCAGTTCAAGTCTTTTTTTGACATTTTCTATACCTATACCACTTGCCTTGTTAAAATTATCTTTATGTACGGTAAATTCAGGCATTGGGTTTGAAATTGTGAAATATAAATAATCGCCTTTTACTTTAAACCTGATATCAATGAGAACATTTCCAGTGTTTTTGTTAACGCCATGCTTGAATGCATTTTCGACGAAAGTCAAAAGTAAAACGGGAGAAATTTCTTTATCGTGGATATCTCCCGAAATAGACATATCTACTTCCAAACGCTCTCCATTTCTAATTCTTTCCAAATCCAGATAATTCTGAATGCAAAGAATTTCATTCTCTAAAGACTGTTTCTTTTCTTTTGTTTCATAAAGCATATAACGCATTAATTCTGAAAGTTTTAAAACGATTTTCGGAGTCTTGTTGGACTTTTCTACAGAAAGCGAATAAATGTTATTTAAAGTATTAAAGAAAAAGTGTGGTGAAATCTGAGATTTTAAAAACAGCAGTTCTGTTTCCAATTGCGATTTCTCTAGATCTGTTACACGTCTTTGTTCCTGTAATAAATCGAGAGTGATTTTAATTGCAGTAACAAAAGTCATTACATACAATTCGCCCATCATCATATCAATCGTATAGTTTAATGTAAGGGTATTAATGGTCTGCGGACCTTCTGGCCAAACGTTATGAGTGATTAATAAATAAGTTAAGTTGAATTTTAAAACCACCATGATAAAAATCGCCGACAATACAGTTACTATATATAGGAAGTATTTTTTTTTATAAACGAAATGTGGCATTAAAACCAAAATATTCAGATAACATAATGCCATGTGAATTGGAAATCCGAGTAAAGTGGTTTTTAGAGAGTAGAGGTAATCGTTAAAATAACTTCCCCATCGGAATGTATTGAACACAAAATAGGTCAGCCAGAAGTAAACATGGTAGCGCACAGGTAAGCTGTAAGATTTGCTTGAGTTGAAAATCATATCGAGAGTATAAAATGTCGTTTGTTACTATTTTTTGATGTTTAGAGCTGTTTAAATGTCGTCCGTCTAAAAATATTTTGGTAAAAGTTGAATTTATCTAAATTTAAAGTTAAATTAATATTGTTTTGATATGAGGAAAATTACTCTGCTCTCTTTAACGGTAATTTTTATTGCAAGTTGCAAAATAAAAGTAGATAAAAACAAAGATCCAAAAAGTTTTGCAACAAATTATGTAGATCCTTTTATTGGTACTGGAGGCCACGGACATACGTATCCTGGTGCGACAGTTCCGTTTGGGATGATACAAGTGAGTCCAGATAATGGAATTTCTAGCTGGGACTGGTGTTCTGGTTATCATTATTCTGACTCAATAGTTTCGGGTTTTAGTCACTTACACTTAAGCGGAACAGGAATCGGTGATTTGGCAGATATTTTATTTATGCCGACAAACAAAAAATTAGACTTAACAGCCAAAGCCGCTTCACGCGATTTCCTTCCGTATAAATCAAAATACAATCATGTTAACGAAAAAGCAGTACCGGGTTATTACCAAGTTTTTCTTGAAGATCCTAAAATCAATGTAGAATTAACGTCTACGCAAAGAACCGCATACCATAAGTATACTTTTAATGACACCAATATACAATCTGTAATTGTAGATCTTGGGTTTGCTATTAACTGGGACAAAGCGGTAAAAACTTCCATCAAAATTGAAGATGCCAACACCATTAGCGGTTACCGTTACAGTACAGGCTGGGCAAAAAATCAGAAAGTGTTTTTTGTAGCGAAGTTTTCTAAACCTATTACAGAATCTATCATTACTGCTGATAAAAAAGTAGTTTCAGGTTCAAATGCTGAAGGCGAAAATACTGCTCTTCAATTATTTTTCGATCCTAAAAACTCTAAAGAATTAGACGTAAAAGTGGCGCTATCTTCAGTAAGTGTTGAAAATGCAAAAGACAATTTGGATAAAGATCAGGAATTTGAAAAAGTAAAAGCTTCAGCATCTTCAGATTGGAACAAAGCTTTAAGCAAAATTACAGTTGAAACTCCAGTTGATTCTCTTAAAACGATTTTCTACACCGCTTTATATCATGCTCAAGTTGCGCCAGTGACTTACAGCGATAAAAATGGTCAGTTTAGAAGAGAAGACGATAAAATTATTACTGCTAAAGATTATACGGCATATTCTACCTTATCGCTTTGGGATACATTTAGAGCAGAGAATCCATTGTTGACAATATTAGAACCATCAAAAGTTTCCGATTTAGTGAACTCGATGTTGGCGTATTATGAAACCAAAAAGATACTTCCAGTTTGGACATTATACGCAAATGAAACCAATACCATGACAGGATATCATTCGATTCCAGTTATTGTTGATGCTTATCTAAAAGGTATTAAAGGTTTTGATGCCGAAAAAGCTTTTGAAGCAATGAAAGCGACAATGATGCAAGACGAACGCGGACTGAATTTCTACAAAAAATTCGGTTACATTCCGTACAACTTATTAGACGAATCAGTTACGATTACGTTAGAATATGCTTACGATGATTGGTGTGTCGCTCAAATGGCAAAAGCTTTAGGAAAAACAACAGATTATGAGTTTTTCTCGAAACGTTCAAAAGCTTACGAATATTTATTTGATGCAAAATCTGGTTTCATGAGAGGAAAATCGGAAGATGGAAAATCTTGGAACGAACCTTTCGATCCAAAACACTCCAACCACAGAGAACACACTGATTATACTGAAGGGAATGCTTGGCAGCACAGTTGGTTTGTGCCTCATAATGTGGATGAATTTATTAAACTTCATGGCGGAAATGGCATTTTTACAAAACGTTTAGAACAATTATTCACAGAGAGTTCTGAAATTACAGGAAACAACGTTTCAGCGGATATTTCTGGTTTGATCGGACAATATGCACACGGAAACGAGCCAAGCCACCACATTGCTTATATGTTTAATCATGCTGGCCAGCCTTGGAGAACGCAATATTGGGTGCGTCATATTTTGGACACACAATATAATACAACAGCAAACGGTTTAAGCGGAAATGAAGACTGCGGTCAAATGTCGGCTTGGTATGTATTTAGCTCGATGGGATTATATCCAATGAATCCAGCTTCGGGAGAATATGAAATTGGAAGTCCGATTTTTGAGAAATCAACTTTAAATCTTCCAAACGGAAAAACTTTTGTGATTGAAGCAGAAAATGTTTCAGACAAAAACTTCTACATCCAATCGGCTACTTTAAACGGAAAAACATTTAATAAAACAGCCATTTCTCACCAAGAAATGCTAAAAGGCGGTGTACTTCATTTTGTAATGGGAGCACAGCCAAACCAAAATTGGGGTCTAAACTAACTAATTCAAAATAAATAATTTAATGAACATTATTGACGTATCAATCATTTTAATCTATATCGTACTATCGGTCGGTATCGGAATCTGGATTTCAAGAAAAGCATCAAAAGGACTTGATGATTATTTCCTTGGAGGGAAATCAATCAAATGGTATTTTTTAGGATTGAGCAATGGCTCCGGAATGTTTGATGTTTCAGGAACTTCTTGGATGATTGGAGTTTTGTTTTTATATGGAGTAAAAAGCTTCATGTTTATGTGGCTTTGGCCAATATGGAATCAGATTTTCGTTATGATGTTCCTCGCAGTCTGGATTAGAAGATCAAAAGTAATGACGGGTTCTGAATGGATTTTAACTCGTTTTGGAAGTGATAAAGCTGGAAAAGCATCCCATATTATTGTGGCAATTTTTGCTATCATTTCTACGATTGGTTTTATCGCTTATTTCTTTGTTGGAATTGGGAAATTCGTAACCATTATTCTCCCTTGGGATTTAACGGTTCACATGAATGGCGGAGTTTTCTTAACTTCTGAGCAGGCTTATGCATTGTTAATCATTTTTTTAACAACCATTTACACGGTTAAAGGCGGCATGTTTTCTGTAGTTGCGACTGAAGTTGTTCAGTACATTATTATGATTGTTGCCGGAGTTTTAATCGCTGGTTATGCTTTCATCAATTATACAGATATTCAGATTAATTCGGTTATTACGCCAGAATGGAAAAATGTTTTCTTCGGATGGGAATTCGAAACACAATGGAGCGATAAATTCGAAACTTTCAACAGATTAATTGATACGGAAGGATACAAAATGTTCGGAGCTTTTATCGGAATGACGCTTTTTAAAGGATTCTTTGCCAGTGTTGCAGGACCAACTCCAAGTTATGATTTACAGCGTGTTCTTTCTACAAAATCGGTAAAAGAAGCGGCTTACATGAGTGGTTTCACGAACTTGATTTTATTTATTCCGAGATATTTATTAATCACAGGAATTGTGGTTATTGCATTAGTAAACCTTGCACCAGAATTAAATGCAAACGTTAATCTTACTGGAGCAGATTTAGAATTATTAATGCCAAAAGTGGTGAATCTTTATATTCCAGTTGGTATTAAAGGAATTCTTCTAGCAGGTTTATTAGCAGCTTTCATGTCTGGATTCTCAGCTTTCGTAAATGCAGGACCAGCTTATATCGTAAATGATATTTATAAAAAATACTTCAAGCCAGTTGCTTCAAACAAACATTATATCAAAGTAAGTCAGATTTCTTCTTTCTTGGTTGTTGGTCTTGGAGTTTTCATGGGATTCTTCGCAGATTCGATTAACTCACTAACACTTTGGATTACAAGTGCTTTGTATGGTGGTTATGTTGCGGCAAACTTCCTAAAATGGATTTGGTGGCGTTTCAACGGATGGGGGTATTTCTGGGGAATGGTCGGCGGATTAATTGCAGCTTCTCTTCAATTCGTTTTAGATCAGAATAAGGGAAATTTAGCAGCTGGAACATTCTTGCATGATCTTTCGCAAGTGCCATCGATTTACTTATTCCCATTAATTTTCGGAATGTCAATTTTAGGCTGTCTTTTGGGAACTTATTTAAGCAAACCAACAGATATAGAAGTGCTGAAATCTTTCTATACAAACGTTAGACCTTGGGGATTCTGGGGGCCAGTTTACAAACAATTGAAAGCGGAAGATCAATCTTTCCAAAAAAATAATGATTTCTATCTAGATATGATGAATTGTGTAATTGGTATTGTATGGCAGTCAAGCATGATTCTGCTTCCAATTTACTTTATCATTAGAGATTATCCAAAAGCTGGAGTTGCTTTGCTAGTTTTCTTAGTGACGACTACGGTGTTGAAGTTTACTTGGCTGGATCGAGTTAGGAAGATTGAAGAATAGAGATTTTGTAGAGGCAAGATTAAAGAAGCAAGATTATAGAGTAGAGAGTTTCTCCAAAGTTTGTCATTTCGACGAAGGAGAAATCTCCACGAGTAGCTCTACAAAGATTGGCAACTTACGAGATGGAGCTTCTTGCAAAGATTTGCTGCGCCTGTTCGCTATCGCTCGGGTCTCCTTCGTCGAAATGACAAAACTGTGTGTGACGGTTCAATGCAACAGTCATAGACACAAGAATAAAAAACAAAAAACTAATAAATAAAAAAAACAAAAAATGAGTACTATTCCTTGGCAAGACAGACCCGAAAACAGTAAAGATGTAATGTGGAGATATTCTGAGAATCCAATTATCGACAGATATTCGATTCCTTCATCAAACAGTATATTCAATAGTGCAGTTGTACCTTTTGGAGACGGATATGCTGGGGTTTTCAGATGTGATAATAAAGCAGTTCAGATGAATATTTTTGCTGGTTTCAGTAAAGATGGTATCAATTGGGACATCAACCACGAACCAATTGAGATGAAATCTGGAAATACAGAAATGATCGAATCTGCTTATAAATACGATCCGCGTGTGGTTTGGATTGAAGATCGTTACTGGATTACGTGGTGTAATGGTTACAACGGACCAACAATTGGTATTGGTTATACTTTCGATTTTAAAGAATTTTTCCAATGCGAAAATGCCTTTTTACCATTCAACAGAAATGGTGTTTTATTTCCACAGAAAATCAACGGAAAATATGCGATGTTAAGCCGTCCAAGTGATAATGGTCACACGCCATTTGGAGATATCTGGATCAGCTATAGCCCAGACATGAAATATTGGGGAGAACATAGATTGGTGATGAAACCAAGTCCGTTTGAGCAAAGCGCTTGGCAATGTACAAAAGTAGGAGCAGGACCAATCCCAATTTTAACAGACGAAGGATGGTTAATGATTTACCACGGAGTTATCAATACTTGCAACGGTTTCCGTTATGCAATGGGTTCAGCACTTTTAGATGTTGATTCGCCAGATCAAGTAAAGTACAGAACACAACCTTATTTATTAGGACCAGCAGAGACTTATGAAATGGTTGGAGACGTTCCAAACGTAGTATTCCCTTGTGCTGCTTTACACGATATTAAAGAAGATAAATTAGCGGTTTATTACGGTGCGGCAGATACTCACGTAGCAATCGCTTTCGGAAAATTAAGTGAAGTAATTCAGTTTACAAAAGATAATAGTTTATAATATAAAGATGCATAGTAGAAGTAAATTATTGTCCCTTGCCGTTTTTTTTGTTGGATTGATGATTTATGCGCAATCTGAAAAACCGGTTACACCAAAAAGTTATATTGCGTATAAGACTTCAAAAGAAATTGTTATTGATGGCGATGAAGCAGACAAAGCTTGGGAAAAAGCATCTTGGACAACTCCTTTTGTCGACATAGAAGGTGTTGAAACTCCAAAATACAAGACTCAAGTCAAAATGCTCTGGGACGATAATTACTACTATATTCTCGCTAAAATAGAAGAACCTCATGTTTGGGCAAATCTAAGACAACGTGATACAATTATTTTTTATAATAATGATTTTGAGGTTTTTATTGATCCAGATAATGATACTCATAATTACTATGAATTAGAAATTAATGCGTTAAACACGGCTTGGGATTTATTCATCAATAAACCTTACAGAGAAAAAAACACGGTTTTAAACGACTGGAATATTACAGGTTTAAAATCGGCTGTAAAGGTTGACGGAACTTTAAACAATGCTTCCGATACAGATAAAGGCTGGACATTAGAAATTGCCATTCCGTGGTCGGTTTATAAAACATCGTATTTCGATGATATTGTTCCAAAAGATAAATTTTGGAAAGTTAATTTCTCGCGAGTGAATTGGCAGCATTCGGTTATTGATGGAAAATATGAACGAAAAAAAGATTCAGAAGGAAAGTTTCTCCCAGAATACAATTGGGTTTGGTCGCCTATGGGAGTCATCAATATGCATGAGCCCGAAAAATGGGCTTATGTATACTTTTCTTCAAAGGAAAGCGACGATAAATTTACAATTCCACAGGAAGAAAAAGTAAAATGGGAACTGTATACCTTGTACCGTGCTCAAAAGAGATATTTCGATAAAAATAAATCTTGGGCAAAATCATTGCAAAGTATCAGTACAAAAAATATAGTTGTTGATGGAAAAGTTTTAAAACCAGTTTTAGAAAATCATTCATCAGGATTTAATATCTTGGTAAAGAGTCCTTTTTCAAACAAAACCTTAATAATTAAAGAAGATGGTAAAATTATTACGAACGAATAAGTTGCAAAAACTATCAAAAGTTTTAGTATTAGCGCTTTCGCTGAGTTTATTCTCGTGCGGACAAAAAGAAAATAAAGATCAGGAAAACGGTAAATTCACTTTTGGTGTTTGGACCACTGCCGACGCTAAAAAATCGAATGCAGATTATTCGAAAGAATTCAAAAAATACAAAGACGGTGGAATTGATGAAGTTTTAATTAACACGCAAACCGATCCGAAACTATTAGCAAGATTAGTTCCGCTTGCAAAAAAAGAAGGACTAAAAGTGCATGCATGGATTATGGCAATGAATCGTCCAAATGATTCAGTTGCTTTACAGCATCCAGATTGGTATCAAGTAAGCAAAGAAGGAAAATCTTGTTTTGATAACCGTCCATATGTAGATTATTACCAATGGCTTTGCCCAACTAAAGAAGAATCTAGAAATCACGTTTTAGGTTTGGTTGAAGGTTTAGCAAAAGTAGAAGGAATCGAAAGTGTACATTTAGATTATATTCGTTTTCCAGATATTTTCCTGCCAATCAGTTTGTTGCCAAAATACAACCTGGTTCAAGATGTAGAATTACCTCAATTTGATTTCTGCTATTGTGATGCTTGTGTAAGCAAATTCGAAAAAGAACATCACAAAAATCCAAAAAACAGCCACAACACTTCAATTGATATGGAGTGGAAAAACTTCAGATTAAATGCTGTAAAAGCAGTGGTTGACGATGCGTATAAAATCGCTCATAAATACAATAAAAAATTAACGGCTGCAGTATTTCCTTATCCAGAAATGGCAGATCATATGGTGCGTCAGCGTTGGGATAAATGGAATATTGACGAAGTATATCCAATGATTTATCATAGTTTTTATGATGAAGAAATTGACTGGGTAGGTTATGCAACCAAACAAGGTGTAGCCGATTTAGAAGGAAAACAGACGAAAATAAATACAGGAATTTATATTCCAGGATTAAAATCGGATGCAGAATTGAAAGAAGCAATTTTGCTGGCTAAGAAAAATGGTGCAACTGGAGTTTCATTTTTTGACGGAAATGCTTTATCAGAAAGTAATTTAAAGACAATTGCAGCCGTAAAATCGGCCATGTAGTAGATTTTACTGGGATTAAAAAAGATTACTGATTAATTTAGCAACGTTAAGAACATTTTGTTTCTGAAAGTTGAATTTAAACCAAAAGACATGTCAAATAGAAGAGATTTTATTAAGAAAACCACTCTAGGCACTTTAGCCATAAGTTCTGTTTTGGGCGTAAGCGGATTTGCTGCCAATCATGATAATGAACTAGAAGTAGAATCAAAAGAAAAAAAACAGACAAAACCAATCATCATCTCGACATGGAATCATGGTTTACCTGCGAATAAAGAATCTTGGAAGAATTTAAAAGAAGGAAAATCGGCTTTGGATGCCATCGAAGCTGGAATGAAAATACCTGAAGCCGATCCAAATGTTCGTAGTGTTGGTTATGGAGGATATCCGGATCGCGAAGGAAAAGTTACCCTTGATGCCTGTATCATGGATCACAACAGTAATTGCGGTTCTGTTTGTTTTTTACAGGGAATCATGCACCCAATTTCTGTGGCAAAAAGAGTGTTACAAAATACTCCTCATGTCATGTTAGCTGGGCAAGGTGCATTGCAGTTTGCTTTGTCTGAAGGTTTTAAAGAAGAAAATTTATTGACACCAGAATCTGAAAAAGACTGGAAAAAATGGCTGGAGGATTCCAAATACAAACCAGTTATTAATATAGAAAATCACGATACCATAAGCATGCTAATGTTAGACCAAGATGGCAACCTTTCTGGCGGATGTACCACGAGCGGTGCAGCTTGGAAAATGCACGGACGCGTCGGTGACTCCCCAATAATCGGCGCGGGTCTTTTCTTGGACAATGAAGTGGGAGCTGCAGCGGCAACTGGCTTGGGAGAAGCAGTTATTAGAACTGCAGGAAGCGCAATGGTTGTCGAATTAATGCGTCAGGGAAAATCTCCTTATGATGCTTGTAAAGAAATCACAGAACGTATTTACAACAAACATAAAAACCACAAAGACATGGAATATCTGCAAGTTGGTTTTATTGCCTTGAATAAAAGCGGTGAATACGCAGGTTATAGTCTAAGATCTGGATTTAATTACGCCGTTTCTGATGACGCAAAAGGCCACAGAATGGAAGACGCGAAATTTAAAATGTCTTGGGATAAATAAATATGATTACGTTGGATGGATTAAAATCCATCCCTACAATATATTTCGAGCCAATGGCTCTTTCATAAAAAGTTCCGAAGGAACGGATTATTTTGTAGCAACGGATTTTAATCCGTTGAAGAGATTAGACGCAATATTTGTCATTCCGAGGAACGAGGAATCACATTAGTTGATCGACACAGATTGGAGAATTACTTTGAGGAATTTCTATTGCGATTTCTCCTTTCAGTCGAAATGACAAACTAAACCTAAAAAACTAAATCTTTAAAAGCTCTTAATAAGTAACTTTTAAAGAAACCAAAAAACAAAGAATGAAAAAATTACTATTTCTATTAACCGTTATCACTTCAATTTTCTCGGCTAACGCGCAAAAAGTGTACACAGAAAGTGATATTCGTATCATTCCAAAACCGAGTCAGACTCTTATTAAAACAGGTGTTTTTGAATTTACGAAAGACACAAAGTTTGTAGTAAACGGTGATTTCCAAAAAGATGCTGCAAATGCTTTGGCTTCTAAATTTGAAAGTGCTGCGGGATGGAAACCAGAAGTTACGACAAAAGCTCCATTAAGTAATTATGTTTTGTTGAAAACAGATCAGAACTTAAAGAATGAAGCTTACGTTTTAGATATAAATCCAACTAATATTGTTATTTCTGCAAAAGGGAACAATGGTTTTTTATATGCTTTAGAAAGTATCAGACAATTACTTCCTGAATCAATTGAAAGTAAATATGTAATCACTTCTGCAAAATGGCAGATTCCAAGTTTGACTATTAATGATGAACCTCGTTTTAAATGGAGAGGTTTAATGCTGGATTTTTCACGTCATTTCTTTGATAAAAATTATGTTTTAGCGACAATCGACCGTTTGGCAGCGCATAAAATGAATGTTCTGCACATGCATTTAGTGGACGATCAGGGTTGGAGAATTGAAATCAAAAAATATCCAAAGTTAACCGAAGTTGGTGCTTGGAGAGTAGATCAGGAAAATGTTTCTTGGAATGCCAGATTAACTACAAATCCTGATGAAAAAGGAACGTATGGCGGATTCTTCACGCAAGACGAATTAAAAGAAATTGTAAGATACGCAGCGACAAAAGGAATAGAAGTAATTCCAGAAATCGAAATGCCAGCACACGTAAGCAGTGCAATTGCGGCTTATCCTGAATTATCTTGTTTCAATCAGAGAATTGGCGTCCCATCAGGTGGAGTTTGGCCTTTGACGGATATTTATTGTGCAGGAAAGGAAACGACTTTTGAATTTTTGCAAAATGTAATTGACGAAGTAATTACCATTTTCCCTTCAAAATATATTCATATTGGTGGAGACGAAGCGACTAAAACCAATTGGGCAAAATGTCCGCATTGTCAAAAAAGAATCAAAGATGAACATTTGAAAAACGTAAACGAATTACAAAGTTATTTTGTGAAACGTATGGAAAAATACATCAATTCTAAAGGTAAAAAAGTAATTGGTTGGGATGAAATTTTAGAAGGCGGTTTAGCTCCAGACGCTACAGTAATGAGCTGGAGAGGAACAAAAGGCGGAATCGAAGCGGCAGATCAAGGTCACGATGTAATTATGACACCAGAAACGCCTTGTTATTTCAACTTTTATCAAGGTCCGCAAAACGAAGAACCTTTGGCTTTTGATGCTTATAATCCGTTAAGCGAAGTGTACAAATTTGATCCTGTAGTTTCAACTATGACGCCGCAGGAAGCAGCGCATGTTTTAGGTGGACAAGCTAATTTATGGGCTGAACACATCGCAGGCCCAAAAGATTCTGAGTATATGATTTTTCCAAGATTAGCTGCTTTATCAGAAACTTTATGGAGTCCGAAAGAGAAACGTAATTGGAACGATTTTACAGCAAGATTGTTTTCAATGTTCAAACGTTATGATTATCAGGGATTAAATTATGCAAAAAGCGCTTATTTGGTAACAGCTTCTTCTACAGCAGATTTGGCTAATAAACAAGTGAAAGTGGAATTGAAAAATGAATTTCCAAATCCAGATATCCGCTATGTTTTAGGAAACCAAAGCATCGATCACCATGCGATAAAATATACTAGTCCAATTGAAATC